>NZ_JBFRLG010000006.1:0-229394 GCF_041469785.1 Vibrio sp. 10N.286.48.F5 | reverse complement strand
GAATATGAAAACTATGCTGCTTAAGTAGAAACCTAAGCAGCATAGAGAGTTAAACCCACCGGGTCATTGCAGACGCTAATGATGGAGATAGGTTAAGACCACTTGCGGAGAGCCTGTTAATGCGGCGGACACACTAGATGTCATCTAACGAATAAGGCACCGCAGTCGCGCAAGTCATCAGGGCCACGACGGATGCGAATCGTCGATAAGTAGGCCGAATGTAGAGCGGCAGTCCAAAACCCATCAACATAAGTTTAGCGGATGTTTGACAACCGGGGGAATCCATGTAGCCGCGTTAAGTAGTAAGCAACGCTACCACGAAACCTAACCATACCACCGTAAACACTAAACCCAACGATGGAATGAAAAATGCCATGCGTTGGGAATCTGTCTTAAACGCTTTGTTAGCAATCTAGGCCGACTTTAGCGAATCTAATTGTCCCGAATCTTGCAGCATTTGTACCGCATCAATTTCTACTGATTCAACAGATAAATCTACTGTTAGACTGTGGCATATAGGTTCAGGAAGTGAATCTGCATAAATTGTAACGTGGAACGACACAGTACAAGACTCTTCTGCTCCAATATATATAACGGTATCTGGGCAAATCTCACGTTTCGGCTGCAAAGCATTTAACTCAAAACTCAATTCCCACTCATTGAGTCGTCCCTCAACTTTTTCGACTGAAATATCTTCATAATATGTACCCTTGAAACTAGGGAACAATTCACCTTTTGTCTTACTAGGCTTTTTGAGCTCAAACTCTGCTGCTGTCAATACAACTAGGCTAGAAGTGTCAGATTCCAACTTTATGTCTACATAAAGATCTTTTGCTCCCAATGAGCCTTTGTTCTTTAGCCAAAAGTCAATTGGAGTGAACATTTTTTCAGCGACTGCATAATCGACAACTTCTCTATAGAAGTCTTTATTGTCTCGAGTCCCACCGATTGAAATTTCTCTAACTCGACCATCCGCCGTACGTGTAGTAACTTTTCTTTCAATAGCATCTTCGTAATCAGGAACGTTATCGTAGTTATTAATATTCAAGAATGTGCATTCTCGTTTGAGTGAAGTTCCATGGTTTTCGCCAGTTTCAGCGTTAGAAAATTCAAAATCGATCTCAGAGGTAATTTTACCAGTAAAATTACCGTCACTATCTGTTAGCAATGTTCTTAATTGGAGCTCTATTTGTTTCGAAAGTTTGTCTCTAAACTCAATTTGAGATGAAAAATTTTCAACTAGAGCTTTAGGGTAAGTCTTGTTCTTAAAGTCACGAAGGCGAACCAATTGCTCTAGTTCGATTTCATCTGGATCTTTTTTAATTTTTGAAAAGTAGAGCATTACCGGTTTTCCAGAAGAAGCCGCTTCGTCGATCTCCTCTAACGTTCCACTATCACTCACTCCAGTTGGACTTCCAATTCTTGTCCAAAATATACCTATAAGAAGGTCACAATGATCAACCATTTGACGATTAATCACTTCTTGAGGTCTCTTTCCATACTCTGGAGCGGTATGAGTTTCCCAACGCAATGGTAATAAAACAATCTGTCTTTCTGAAGAGTTGAGATCATTCCACTCTTGAATTGTCTTTACTGCAATTTCACGCTCTTCTATCACATCTGATGGTGATGCGATAAGAACTCTGAATACTTTTGCTTCATAAGCCATACGTTTTCCTACTAACTTAACTATTATGTGGTGATTGCTAACAGCTATATTAGACAGAATAATTCTGCATTTTGTCCCCGAAACAATTCTGTCTAGTTTCCAAGACACACTACACTTAGTCTAATAACTCATTTAATAACATCATCTTACCTACTTATCTTTGTATCAAACATGACGAAAAGCAGAAATTTTCCATATAGTTTCGGCAAAATGCAGAAAATTCCCTAATGTGTGAGTAAACCGCAGTTCAGGCAAGAAGGTTTTATCTTGGGAATCGTGTTCTCAAACAAAAACGCCGACATGATTGTCGGCGTTTTTGTTATAGGTATGATGAGTGAGAGGTAGTAATTACTTCGCCATGGTGCTCAAAAAATCGGCTTCAAATTCTTCATCGGCTTCTCTTGTTAAACATTCCACCAGCCAGTCGATGCTTTGATGATCGAGCTTACTGTTCACCACAAAGGCTTGCTTTACGCCAGACTGACCCAGCTTGGCAGAGCCGTAGTTCTTGAATGATTTGTTGCCGTGGTAATGGAGTGATTTTATCGCCTCCGCGTTGGGTTCTGGTAAAGCATCGAGTGTGTTGGCAAGCTGAATCACCAGCTCCATTGGGTTCTTAGATGATGAGATGCGATACAGAAAACCGCCCTCCACTCTTTGGCGAACCCAATAATCAAAGCCGCTGCAATCCATCACCTTGTCGCTGACCAGTGCGGCTTCACTGCGATAACCACACGGCTCTACCACAACAGGTGTGTGTTTAAACTCTGGTTGGCCTGAAGCAGCATCGGTATGAGGCAAGATTAGGTCGCATGGTTTGCTGTCTTTGGCAGTTGGCGCATTCCAGTGAATAGGCATAAACACCTGTTCACGGCGCATCTCTTTGGTCACCACTAAGCGCGCTTGGCATTCGCCTTGTGCGCTGCGCACTTTCACCACTGGATTAATAGTGGAGTGGTTGAAGGCATCTAGCCCAAATTCATCTAATCCAAGCTCAGCAACGGTATCTGGGTGCATAGCGACAAAGGGTTCTGGTGTGTGTTCACCTAAACCTGCGGCCAAGCCTGTGCGGCTCATGGTGTGCCACTGATCTCGGATTCGACCGGTGTTCATGATAAGCGGGAATTCCAGGCTAGTATCGGCAATCGGCTTGTCGTGTTCAACCGCAATAAACTGCGCTTTGCCAGATTCTGTAAAGAACTCGCCATTGGTGAACATGCGCTGCTCAATGATCTCTGGTTGATACTCTAATACTGGCCATTGCTGTGGAGTGAGTTCGCCATAGCCTTTCTCATCCAGTTGCGTGAGTCCAATTAAGCACAAGTCTCGCGCTTTGCCTGTTTCATTGCCGAGCGCAGTCATCTCGCAATACTCTTTGAAGATCTCGCCTTCGTGGCGGAACTCGAACTGCTCTTTGAATCCCATTCTTTGTGCCACTTCTTTTAGAATCCACCAATCGGGTTTGGCTTCCCCTGGGCTTGGTAACACGCGGCGTTGACGTGAGATGCGGCGCTCAGAGTTGGTCACCGTACCCGACTTCTCGCTCCACCCTTGTGCGGGCAGCACCACATCGGCCAAGCGCGTGGTTTCAGTGTCGGCAATACAGTCAGATACCACCACAAATGGGCACTTCTCTAATGCGGCTTTGATTTTTTCGCTGTCAGGCAGGCTCACGACTGGGTTGGTTGCCATGATCCACACGGCTTTTATCTTGCCCTCATTCATGACATCAAACAGGTCAATCGCTTTTAAACCCGCATGTGTGGCTAAGCTGTCGGTTTGCCAGAACTCGCTGACGGTTTGGTGTGATTGTGGATCACCAAATTCAAAATGCGCCGCTAAGGTATTGGCTAAACCGCCCACCTCACGCCCGCCCATTGCGTTCGGCTGACCTGTTACTGAGAATGGCCCCATGCCCGGCTTACCGATTTTCCCGGTGGCTAAATGGCAGTTAATAATCGCATTCACCTTGTCACACCCTTGTGTCGATTGGTTCACGCCTTGGGAGTAAATGGTCAGCACCTTCTCATTCGATGCAAACAAACTGTAGAACTGTTTTAGCTGCTGCTCTGTTAACCCTGTGAGCTCAGGAACGCTTTTGTCGCCCCAGCCTGATTCGGTATAACCTGACTCTGTATAACGGTAGTGAGTCGCAGATCGAATTGATTCAGTAAAGCCTTGAGTGTGGTTTTCTATGTAGTCTGCATCTAGCTTGTCGTTATCGTCGAGATAGCCCAATAAGCCGTTAAACAGCGCCACGTCTGAGCCAGATTCCAATGCCAAGTGAATGTCTGCGATTTCACAGGTATCGGTATAACGCGGGTCGATGACGATGACTTTCAATGCAGGGTTGGCTTGTTTCGCGGCTCTTAGCCTTTGGAAAAGTACCGGATGACACCATGCTAGGTTGGAGCCTGTAATCACAACCAGATCGGCTTGCTCGAGATCTTCGTAACAGACAGGTACGGTGTCTGCGCCAAATGCTCGCTTATGCCCAACCACGGTTGAAGCCATACATAGCCTAGAATTACTGTCGATGTTGCCACTGCCGATGAAGCCTTTCATCAATTTATTGGCAACGTAATAGTCTTCGGTAAGCAGCTGACCAGAAACATAGAACGCAACCGAATCGGCCCCAAACTCTTCGATGGTTTGATTGAATTTGTCTGCGACCAACTGAGTGGCACTGTTCCAGTCCAGCTCTTGTTTTTGCTCATTCTGAATATGAGCAGGCTGTGTTAGGCGTCCTAAAGGCGTTACGGTATCACCAAGCGCAATCCCTTTAGTACATAGCTTTCCATAGTTTGATGGATGATCTTTATCACCACGCACTTCTAGTTTTCCTAACGATGTCGGTCTCGCTTCTATTCCACACCCTACACCACAATAAGCACAGGTTGATTTTATCCAGCCGCTGTTTGAATCGGTCATCCGTTTCTCGCTCAATTATCCATAATTGTAATAATTCAAACCAAGCAAATAGCACGCCACTTAACACCAGCCGACAAAAATGAAATATTTCACATTAAAAACAATAACTTAATAAAAAACAAAATATCAATACTGAATAGATTTCAACTTAACCAAGATAGAAACTTAATTTTTGCACCATCTTGCAGAAAGTTGCACCACAAACGCTCATTTATATAAATCTAACAAAAATTTTACATACCACTTTAGGGGTAATTACGTGCCACCCTCAATTTTTAAGACATTGAAATATATAATTTAAATTTTATTTGAATGAACAACTCGCAATCTGGCACCCTCCTTGCTCCACTAGAAACCAAGACTTAGAAAAAACATTTTTGTTTTTCTTGATGATTATGAATTGAGTGGAATCTCAACCCGGTATTCATCTGCTAACGACTAGAAATTAGATGCTAGTGATGGTGACGCCGAGAATAAGGAATGGATTATGAGCAAGAAGAAAATCGTCGTTGTTGGTAACGGCATGGTTGGACACAAATTTATCGACAACATCCTGCAATCAGACAGTGATGAGTTTGATGTGATTACTTTTAGTGAAGAGCCAAGGCTGGCCTACGACCGAGTTCAGTTGACGGCTTACTTCAAGCGCGGAAATGCTGATGATTTGGCATTAACCAGCGAAGAGTATTACCAAAGCAATGGCGTCAATTACCTTCTCAACGCGAGAGTCGCTCAACTGGATACTGAAAATAAGTGCGTTGTGACTGAATCGGGACATACCGAGAGTTATGACACCTTAATTCTGGCGACCGGTTCATTCCCTTTTGTTCCCCCTATTCCCGGTAACGACCAAGAACACTGCCACGTTTATCGCACCATCGAAGATCTAGACGCCATTGAATTATCAAGCAAAGGCAGCAAATCTGGCGTGGTGATTGGTGGTGGCCTGCTTGGCTTAGAAGCCGCAAACGCAGTCAAAAACCTTGGCTTGGAAACCCATGTTGTTGAATTTGCACCTCGCCTGATGGCCGTACAGTTAGATGACGGTGGCGGTGCCCTACTGCGCAGAAAAATTGAAGACCTTGGTGTGCAGGTTCATACCGAGAAAGCGACCTCTGAGATAGTCGCGGGTGAAAGCGCTCGCTACAGAATGAACTTTGCAGACGGCACCCACCTTGAAACCGATATGATCGTGTTCTCTGCAGGTATTCGCCCTCAAGATGCCCTAGCTCGCAGCTCTGATATCGCCATTGGTGAACGTGGCGGCATCGTGATTAATGATCACTGCCAAACTAACATCGACAACGTGTATGCGATTGGTGAGTGTGCGCTTTGGGACAACAAGATCTTCGGCTTAGTCGCACCCGGTTACTCCATGGCGAAAGTCGCGGCTTCGCATATTGTCTCCGGCGGCACTGACGATGCTGCATTTACTGGTGCCGACATGAGCACCAAACTCAAACTGCTTGGCGTCGATGTGGCCAGTATTGGTGAAGTACATGGCAAGACAGAAGGCGCTCAGTCGTATACCTATAACGATGAAATTGAACAAGTTTATAAGCGCCTGATCATCTCGGCAGACGGCACAAAGATTGTCGGTGCAGTATTGGTCGGTGATGCAGAGGCTTACGGTTCGCTACTGCAAATAAAGCAAAATGACATGCCTCTTCCTGAAAACCCATCAGTACTGATTCTACCTAATGTCGCGGATGATTCAGGTTCGGCAATGGGTGTTGAAGCTCTGCCCGATAGCGCAGTGATCTGTTCGTGTTTTGATGTAACCAAAGGCGACATTAAAGACGCGGTTTCAGCGGGTTGCACCACGATGGCCGCATTGAAAGAAACCACTAATGCTTCAACAGGTTGTGGCGGTTGTTCTGCCCTTGCTAAACAGGTTCTCGATAGCGAGCTAAGTAACCTAGGTGTGGAAGTCTCTAACGATATCTGTGAGCACTTTTCGTATTCTCGCCAAGAGCTAACTGACATCATCCGCGTCAACAAAATTAAGACCTTCGATGAGCTATTGGATTCTCATGGAAACGGATTGGGCTGTACCGTGTGTAAACCGGCTGTCGGTTCGATTCTGGCTTCCTACTGGAACGATTACATCCTTGAAGATCAACATATCGAACTGCAAGACACCAACGACATCTACCTCGGTAACATGCAAAAAGACGGCACTTACTCGGTGGTTCCGCGTATTGCAGGCGGTGAAATCACTCCAGATAAATTGATCGTGCTTGGCGAAGTCGCTAAAGAATTCGACCTTTACACCAAGATCACCGGTGGTCAACGCGTCGACTTATTTGGTGCGCAA
Organism: Vibrio sp. 10N.286.48.F5; assembly: GCF_041469785.1. Taxonomy (NCBI): domain Bacteria; kingdom Pseudomonadati; phylum Pseudomonadota; class Gammaproteobacteria; order Vibrionales; family Vibrionaceae; genus Vibrio; species Vibrio sp. 10N.286.48.F5. The sequence goes on along the minus strand of NZ_JBFRLG010000006.1, from coordinate 222,477 downwards.
CTTAACGAACTGCCAATCATCTGGAAAAAGCTAATCGATGCTGGTTTTGAAACTGGCCACGCTTACGGTAAATCGGTACGTACCGTGAAATCGTGTGTGGGCAGCACTTGGTGTCGATACGGCGTCGACGACAGTGTTGGCTTAGCGATTCGACTAGAAAACCGCTACAAAGGCTTGCGTTCACCACACAAGATCAAGTTTGCGGTTTCTGGCTGTACTCGTGAATGTGCAGAAGCCCAATCGAAAGACTTTGGCATTATCGCAACCGACAAAGGTTGGAACCTCTATATCTGTGGTAACGGCGGTATGCGCCCTCGCCATGGTGACCTTTTCGCGACCGACCTTGATGAAACCACCCTGCTGCAATACATCGACCGCATTCTGATGTTCTACACACGTACCGCGGATCGCCTACAGCGTACATCGGTATGGATGGAAAACCTTGAAGGCGGCATTGAATACCTCAAGCAAGTCGTGATTGAAGACAAGCTCAACGTTGCTGAAGAACTTGAAGCCGATATCGCCCTTAACATCGAAAAATACCAATGTGAGTGGAAAACCACCATCGAAAACCCTGAAAAAATGAAGCGTTTCCAGCACTACATCAACAGCGAAGAAATGGACACTAGCCTGTCATTCATCAAAGAACGAGAGCAGCGTTTTCCTAAGCCGAGCTTGAGCTCTTCTTCCGATTCAAAACGCGATGAAAAGCTCGCTAAAGCAGACCAAATCGAAGTGACTGAGGTTTCATAAATTTCATCAGGTTCATCAAGTTCATCAATAAAAAAATAAAAACTCAATTTTAGACTAGGAGAAAGTCATGGAAAATTGGACAACCGTATGCAGCACCAGCGATCTAACCCCAAACGGGGGAATTTGCGCCAAAGTAGACGATAACCAAGTGGCTATTTTTTACTGCAAGCGCAGCGACACGCTTTATGGGCTCTCTAATTACGACCCTATCGGCAAGGCGAATGTGATGTCACGTGGTATAATTGGTTCATTAAGCGGAGAACCTTACGTGGCCTCACCCTTATACAAGCAGCATTACCACTTAGAAACTGGCGAATGTCTTGAACAGCCTGAGCTCAAGCTCGTGAAATTTGAAGTTCGCAAACAAGGAGAACAAGTTCAAGTTCTCACACCACTTGCTATCGCCAGTTAACTAAACCGCCGACACCATCATGCAAACGCTTATTGGCGTGCGCAATTTCGGCACAGGGTTTATGCACATTAAAAGCGTTCTAAGTTCGGAAGTAACGCAGGTGCACAAACCGGGTAATTTTCCAGATTTAAAGGATTTAAACCATGGATAACACTAAATTTTCGCTGCTTTCATTTACGGGTAAGATGAAGGTCTTACACCTAAGCTGGATGGCCTTTTTCATTACCTTTGTTGTGTGGTTCAACTTTGCCCCACTACTGCAAATGGTAAAAACTACGCTTGGTCTTTCTACTGAAGAGATCAAAACCCTCCTGATCCTCAACGTTGCATTGACCATTCCGGCACGTGTCGCAATAGGCATGCTAACCGATAGATACGGCCCAAGGTTGGTTTACTCTTCGCTACTCGCGGTCTGTTCTATCCCTTGTTTCATGTTTGCTCTGGCAGACTCTTTCATTCAAGCAGCAATCGCTCGTTTCCTACTGGGCTTCATTGGTGCAGGTTTCGTTGTCGGTATTCGTCTTGTGTCTGAATGGTTCCCACACAACGAACTGGGTACAGCAGAAGGTATTTACGGCGGTTGGGGTAACTTCGGTTCAGCAGCAGCAGCGTTCACACTTCCAACTCTCGCTCTAGCGTTTGGTGGTGAAGACGGCTGGCGTTATGCGGTCGGTATTACTGGCGTAATGAGCTTAGCGTTCTCGTTTATCTTCTACAAAAACGTGTCAGATACACCAAAAGGTTCTACTTACTTCAAGCCTGCTCAAGTAACAGCAATGGAAGTGACATCAAAGGGTGACTTTTTCTTCCTACTTATTATGAAGATCCCTATGTATGCCGCTTTAGCGCTACTGACTTGGAAGCTATCACCAAGCAACATCAACATGTTGTCTGACATGGCGGTTTACTCTGTGTATGCAGGTTTAGCAGCACTTTACGTGTACGAAGTGTCGCAAGTTTGGAAAGTAAACAAGAACGTATTTAAAGAAGAAGTGCCTGAGATTCACCAGTACAAGTTCAAGCAAGTAGCGGTACTTAACGTATTGTACTTCGCAACATTTGGTTCTGAACTGGCTGTGGTTTCTATGCTGCCACTGTTCTTCTCTGAAACCTTTGAATTAACACCGGTTCTTGCAGGTATGGTTGCATCGGCTTATGCCTTTATGAACCTAATGTCTCGCCCAGGTGGTGGTTGGATTTCAGATAAATTCGGTCGTAAACCAACACTGCTTATTCTAACGATTGGTCTTGCTGTGGGTTACTTCGCAATGGGTCAAGTCGACAGCACATGGCCTGTATGGCTAGCGGTTGTTGCGGCGATGGCGTGTTCTTTCTTCGTGCAAGCGGGTGAAGGTGCGGTATTCGCAACGGTTCCTCTAATCAAGCGTCGTATGACAGGTCAAATTGCAGGTATGACGGGCGCTTACGGTAACGTGGGTGCAGTAGTTTACCTAACTGTGTTGTCATTCGTGAGCTACCAAACCTTCTTCTTAGTGATTGCTGCAACAGCGGTACTTGGCTTTGTGACTCTACTGTTCATGGAAGAGCCTAACGGTCAAATCGCCGAAGTAAACGACGATGGCAGTGTCACGCTGATTAATGTTTCAAGCTAGGTCTGTACTATGAAGCATTGATATTATTGAATCGGGAGAAGCACCTTAGCGGATACATCAATGCTAGGTGCTTCGTTCAAAGGCTCTAAGTTCACTAGGGCTTTTGTTCTTCCTAGGATGTTCTGTCAAGGAAGCGGGAAGAAGAGCAGTTAAGAAGAAGACCAGTTATGACAATTTCATTCAGCCAAGGGCAAGTCATCACGCCAGAATCCAACAACCAGTTAACGCTTAAGTTTGGTGGTTATTCGAATCAAGGCGTACGAGATGAAAACCAAGATGCCATCATTGTAAAACACCCAAAAACTCGCGCAGAGCAAGAGTTGAAAGGCAGTGTTGCCTGCATAGCAGACGGCGCAAGTTGCAGTGAACACGGCCAGAAAGCCAGTCACACCAGCGTGATGCAGTTTATCGACGACTATTACGCAACTCCCCAAAGCTGGAGCATCCAACGTTCGGCGCAAAAGGTCTTAACGTCCCTCAATTCTTGGCTCTTCAACACGTCTGTTTCTAATATTCATCCCGCACAACAAGTGAACCACAATGCCCTCGTTTCGACGTTCAGCAGCGTGATACTCAAATCAAACACCGCGCATATCTTCCACGTGGGCGACAGCCGTATCTACTTACTAAGAGATGGAGAATTACGCCAACTGACCCGCGACCACACGCGTAAAAATATGGGACAGAAGCATTATCTAACACGCGCCTTAGGCATGGACAACCAACTCAACGTTGACTATCAAACCCTGCCTATCAAGAAAAACGACTGCTTTATCCTGACATCTGATGGCGTGCACGAGTTTGTATCTCCCAACACCTTCAAAGAACACATCGATAAACCCGGAGCGGATTTCGAATACGCAGCGCAAACCATCTGTAACACCGCTTTAAGCCACAATAGCTCAGACAACGTGAGCTGCTTGATTGTGCAAGTCAGCCATCTGCCTAAACCTTCGCTGATTGAATTCCATGAGAAGCTGGCTAAACGGGCAATCCCACCCGCTTTAAAGCTCGGGCAAAGTATCGACAACTTCATGGTACTTGAGGTGTTGTATGCAGGTTCAAGAAGCCATGTGTATCGTGTGATGCAGAAAGAGACACAAACCGAGTTCGTGCTGAAAGTCCCTTCCGTTCAATATCACGATAGCCCTTCGCAACTCAGAGCTTTCTTTAATGAACAATGGGCGGGGATCTTGCTAAAAAACAAGAGAGTAATGAAGGTTTACCCGACGCCAGAGAACTCGCAATTCTTATACCAAATCTGCGAATGGGTAGAAGGCATCACCCTAAGACAATGGATGTACGACAACCCAAAACCGTCACTCAATGAAGTGCGCGACATATTAGAAAAGATCACTCAAGGCATTCGAGTATTACAACGTGCAGACATGGTGCACCGAGACTTAAAGCCCGAGAACATCATGATTCAACGTGATGGTGAGGTAAAAATCATCGACCTTGGTGCGGTATTAGTGAGAGGCCTTGAAGAGGGAGAGCTCACTGACAAGGACGACACACCATTAGGCGCGGTCAATTACATTGCACCCGAGACCATCAAGCACAACAGCGCGACCACCAGCTCTGATCTGTTCTCTATCGCTGTAATCGGCTATGAGATGCTAACCGGTGCATTGCCCTACTCTGAAATGACTGCCCAATCGCTTAAGCAATCTCGTCACCATCAATGGGAATACCAACCCATCACACAGAAACGAGCTGACTTACCAAGCTGGGTGGATTTGGTATTACAAAAAGCCTGCGCGGAATCACCAAGCGAACGTCATCAAGTGTTGGGGGATTTTGTCGCTGACCTTTACACACCAAACCAAAGCTTGGTGAAAAGCAAAGCCAAGCAACCTTTGATAAACCGAAACCCGATCCAGTTTTGGAAAGTGTTGGCTTTGTTGCTCGGCATTGTTGCGGTCGTAGAACTGGGGTTATTGTTAAACCCAAGCTAGATACGTTTACGAATTAGCCTAATATAACCGCGTTTAGCCTCGTTTCACTAAGCTTCTTGGCACGAGTTCAATGCCAGCTTGGTAACGCTTAGCCGATGCATTCAGCGCCAAAGCAAAAGCGCTGTCGGCAATTACTTCAAACTGCTGAGGCAGTGAATGGACTTTAAAAGGCAAGAAGTCGAGCAGTCGGTTATCACCAAAGGTTGCCAGTTTTACTTGATTAATCAGCTCTGGCTTTTCAACCATCACATCCAACACACCCTCTAACAAAGTGTAAGACATAGTCACAATCGCATCAGGCACCGTGCCTTTAGCTATCCAGTCTTCAAAAACCTCGCGCCCTGATTCTCTATCAAAGTGTTCTCCATAACCCACTACCATCGGCTTGTTTTCTGCTAGCCTTGTTTGTTGAGTATGTGCTTTATTCGCCGCTTCAAAACCCAGCTGACGTTCACGTGAAATGTTCAGGTCAGGTAACGCACCGATCAAGCCAACACTATGAATGCTGTCATCGAGAATCGAGTGGGTCAGTTCAAATGCAGCCTCGAAATCTTCACTGATCACGCAAGCAAAGTGCTCATCGTCTAACGGACGGTCAATCGCAATTACTGGGGTACCTGAGTTTTGCAGTTTCAAGTAGAACTCGTTGGCGTCTGGCATTGAGCTCGCCACCAGCAAAGCATCAATACGACGACTGACCAAAGCTTCAGCGACCTTTCGCTCGGTTTCAGCGTCATCATCTGAACAGCCAATCAAAATCTGATAGCCCACTTTACGTGAGTTCTGCTCTATCAGTTTTGCTAAACGCGCATAACTGCTGTTTTCCAGATCAGGAATAATCAAACCAAATGAACGGCTATTACCAGCACGCAGCGACGAAGCAGCATGGTCTGGTCGGTAGTTATACTCTTCCACAACCGCCATGACTTTCTGCTGAGTCTTTTCACTGATTCTGTATTTCTGCGCCTTGCCGTTGATGACATAACTGGCCGTGGTTTTCGATACTCCAGCCAATTTAGCAATTTCATCAAGTGTCATATGGGTGACCTGTATTTTGTGCGTAGGATCATATAACCAATGATCTGATCCTCGGATTAGTTGAATTATATGCTGAATCGATTCAGTATAAAAGCTGAAAGGATTCAGCAAAATCTGAAAAGTGACTTCAATCATCCTTTTGTATGGATTGAGCGTCATTTGTTGTGATTCAACTTCTCGTTATTAACGAAACTGAAATTACGACACGCAGCAAAACTATTTTGAAAACCAAAATCGGCTTTGCTGAATTTTTTTACACTGAATGCTGAACCGATTCAGCAAGCATAAGACAAAGAGTTAAGCTCCATAAATCTTGCTCTAGACTGAATCGTAGCGATACACAAATTCTCAAGCGATACGCTAAAGAGGCACCATGCTTAAATTATCAAAATCTGACATCACTCTAGGCCAAACTGCCGAAGACAAATTCAAAGCAATCCAAAACATTGCTAGCGACCTAACCGCGAAAGGCTTAGTGGATTCTGGTTACGTTGAAGGAATGCTGAACCGTGAAAACCAGAACTCTACGTTCCTAGGTAACGGCATCGCGATTCCTCACGGAACCACTGACACGCGTGGCCTAGTAAAAGAGACAGGCGTTGCGGTACACCACTTCCCTGAAGGCATTGATTGGGCAGACGGCAACCGTGTTTACGTAGCAATTGGTATTGCAGCGAAATCTGACGAGCACTTAGGCATTCTTAAGCAACTAACAAAGGTTCTAGCGGCAGACGGTGTTGAAGAGAAATTAAAGCAAGCTAAATCAGAAGACGAAATCATCGCTCTACTTAACGGCGAAGTTCAGCTTGAAGCCGACCTAGACGCTTCTTTAGTTCAGCTACTGTTCCCTGCAAGCGACATGATTCAAATGTCTGCAGTTGCGGGCGGTCTACTTAAGAACACAGGTTGCACAGACAACGCATTCGTTGCTGACCTAGTAACGAAAACACCAACTCACCTAGGCCAAGGCCTGTGGTTGTTGGGCAGCGACAAAGGTGTAACTCGCACTGGCGTATCTTTCGTTTCAACAGCGAACCATTGTGAATACGAAGGCACACCAGTTAAAGCATTGGTAGCATTCGCCGCTTGTAACAGCGCGCACCAATCTATTCTGGCAAACCTAAGCAAGATGGTTTTTGAAGGTAAACAGCAACAACTGTTAGCCGCTGACGCAGCGCAAGTGATTGGCCTTCTAAAAGGTGAAGCGGTTTCTACAGCGTCTCAAGACGACGACAACTGCGCAGTCTTCAAAATCAAAAACGCACACGGCCTACACGCTCGTCCGGGTGCAATGCTAGTTGCTGAAGCGAAGAAGTTTGAATCAACGATCCGCGTTTCAAACCTAGATGGCGACGGAAAAGAAGTGAACGCGAAGAGCTTGATGAAAGTCATCGCGCTTGGCGTTAAACACGGCCACCAGCTTCAGTTTGTTGCTGAAGGTGACGATGCAGCACAAGCACTTGAATCGATTGGTAAAGCTATCGCTTCAGGCCTTGGCGAAGGTTAAGGAGTCGATATGTCTGATAAACAAATCAAAGCCGTTACCGTAACGCTTAACCCTGCTCTAGACCTGACAGGCGCTATCGACGCACTAAATGTAGGTTCAGTTAGCCTAGTAAACAAAGGCTCTCTGCATGCAGCGGGCAAAGGCGTAAACGTCGCAAAAGTTCTTTCAGAGCTTGGCGCGAAAGTGACCGTAACAGGTTTCCTTGGTCGCAATAACGAAGAAGCGTTCTGCCAACTGTTTGAACAGATGGGCGCAACTGACCGCTTCATCCGTGTTGATGGCGCAACTCGCATTAACGTGAAATTGGTAGAGAATTCAGGCCAAGTAAGCGACATCAACTTCCCAGGTGTTCCTGTTGATGCTGACGCGATTAAAGCGTTCGAAGAAACCCTATTAGAACTTGCTGAAACGCACGATTATTTCGTCATTGCAGGCAGCTTGCCACAAGGTATCTCTCCTGAGCTTTGCGCTTCTTGGGTTCAACGCTTACACGATTTAGGTAAGAAGGTTCTATTTGATAGCAGCCGTGACGCACTTAAAGCCGGTATCAATGCACAACCATGGTTAATCAAACCAAACGATGAAGAGCTGTCTCAGCTGTTCAATGCAGAGCTGACAACTCGTGACCAATGCCAACACGCGGGCCAAGCCCTAAGTGAAAAAGGCATCGAGAATATCGTGGTATCACTTGGCGCTGAAGGCGTGATGTGGCTTAACCAAGGTGAATGGTTACATGCTCAACCACCGCGCATGCAAGTAGTAAGCACGGTAGGCGCAGGTGACACATTGGTTGCTGGTCTATGTTGGGGTCAAATGCAACAGATGCCAAAACCAGAACTTATTAAATTCGCAACCGCCCTATCTGCTCTAGCAGTTTCACAGGTAGGCGTGGGCATCACCAGCCAACAAGAGCTGGATTCAGTACTACAAAATATCCAATTACAGGCGCTTAGTGCTCCAACTAGCCAGTTAGACACAAGCAAATAGGACAAAAGGTTTATTATGAATATTACCATTATCACAGCTTGCCCAAGTGGCGTAGCAAACAGCATCATCGCCGCGGGCTTGTTAGAGCAAGCGACAAAAGCACTAGGTTGGAACGCTGCTATTGAATGTCAATCAAGCGTGTTACCTGATTCAACTGTATCGCAAGACGCTATCGACAGCAGCGACGTTGTAGTTATCGCAGCTAACAAAAATGTTGATAAAGCACGTTTTGTTGGTAAGAAAGTGTACCAAGCGGCTATCTCTGAATGCACTGCAGATGCAAAAGCGTTTCTAGAGAAAGCGGTAGCAGAAGCAACAGTATTAGACGCTTCTCAAGCTGAAAGCACTGTTGAAGTGACCGGTACCTCTCCAAACTCTTCTACAACAGCAAGCACAGGCAGCAAGAAGATCGTAGCGATTACGGCTTGCCCAACGGGTGTTGCACATACCTTTATGGCAGCTGAAGCGCTTGAAGCAGAAGGCAAACGCCTAGGTCACCAAATCAAAGTGGAAACTCGCGGCTCTGTAGGTGCGAAAAACCAACTGACAGACCAAGAAATCGCAGACGCTGATCTAGTTATCATCGCAGCAGACATCGACGTTCCTCTGGATCGTTTTAACGGCAAAGCGCTGTACAAAACTACAACAAGCCCTGCTTTGAAGAAAACAAAGCAAGAGATGGAAAAAGCATTCGCAGAAGCTAAACCATACCAACACACAGCGTCTTCAAATTCAGCGCCTGCTGACGAGAAGAAAGGCGTGTACAAGCACCTGATGACAGGTGTATCTCACATGCTTCCTGTGGTTGTTGCGGGTGGTTTGATCATCGCACTCTCTTTCGTATTCGGTATCGAAGCGTTTAAAGAAGAAGGCACACTGGCAGCAGCACTGATGACTATCGGTGGTGGTTCTGCATTCGCACTGATGATTCCTGTTCTTGCTGGTTTCATTGCATTCTCGATTGCCGACCGTCCGGGTCTGGCTCCAGGTCTAATTGGCGGTATGCTGGCTAGCTCAACGGGCGCAGGTTTCCTAGGTGGTATCGCGGCAGGTTTCATTGCAGGTTACGCAGCGAAATTCATTGCCGACAAGGTTCAACTTCCACAGTCCATGGAAGCCCTCAAGCCTATCCTGATCATTCCGTTTATCGCGAGTTTGTTCACTGGTCTTGTGATGGTTTACATCGTAGGTGGTCCTGTTTCTGGCGTGATGAGCGCGATGACAACTTTCCTAAACAACATGGGTACGTCTAATGCGATTCTTCTAGGTGTGATTCTAGGCGCAATGATGTGTTTCGACCTTGGTGGTCCGGTAAACAAAGCCGCTTACACATTCGGTGTTGGTCTACTGGCTTCGCAAACTTACGCACCAATGGCGGCTATCATGGCAGCAGGTATGGTTCCAGCTCTAGGTATGGGCCTTGCGACTTTCCTAGTGAAAGACAAGTTTGAAGCAGGCGAGCGTGAAGCAGGTAAAGCATCATTCGTTCTTGGCCTATGTTTCATCTCTGAAGGTGCAATCCCATTCGCAGCGAAAGATCCAATGCGTGTTATCCCAGCTTGTATGGCAGGTGGTGCACTAACAGGTGCTCTATCAATGATGTTTGGTGCACAGCTAATGGCTCCACACGGCGGTCTATTCGTACTACTGATTCCTGGCGCTATCTCTCCAGTACTTATGTACCTAGTAGCGATTGCAGCAGGTACGCTAGTAACAGGCTTTGGCTACGCAGCACTTAAAAAGATGAGCGGCTCTAAAGTAACGGCAGAGGCTTAATCCCCCTACTCTGGTTAACGGTTCAGCCCGATAACCAGAGGCTCTTGATAACCGGTTTCTTGGTAAAACGGCTCCTTAAAACAAAGGCTCCTCATTTGAGGAGCCTTTTTATTGTTCATGTATTTTCCGGTCGGAATGAGTTAAGTGCAATATTGGTATATTTGATTAGCTAGTAAGCGTTTCTTCAAAGACACCCAATTCACGACCAAGCCAGATCGCTCGTACTGTGTGATCCAAAGTTTCTTCACCGCCAGTTACAGGGTGAATAAGCACCGACATATCACCGCGTTCTTGCTCAAGCCATTCAACAATGCCCGACTCTTTGTTCGCAAAGTGAATCTCAAACATTGGCATCTTATGTGGACCAACCAAACGCTGTATTAATGGGAAAACCTCTAATACATCTTTACGTTCCGCTAAAATTTTCCGACGCAGTGTTTCTGCTTGCTCTGCAAATCGCAGAGGGAAATAGATATGACCGTGGTACATGGCACCATCCTTTAGAATTATGATGCGAACAGTTTAACCTGCTTTCTCTAGCAAGGACACTCAACCAATGGCAGCCGAAGTATTAAACATCATGTAGAAGACTGATCTAGCTGAAATTTCTAGAGCATTCCAACAAAAACGCCACACGTAGTTTCAGTGTGGCGTTTGTTTTTAAGCTATAAAATGCTTTAGCAATAATTAGCGTTAGTAAATTGAATCAACATTCAAAGGACTGTTGTTTGGTTTCTCTAGTTTTAATTGTTCAACCGCACTAAGACCTTTAGAGCTAATTCCGCCACTATAAGACTTCGTGCCATCAGCATTAGTCATGGACGTTTCGCCCACGTTCCAAACTTCAAAGAAGTCACTTAAGTCATAGTTTGAAACATAAGAAGCGCACACCATCATTAGGTCTCCACCAGAAAGCCCAGTCTCGCTAGCACTACAATAGTTCGTATTCGAGTCGCCTTCTCTATCACCTCGAGCTTTACGGTGCATAAGTTTGAACATGTTCCAGCCTTCATCTTCACCATACACATCAGATTGGCTTGCGCCGCGTGTATACCAATCATCAATTGCAAAGTTCGATTTTGCCCAGATTTTTAGCTGACCAAACATAACTAATCGTAAACCTGCATCACCATGTGACCACGCATGTTCATTATTAAGCTCTAGCCATTTAGGTGCTTTCTTAATATCCGATTTAATACGATCCATTTCAGGGTTTGCATTGCGCCCCTCTAACTCCTGCATATACAACGCAAGAAGGTTATTGGTCACTTCTGTACTACCAGCCGCAAGGAAAGGAGCTGATGCTAAGTTGTGACCAACTTCATGCCACAACAACCAATCGTTCACAGGGTTGGTTGGAATGTATGTCCGATTTGCGTTAAAGCTTGAATTCATCACTGGGTAGCCAGAGTGAGCAGCGCCAATCGAAATCTGCACGTCATTCACAAAACGATGGCGGAACGCATTCAGTTCTGGATAAGTGAACCTACGGTGTAAACCAGTGCTTTGTTTCTCATCACGCCCGTAGAAGTCACTTGCCGCTTCAGCGAATCGATTCATATCTGTTGCGAATTGGTTCAAATCAGCGGATTCTAGATTCCTGATTGGTGTAGTGTAAATAAATGAACCCGTATCGATTTCTGCAATTGGTGCGTCTGCCGATTGAATAGTGTTAATCCACTGTCCCTCTTTCCACCAAGCCGCTTTTAACGCGCCATCAATGCTAAACGAGACTTCACCAAGCTCTTTTACTTTCGGTTGAATGTAAATAAGGCCACCATATGGAACCTTGAAAGTTAAGCTCGAACCATTGTAGTCAAAGCTGGTTTGCATACGTGGAGGGCGTTTCAAACTCGTTTCGTGATTCGGCTTACCTGTAAGATCATCCGCGATCATCACAGTAATCATAGCTGCCACGCCATCTTGAATGGTTACTTCTTGTAATTGAGGTGCCCACAGACCTGTCGATTGATTGTTTCCTGCCGAATACGTCACCGCTTTACCGTTGGTCTGAACCATTACCGTACTTGACGAAGATGCCCCCGAAGTTCGACCCGGATACATTGTGGTATCAACAACGATTTCATGATCCCAGAATGAGCGCCCCAACATAATACGAGTCAGAGGTTTCTCCATGTAATTTAATGGATAGCTAGGATTCAACTGCCCAGATAACTCACCTTCGCCATGAATCATTCCATTAGCGACTAACGACGCTTTTAGGTCAACAGGACACTGTGCATCCATTGTGTCTGTTTGATGTAAGTCTTCTGTATAACAGTTAAGGAACTGAACAGCCTGCTTGAACCCCAACTCATCTTGTATTTCTGTTTCAAAATGGTATGCGTTGTCATTCCACATCCAAACAGACAGGTTATCAAACGCTTGATTCAATTCGCTGTTAGACAGACGCTTACCTTGAGTACCTTTTGTTCTATAGTCAATTTCATGCTCATAAAGCGCCGTAAAGTTAGTGCCCAAGTTCGCCGCTTTAACCATGCTACCAACAACAGCTTCACTTACTTCATAGCGATCAAAGTCTGCGCGATGATAAGCACCACGAACAGTAACACCGTCTCCAGAACGAGTCTCAATACAGTTAAATTCATATTCATAATCGTTTGTACAAAGATCAGTTCCAACAAATGCAGATTGCAGTTCTTTGATCGCCGCTTCACGCTCTTCTGCCGATTCAACAAAGATACGTGCGGATTTTTTCTCCATTACTGTTACACCAGACGCATCAAGCACTGGCTTCCCTTCAGCGTCTAACTTAGTAACCTCATAAGTCGGGATCTCAAACTTAATCTTCGACTCATCTTTGAGCCACTCAACCGTACCATCTTGATTGACCGTGAATGGAGGTTCTCCTTGGTTATCTTGAAAACGCTCTAGTACCACCATATCCTTTTCACTCTTCACGTGAAGATTAGGGTACGGTGCTTGGCAGTAATAAGAGCTACCGCAGAAAGCTTGGTTTGTCGGGGTAACGTTTTCACCACCAAGAGATACACCTACGGCATCTGCCAAGCGTCCAACAGGTTCAGGATTAGTCGTTTGAATCGCATCCATAAACAAGATATTGCCACCGTCATTAACATAGTTAATAAGAGCCGTAATATCGTCTTGGTTTAAGTTCGGGTTACCCAAGTCAGCAACAAACTGGTTAGTCATGCCATCTTGAACCAACTTAGGTGGGTATGCCTGAAGGATCAAAATCGGCGTATTACTCGCATCCAAATCATCAAAGTCACCTGAACCACGCTTTTCTACTGACGCAAAACCATACTGAGGACTAACAAAACTGATCCCAGAAATCGGCGTACCATTAGCGTCTGTAAGCTTACTGCGAGTTAACACCTTACCTTCAACACTTGGCTTATAAGCATAGGTAGACTCCGCGTCTGCAGAAACAAAACCAGCGTTAAGGTTATTGTCCGCATTAGGGTCAACCGCAGGAACAACAGTTGTGTCTACGTGTGAACTAGGAGCCTTACCTACTTCATCTGTAGACTCCTCTTCTTTCGATGAAAAGTACGCATCGACAGCATCTTGATCATCAAGCTGCGAGAACACATCCTCAATATCAAAAGCATCCAGCTCTTTTAGACAGATAGCACTTTCAGTCTCACAAACATCAATTGATTCGAGTACCTTGGTAACGTTGTCTCCATGTAATTCTGTCAACTCAAATGCCGCATGAAGCGCATCATTTGAAATCGTGCTTTCTGTGACTTCAGGGAGAGGAGCAGTGAAATCACCTAAAGTGAGATGACCCAGTGTACAACTAAAACTTACTCCTTGATTCACACTGAACGAGCCAGTTTCAAGGCGGATACCATCACAATACACATCGCCTGATACGATATTTCCACTCGACAGTAACGTACCTATATAAGTCGTTGGAGGAATAATATCCGTCGGTGGGATAATGTCAGTCGGCGGAAGAATATCCGTTGGTGGAACAATATCTGTCGGAGGAAGAATGTCCGTTGGTGGTACAATATCTGTTGGAGGAGCCGTATCAGGGCCACCACTATAGCTTAGTGAGTCGTGATTACACCCTAAAAGAGCCGTGGATATGATAGCCAACGCAATTAAGTTTTTTTTCATTGAGCGAAGTTAGTCGTAATTTAAAGTGGACCGTTATCTTATAGATTTACTCCACCTCGATGACTATCGTTTTTTGTCTTAACCACAAAGACCATTACTCATAAGCGATTGAATAAAAAAACAAAATGATAATTGAGACTCTCATTCCAATTACAAAACCTCTCCCTACCTTAAAACGGAAAAACGCCATATCTCGATTGAGATATGGCGTTTCAATTAGCCATTAACATTAAGACCGATAGGGTATATCTGCCAAAAACACGTTCAAAAAAGAACTAAGGCTTAAGCTTTAAAACACGGTCAATGTCTTCTGCAGAATGGCGCTCTGGTACTTGCTCCCACTCTTCGCCAAATGAACGGTTAACCACTCGACCGCGTTGGAAACCTTCGCGCGCTTCTAGTTGCTTCGCCCAGCGAACTACGTTGGCGTACGACTCAACTTGAAGGAATTCAGCGGCATCATATGTTTTACCTAGTACAAGGTTGCCATACCAAGGCCAAATCGCGATATCTGCAACACTAAGCTCTTCGCCTGCCACATACGTGTTATTCGCTAACTGTTTGTCTAATACATCTAGTTGACGTTTCACTTCCATCGCAAAACGGTTAATTGGGTATTCTTGCTTTTCATCGGCGTAAGCGTAGAAATGACCAAAGCCACCACCTAGGAATGGTGCAGAGCCTTGCGCCCAAAACAACCAATTTAATGTTTGAGTGCGAGCAGCGCCCTCTTTCGGTAAAAAGTGACCAAACTTTTCAGCCAAGTGCATCAAGATGGATGCCGATTCAAAGACATTCACATCTTCGTCACCAGACTTATCAACAAGTGCTGGTATTTTCGAATTCGGGTTTACACCAACAAAGCCAGAAGAGAACTGATCAGCCTCACCGATGTTGATCAAGTACGCATCATATTCAGCTTCTTTAACACCCGCCGCTAACAACTCTTCCAGCAAGATAGTGACTTTTTGACCGTTAGGTGTGCCAAGAGAATACAATTGAAAAGCATGGTCACCAACAGGAAGCTCTTTATCAAAGCGAGCTCCAGATTCAGGACTATTGATGTTTGCCCACTTGTTACCACCAGCAGTATCGTTAACCCAAACTTTTGGCGGAGTGTATTGTTCTGACATGATATTTCCTTATTAATATAGGGTCTCACAAACTGATATTAGGTCACATGCCTGCGGTTAAAACCCCTGAATACGATTTATTTTCAAACTGTTAAGCATGGCTTATTCCAGAAAGACATAACCCGCTTAAGCGTTAGTGTGTAGAAGGTAAGTCTGTATTCAAACTTCAATCTAATATCGATAAGTCCACTGCATCATTTAGCAATGATTTTACGAACGACATACCGACAGCTTCAAGAAAGCTGTGATAAAATCGGGATATTACAATTGATAAGGATTTGGCAATGTCTTCTGATTTCACAGGTTCGAGTGCAGCGTATGCTCGCCAAGAGAAAGGCTACCGCGAAAAAGCACTAAAACTGTACCCTTGGGTTTGTGGTAAATGTGCGCGCGAATTTGTTTACTCAAACCTCCGAGAGCTTACCGTTCACCACGTGGATCACGACCATACAAACAACCCTGAAGATGGCAGCAACTGGGAGCTACTGTGCCTGTACTGTCACGATCATGAGCATTCAAAATACACTGACCATGAGCGTTATGGTGTGGATGCAAAAGCGAGTTTAGATGATCATCAGTCAGCGACACACAACCCGTTCGCCGATCTCGCTAAGATGATGAAGAAATAACACACCTTCAGAGTAGTCTTTGGTAGATGGTAACTGCTAGATAATAGATACATAACAAGTAACCCCAGTATGTCACCATACTGGGGTTTCTTTTATCTGCCGTCATAACCAAATAATAGAGTTCAGGTAGGCAGGATCAAAAAAGCCTTCCGAAGAAGGCTTTTTAAGAATCAAATCGAATTATGCTGCCGCTTGCTTGCGAGACTCTTCTACCTTCTTAGCGCGCTGTTTTAGCGTCAATTTATCGCGGTATGCAAACCAAACGTAAGACACAACCACTAAGAAGAACAGGTATGACAATGAGAAAATGAACGGCGATTGAATGATATCGTTCGAGATACCCCAAGAAACACCGATAACAGTCACTGCAATTTTCGCAAAAAAGCCACACATCAATAGCACTAATGCCAACTGTGGGAAACGCGTACTGCGGAATGCAAGCCAGTAGCAACTACCAACTGCTAGAGCCGCAACATAGAAGCCGAATAGGAAAGAGTGAATATGGTCAGCTGCCGCTACACCACCAGAAATTGACATCAATAAAATTAAAAACAGTTTCATAATACTCGCCTCACCATAAGTTGGAAACGCATCCTTTCAAATTTGGAATCTCAGTTTGCATACTATTTTCCCACTTTTTACGGACAACACAACCCCTCCAATCGAACAAAATGTAAGCAAAAGTACTAACAAAAATCACCCTTAACAATTACTTAACATTCTGTTTTTAATAAAACTCCGTTACTCCTTGTCTCATATGAGCAAAGCGCTGTTACGATTTATTTTGTTACACAAATTTAACCTTGGAAATTAATTAAAATTATTTGTAACTCTGTGATATCCGCACGCAATACGCGTCTATTCAAAAACCATCACCTCAAAATCCCTGAAATAATAAGAAGACAGAGCGAAAAAGAACAAAATAGAGAGGTGTTAAAAACATTTCAAAAACCAATGAAAAACAACTTATTAACAAATTGAATTTAATTTACCAAAAATGGAAAAAGAGATTCCAATCACATTTTAATTGGTTATAATCCGCGCTCTTTTGCGCTATCTGTTGATAAACGCAAACTAATTTTGAAGAAACAATCACAATAACCCGTCTTTAGTTAAGTGGCTCTCCACTAACCGATGACAAAACTGAGAATAAAAATGAGCAAGATTGATAAAGCAACACGTATCCTGCTAGCAGGCTTCTGTATCAACCTTTGTCTTGGCATCCTGTATGCTTGGAGTGTATTTAACAAAGCGCTAGTAACTGAAGCTGGTTGGAGTGCTGCTGAAGCATCTTCACCTTACGCTATTGCAACTATCACATTCTCTGTTTGTCTTCTTGTTGCGGGCATCCTACAAGACCGTATGGGTCCACGTAAGATCCTTATCCTAGGTACAGCGCTTACAGGCCTAGGTATGATTGCTTCTGGTTTCGCTACAACGCCTATGATGCTGAACATCACGTTCGGTATTATAACAGGTGCAGGTATCGGCTTCGGTTACGCATGTCTGTCTCCATCAGCAATGAAGTGGTTCCACTCTTCTAAGAAAGGTATGGTTAACGGTCTTATCGCAGCAGGCTTCGGTCTTGCGGCTATTTACCTAGCACCAGTAACTTCTGCGCTAATCGACAGCATGGGTATCCAAACTAGCTTTATGATTCTTGGTGTTGGTGTACTTGCAATCGCAGTACCTCTAGCAGCAACAATCAACAACCCACCAGCGGATTACACGCCAGCTGAGCCTAAAGTAAAAGCAGGCCAAGCTCCTAAAGCGGTTAAGAAGACTGAAGACCTAACTTGGAAAGTAATGCTGAAGACTCCTCAGTTCTACTCTCTATGGATCATGTACGCATTCGCTGCATCTGTTGGTCTAATGATCATCGGTAACATCACTACAATTGCTAGCGTTCAAGCTAACCTGCCAAACGCAGTTTACCTAGCGTCTATCCTTGCAGTATTCAACTCAGGCGGCCGTGTTGCTGCGGGTATGCTTGCAGATAAAATCGGTGGCGTACGTACTCTACTTCTAGCGTTCATCCTTCAAGGCGCGAACATGGCTCTATTCGCTACGTTCAACTCTGAATTCACGCTAATCATTGGTACGGCTATCGCAGCGGTTGGTTACGGTACGCTTCTAGCAGTATTCCCAACACTAACTGCTGAGTTCTACGGCCTGAAAAACTACGGTACTAACTACGGCGTGCTTTACACGGCATGGGGTATCGGCGGCGCTATCGGTGCAGCAGTTGTTGGCTTCTCAATGTCAAACGGCGAAGGTTACGGCCTAGCTTACACAATCTCTGCAGTTATGATGGCAGTGTGTATTGTTCTAGCAATCATCACTAAACCAATCTCTGAAGCTAAAGTTGCTGAACTAAAAGCATCACAAGCTTAATCAACAGAAAAGATTGAATTTGTTACTGAAGAGCTTAACCTTAGGGTTAGGCTCTTTTTGTATCAAGCGACTTCTCCATTGACGACCGAAACCACTCTTCAGCTCTCCCCCACTTATTATCTCGACAACTTCAATCGACTGGTTGAACACGCTCAAACGCTCTACCCCGATCTTCTGAGTGATGATGAATGTCGTTGGTTGTCCGCATACAAACGTCTTTCTGTTTCAAGCCAATGCCTAATGGTTCGTTTGCTTTCTCGTAAAGGCCGTTGGTTTCGCAGCGATAAACTCAACTATGTTGAGATCCCAGATCTAAAGACCGTACTGCAAGAGCTAAACAGCTCAGGCTTCATTGGGTTGAGTCATCCCGAAGAACAGCATGACCTCGCCATTAGTGAGGTCGAGCTCGGGTTTCACTTGCTCACCAAACCAGAGCTGTTGAGTGTATTCCCCGCCCTTAAGAGCCATAGAAATGCCAAGAAAGACGAGCTGTTGTTACGGCTTGATCAGCAACCTTTTGATCAATTTCAAAACCTCTCTTTCGACTGTATTTACGTCATCGAATCTCAAGTGATTGATGTATTACTGTTGCTGTTCTTTGCCAACACCTATCAAGACTTAAGTCAGTTCGTGTTAAGCGACCTTGGGCTAAACACCTTTGAGAACTACCCATTAAGCAAGCAACACCGCTTCTTCACCTCTAGGGATCAGCTCAATCAATTAATCCAGATGCGCGATATTCAACGCTTTTATTCAGAAGGTGACCGCAAAGATGGCGAGTTTCTGGAACTGCTTTTAAATGCGATTCCTGAAGAATCAGAACACAGAAGTATTGCCAGAAAACGATCGCGTTTGATCAATGATATTGCTCGCGATCTTGAAAGGCTTAATCTAAACGACCAAGCTATCTTTTGGTTCAGACAATCTACACTTCCTCCGAGCAGAGAACGACTTGCACGCATCTATGATAAGCAAGGTACGCTAGACTTAATGTGTGACATTGTCACGCAAATGAAAGCTACTCCATCGGATGTGTCAGAGTTGGAAATCGCTATTAAGCTTGAAGACCGGCTGCTACGGAAACAGGGGCACAAAGTTTCACGAACCATAAAGCCGAGCTGCAAAGAGTTAAAACTGGAATTAGACCTCAGCCAAACTCGAGTCGAGCTTGCGGTAAAGCAGCATTTTGAGAACCAAGGTTGGGACGTCTACTTTTCAGAAAACAGTTTTCTGTGTGGCTTGTTTGGTTTGGCTTTCTGGGATGTCATTTTCGCAGACGTTGAAGGCGCCTTTATCAATCGTTACCAACATCGACCATTGGATCTGTACCATTCAGATTTCGTAGACAAGCGAGCCGAACAGATTGAAGCCGTGTTTCAAACGATATCCAAACATGGGCTGAACCATTTTCTTGATACTTACGATGAAAAGCAAGGTATCGCGAACCCCTTTGTTCATTGGAATTATTTTCCTAAAGCACTCATCGAACACGGCATGGCTTCAATTCCAAATGCCTTGGTTGTAGACCTCTTCAAAGTGATATTGAGTGACTTAAAGCTATTTAGAACTGGGATGCCGGATTTGATTGCGTTCAAGGGCGATGAGTTTCATTGGATTGAAGTCAAAGGCCCTGGCGATAAACTGCAAGACAACCAGTGGCGCTGGATCAAAGAGTTTGAGCGATTGTCTGTCCCCTTCTCTGTTTGTTACGTCAATCAATGAGTCTTAGCTCTTAACTCTTAACTCTTAACTCTTAACTCTTAACTCTTAACTGCTAGCTTTCAGCTCTTGGGACTTAAATCTAGCTAAGTCTAAACACCAATTTCTGAGCACTAGCGAGTGACGCGCATCGACAAGTCACTCGTCCCATCAAGATCTTGTCTACAAAATTGTTAGAACATGAGCATTTTCAATCATTTTCGATATAATTATAGAAAATGCCTAATATTTAAATACGTATGAATTTGAAAAAACTCTTCATTTTAGCTTTTGTTAGCGTCTTCTCAGGTTGTGCCGTCTACGCGGGTTTAAACTTCGACGAACTGTTTGGTGAACAACAAGTACGCGATCGCCAAGCACCTATTCTTTCAGCTCAAGCGCAGCACTTCATTGACGAAGTAAAGCCCATCATTGATAACCGATGCGTGGTTTGTCACGCTTGTTATGACGCCCCTTGCCAACTCAAAATGTCTTCAGTGGAAGGTATAGACCGAGGCGCGAGCAAGGCACTCGTTTATCAAGGCACCCGCTTAACGGCATCAGCCCCTACTCGCTTGTTTGAAGATGCTTTAACCACGCAAGAGTGGCGCGATGCGGATTTTCATCCTGTCCTCAATGAGCGCATGCAAAACTCAACGGCTAACCTCGATGCTGGTCTTGTTTCTCGTATGTTGATCCAGAAAGAGAATCACCCTCTGCCCGATCAAACCCAGCTTGAAGGTTTCGACTTTTCAATCGATCGCGACCAACAGTGCCCAACCATTGAAGAATACGCTCAATACGAGAGAGATTACCCAACTTGGGGAATGCCTTATGGGATGCCAAACTTAGACAAAACCGAATACGCGACTTTAATGAGTTGGTTGGAAAATGGCGCGTTAATGAACGACCACATTCCATTGACTGATGCAGAACAAGAGCTCGTTAATGTCTACGAAAGCTTTTTAAACAAGAGTGACAATAAGAGTCAACTTTCAGCACGTTACATCTACGAGCACCTGTTTTTATCTCATGTCTATTTTTCTGATTTAGCTCAGCCAACACGCTTCTTCACTGTTGTTCGCTCTGCAACACCACCAGGTGAAGCGGTACAGCGCATCACGACTCGTCGCCCTTATGACGATCCAAAAGTAGACCGTGTTTACTACCGTCTGATTCCAAAACAAGGCACTATCGTCGACAAAACGCACATGCCTTTCGCACTTAATAAAGAGCGTCTACAAAAGTGGAATACCTGGTTTGTCGACGTAAATTACGAAGTAAAACAACTACCTAGTTACGACATCGATGTTTCAGCTAACCCAATGACTTCGTTTGAAGCACTGCCAGTAAACTCGCGCTTCAACTTCATGTTAGATAACGCGCAAAACACCATCATGGCCTACATCAAAGGACCTGTGTGTCGTGGTCAACTTGCCTTGAACGTAATTAACGACCGTTTTTGGGTTTTCTTCATCGACCCAGAGAAAGCCGATGTTCCGGAAATCAACGCCTTCTACGCAAGTCAAAAGAAAAACTTAAAGCTGCCTAGCGAACTAAAAAGTAACACCGTACCTGTGACCAACTGGGTAAGATACGCAAAGCAACAAGCGCAATACCTAAACGCGAAATCAGACTTCACTAACCAATGGTTCGAGAGTGGCGTCCACCTAGACACTGGCATCATTTGGGATGGCGATGGCATCAACCCGAATGCTGCTCTCACCGTC
The DNA here is from genome assembly GCF_041469785.1 of Vibrio sp. 10N.286.48.F5. Lineage (NCBI taxonomy): Bacteria > Pseudomonadati > Pseudomonadota > Gammaproteobacteria > Vibrionales > Vibrionaceae > Vibrio > Vibrio sp. 10N.286.48.F5. Next base: position 200,736 of record NZ_JBFRLG010000006.1, on the reverse strand, counting down.
TTTAGGCACTTCGATAGCGCCTCTGTTGTACAAGGGTTAGTTGGCACGCAACCTAAGACTGCGTGGATTCTTGATTATGCTCTTCTAGAGCGTATTCATTATCTTCTCGTTGCAGGCTTCGATGTTTACGGCAACTTTGGCCACCAGCTGATTACACGCATGTTCATGGACTTCTTGCGTCTTGAAGGTGAGAGTAACTTCTTAAGCCTTCTTCCTAAAGACGTTCGTCACATTGAACACTCTAGTTGGTACCAGAACCAAAGCGCACAACTGAGTGACTATTTGCAGCGAAACATTGCACCTTTTGATCAGCCGACCAGCGTGGTTTACAAAACGGCGGATCCGAAACACGAACTGCTTGATATGATCAAAGATAAGCTCGCACCTGTTCTCGATAATCGCTTTGAGATTGTTGAAACAGGTTTTGGTAGGAAGAATGAAGCACTGCTTAACCAAGTGAATTTGATAAAGGGCGAAGGCCTGCGTCATGTGCCTCAATTAGTGATGATCATGATTGAAGGCGAAAACGGCGAAGAGCAACTGTTCACCATGATTCACAACAACGCTCACAGCAACATTTCGAGCCTGTTTAATGAAGAAGGTAACCGTGATTACGCCAATGATGACCTAACCCTCGTAAGAGGCGTTGTCGGTAGCTACCCTGCGGCTTACCTATCATTAACCGAAAGCGACATTCCGACTCTGGTTAAAACGCTACAGAACTTGAACACGGAAGAAGACTACGTGGCGTTACTTGATAAGTTTGCTGTACGACGCAGCTCTCCGGAGTTTTGGCCGTTCAGTGACCGTGTCCATCGCTGGTATCAACAAGCGCAACCTATCGAGTTCGGCCTGTTGGATTACAACCGCTTTGAGAACCGCTAGTTTTCACGCATAACTTTTAAAAACAAAAATCCTCTGTCTTGGCAGAGGTTTTTTGTTTATGGGGAAAAGTATCGTAAATGCTATTGAGAAGCGAGAAGTGCTCTTAAGAAGCGAAAAGTGCTCTAGATTGAACCCGATGTTTCCGGTTGGTGTAGCTCATCAAAAAACGCACGCGCGGCGGGGGAAAGGGAATCTACAGGTTGCTTCAACACCACATAAAACTGACTCTTAAGGCTCCACTTCTCGGGCTGAAGCGGAATCAAGGCTTGGTCATAATGGCCACGGTCGGTTAAATGAGACGGTAAAAAACTCAGGTGTGTGCCCGCCAAGGTTAAAATTACACCCGACTCGACATGCCAGCCATCAAAAGGCTTTACGGAATCGTACTGCTCAATATTCAGTAATCGGAACATCTCATCTTTGGCATAGCCGCCCATGTTGATACGACAGCCATCCAATGAGAAATCCTTGTCCATGATCTTCTCAGCCAGATCCTTACGCGCATACAGATAACTGTGCTCTTCAAACAGTGGGTATTTATGTTGAAACGCTGATTTTTGATGTGACCCTAGAACCACTATCATCATATCAATCTGGTTCTTTGCTAACTTCTCATTCAACTGGGTGAAATCCCCGACATCAACACTCACCTCAACACTGTTACTGCGTTGGTAAAACGTCTCGATCGCTTTGGGAAGTGGGTTATAAGGCAAAGTGACGGTGTTATCCAAACATCCAATTCGCACATGCCCAGAGAGTTCCGTCTGTACACCTCGTAACTTATAAGCGAAGTCGGTTAAGGTCGATTTTAGTTGGTTCGCATATTTATACACTTGCTCACCTTCATGAGTCAGCTTAAAACCACGTCGACCACGTTGGCATAATGTTAATTCTAAGCTTTTTTCCAAGGCAATAAGCTGATTACTCAGCACTGGTTGACTAATCCCAGTGCTTGCGACCGCCTGATTGATGCCTCCTTGTTCAACAATTTCACAAAAAAGCTCTAATCTACGTAGGTCTCTTTTATCTAACTTATTGTTTTGATTCACTTTACCACTCACATTTGTTTTTTGTTATGTTTACATCTGATTATATTCATTTATTAACAATAAATACATCAGTATGCTTTATTCACACTTATGGAATAACAATGCATGGATGGCACTATGGCGGCAGAAGCTTACGTGAATAAACCCGAAGCAACACACAGCCACAAAAAGATAGATGACTTCGAGTTGGAACCCGTTCCCGAGAAGGCCAAACGATCTTGGTGGGTCATCAGCCTTATTTGGTTGGCAATCGGCATCGACATTTCGGGACTGTTTCTCGGCTCGATTCTAAGCAGCGGTATTGGTTTTGAAGACGCACTGCTTGCCACGTTTATTGGTTCAGGCTTATTGGCGATCATCGCGATGCTGTGTGCCAACATTGGCTTTCAAGCTGGCGTCTCTACCCCGCTGGTGAGCAGCGCGGTATTTGGCCGTAACGGCGGTAAAATTCTTGGCTTCATCAACGGCATCTCATTAGTCGGCTGGTTCGCATTCCAGGCTGATTTCTTCGCTTTCATCATGGTCGATGCACTGGCGAAATACGACATCATAATTTCACACCTCACCGCTCTTATTGGCGGCAGTGTGTTAATGATGATGACGGCTATCTATGGCGTTCGTGCTTTAGGCAAACTCAGTACCTATTCTGTTCCATTGATGGTGACGTTGATTACCATCGGTTTGTTTATGGCTGCTGATTATCAAGGTGGCGCAGCGCCATCGATTGAAGATCCTTTGACGCTTGGCCAAGCCATCTCTTTTGTTATGTCTATCTGGATTCTAGCTGCGGTTGCTGCACCTGATATTGCTCGCTACGCCAAAACACGCCGTGATGCGATTTTAGGAGCGGGTATCGGTTTCCTCGTCGGCAACAGCGCCATCATTCTTATCGCATTGATCTTGACCAAAATGACCGGCACCGACGACCTAGTCGAAGTCTTCTTCACCCTAGGTTTAGGCATGGCGGCCATTATAGTACTGGTATTCGCACAATGGACCACCAACAGTAGCAACCTAACCTCTGGCGGCTTATGCATGTCGATGGTTCTACCTAAGATTCCGCGCCCTGTTCTGGTTGTGATCATGACCATCGTCGGCATTGGTATCGCTCAACTCGGCATGGTGAACAAGTTTACCGACTTCTTAATGCTACTCAGCGTAACCATTGCGCCTGCTGCGGGTGTCTACATCGTTCAATATTATGTTTTAGATTCGACAAAAATGAGCTTTGAGAACATCCAACAAGTTCCAGCCTGGATGTTTAAAGGCTTGGCTTCTTGGTCATTTGGTACTGCATTCAGCGCTTGTACTGCACCAGAGTTTTTCAACCTGTTTTCGTTCACCAGCATCTCGGCGTTAGACGGCATTCTTGCCGCTGGTGTGATTTACCTCGCCCTAATGAAGCTTTCTCCTTCAAGTGATAAGGAATAGTAGTTGTGATTATTACTGAACAAATGATTGATGATATCGCGCTGGGTGCGACGGTATTAGGTACTGGCGGCGGCGGTGACCCATACAGCGGTGCCTTGATGGCGAAAGTAGCCATTGCAACGGCAAAGCACCCTGTACGCATGATTCCTTTAGAAGACGTGCAAGACGATTGGATGACAGTGCCCTCATCAATGATTGGCGCACCAACAGTCGCAGTAGAGAAACTCAATTCGAAAGATCAAATGTTGATTGCTTTCGAAGCGATGGAAAAAGCGCTCGGCACTGAAGTAGCGGCAACGTTTCCTATCGAAGTAGGCGGCTTCAATTCATTGATTCCAATTCTCGTTGCAGCACAAAAGAACATTCCTGTGATCGATTGTGATGCGATGGGACGTGCGTTCCCAGAAGCTCAGATGGTGACCTTCTTTCTTGATGGTCTCCCTTCGGCACCGAACACATTGGCCGATGAGCGTGGCAATGTCGTCACGCTTTATCCGATTGACGGTATTTGGTCTGAAAAGTTTGCGAGGCCGATTACCGAACAGATGGGTGGCTCTGCAGCAATGTGCGATTACCCAATGAACGGTAAGAACCTAAAACGCAGCGCACTGCCTGCAACACTGACCCAAGCAATGAAGATTGGTGAAGCGATTAGACTGGCGAACGACAACAATAAAATTGGCACACAGGCCGTATTAGACATTGTCGGCGGCCATACCATCATCAGTGGCAAGATTGTTGATATTCAACGTGAAACCGATGGTGGTTTTGCAACAGGTGGTGTCGTGATTGAAAAGCTGGCTCAGTTTGAAGATACCGGCGTCGATAACGTGTTTGTGCAGTTCCAAAACGAATTACTTCTCGCGCACAAAGGTACAAGCCGCGCAGACATGAGCCAAGATAACCTGCTGGCATCAACACCGGATCTTATTTCGATCTTGGATCATGAAACGGGTAAGCCAATCACAACCGAACAACTTCGTTACGGGCAGCGCATCGACCTTATCGCTTACCCTTGCGACCCCAAATGGCGCACTGACAAAGGTATTGAAGTCGCGGGCCCGGGTTACTTTGGCTACACCGTCGAGTATCAAACCATTGAACAACTAAAGTCTGCATTGAAGAGGTAGTCGCATGACAAACATTACGCTTGATTACTGCCGTTTGGGCATTGACGTAGGTGGCACCAATACCGACGGTGTGCTGCTCGACGCAGACTTAAATGTGATTGCCAAAGTAAAAACCGCAACCACACATGATGTTTCAACAGGGATCGACAACGCGATTTCTGCGCTATTAAACCAAGCAAACATTGATGGTCAGCAAGTGAAACACGCGATGCTTGGCACGACTCAATGCACCAACGCAATCGTTGAACGAAAAGGCTTAGACAGAGTCGGCATGATTCGCTTAGCGCTTCCCAGTGGTGATAGCGTCCCGCCCCTTTGTGGTTGGAGTGAAGCGTGGCAAAACCTGCTTGGTCAGCACTTCTACCAAGCACACGGCGGCTATGAATATGACGGCCAGTTGATTGCCGACATTCAAGAGTCTGAGATCCGCGAGCTTTGCCAGAAAATGAAAGGCCAAGTGGATTCCATTGCTATCTGCGGAGTGTTCTCTCCCGTCAACGGCGACCAGGAGCTTCAAGCAGCAGAATGGATTCAACAAGAACTTCCGGGCGTGAACCTATCGTTATCCCATAAAGTGGGCAGTTTAGGGCTTTTAGAGCGTGAGAACGCCACTATCCTCAATGCGGCTCTGCAAGGGACAGCAAAACGATTCGTTGACGGCTTTTGCAGTGCACTCATCAATCATGAAATCCACACCACGCCTTATTTCGGTCAGAACGACGGAACACTGATGTCACAGCAGTTCGCATTGATGTACCCGATTCTTACCGTGGCTTGTGGGCCAACAAACTCGATTCGTGGAGCGAGTCACTTAACTAAGTTAAAAGACGCGATTGTGGTCGATGTGGGCGGCACTACGTCTGATATCGGCGTACTGACTCACGGCTACCCAAGAGAATCGAGCTTAGCAGTAGAAATCGGTGAAGTGAGAACCAACTTCCGTATGCCTGATATTTTGGCGTTAGCCATTGGTGGTGGTACCAAGGTTCGCTTTGAACAGCAGCGTATAGAGCTAGGCCCAGAAAGTGTTGGCCATACCTTGACGCAAACGGCGCGTAGCTTTGGTGGTGATGAACTTACGCTCACCGATATTGCACTCAAAACAGGACAAATGCAGTGGCAGGCAGAACATCAACTGAGTGATGAGATTGGTGTTTCAGCCGAACAAGCAAGCAAGATTTATCAACAAATGGTCACGGATGTTGAAGAAGGCATCGATAAGATGAAGACCTCTGCGGCGAGTGTACCCGTAATCATGGTTGGTGGTGGTAGTGCCCTATTCCCAGATCATTTTGAAGGTGTGAGCCAAGTGGTTCGTCCTGAGCACTTTGAAGTGGCTAATGCGATTGGTGTTGCGTTAGGTGAAATATCAGGTCAATTCGATAAGATCGTACCGATTGACCCAGCATCACGTGAAGAGACCTTAAAGGGCTTGGAAGCACAATCAAAGCAACTGGCGATTGAAGCTGGCGCATGCAGCGATAATGTCGCGATCATTGAACGCAGCGAGATTCCATTAAGCTACCTACAAGGCAATATGGTTCACGTTAAGATCAAAGCTGCTGGACATATCAAGATGGCTTAGAGCCGTTCCTTGAAAGCCTTACTTAGATTCTTATTCGACAATAAAAAAGCAGGTCACTTCTTCATATTAAAACGGAGAAATAGCCTGCTTTTTGTTTTCTGTTCTTATTTTGGGGCTTTCCGCCCAATAGCCACTCTATAGTTGCTCTCGGAGCGCTGCTAACGAGTCTTTCACCAATTCAGGTAATGAGTCTGCATTATCGCGATATTGAAGTAATGGATCCTCGCTCGCTTCAATGCTCTGGCATAAAGCAAACAGTGCAGATAATCCTAGGCTGCCGGCAGACCCTTTCAGTTTATGAGCTAAAGACTTAATTTCACGAGCGTTGTCAGCGGCACTTGCCACAATCAGTTCATCGAGAGTGACTTGGCTGCTTTGGTCAAACAACCCAACAATCTGCACTATTTTTTCTCGACCGAGAATGGCCAAGTCGTCTTTGATAATCTTAGGGTTAATCATCTGCACAATCGGTTCTCCTTGATTATGTTCCGCGTCTTGGTTTGCTCGTTGTGTCGAGCTTGCAAATGCCAATGCTGATAAGTCTAGCTCGGTTTCCTGAGGTTTAGAGTTTAGCTGACAGCAAACAGCATCTGACGGATCCGGCTGAGGCAGCAACAGCGTGTGACCGTCCAACTGCTCAACAATCAATTCCGATAATGCTTCCTTCTCTAACGGCTTAGGTAAGAATCCATCAAAGCCAGACGACAAATAGCTTTCCACTTCTTCGTTAAACACATGAGCCGATACTGCGATCATTGGGGGTACTTTTCGAATTACGTCTTCTTCACTTTTATGCTGAAGCGCATCGTCTTTGAGTTGTTGAATTAACTCGACGCCATCGCAGTCGGGTAAGTTAATGTCCACCAGCGCAATATCGAACTCTTGCTCACTGAATATGGTTCTCGCTTCTTGTCCGGTTGTCGCAATCACAACCTCGTGCCTCAAGTTATGCAAGAAGCCTTCAGCAACGATGCAGTTTACGGGGTTATCTTCAATCAGAAGTACTTTAGCTCGAATACACGCTTCAATGACCGGTACTTTCGTTTCTATCTTCTCACCGGCTTCAAGTGGCAGTGAGAACCAAAACTGGCTACCCTCGCCTTCTTCAGAATGAACGCCAATATCCCCGTTCATTGCCAACATGATGCTTTTACTGATCGCTAATCCAAGCCCTGTGCCGCCGGTTTTGTTGCGACCGCTATCGGTTTGGGTAAAGGCATCAAACAGACAAGCTTGTTCGCTAGCATCAATACCGACACCTGTATCTGACACTTCAAACATCACTCGATTTTCATCTTCGATATCTAAGCTGATAAAGATATCGACCGAGCCACTTTCCGTAAACTTAATCGCGTTACCGACCAAATTATTCAAGATTTGGCTGATTCGCGTTATGTCACCACGCCAATAGCGTTGCACATCACTTTCAATATGGAAATCAAAGTTCAGCTTCTTCTCAGCGGCACGCCCTTCCATCAATTGGTAGGTATCTTGAACCATCTGATGAAGATCAAACGAAGCAGTGCGGATTTCTAAATGCCCTGCTTCAATCTTTGAGTAATCCAACACGTCATTCAAAATCGCGAGTAGGTTCTTACCGCTGCGGTTAATGATGTCTGCATAGCCGGATTGCAGCGGGTCTAACCCGGTATCTTTGAGCAATCTTGCAGTACCTAATACACCGTTCATCGGCGTTCGTATTTCATGACTCATCGTCGCAAGGAAAGCGGATTTTGCGCGGCTTGCTTGTTCTGCGGCGTTACGAGCCTTAGCGTGGTTCCCTACCTCGATGTTCAGCTTCTCATTGGTCTTTTGCAGCTGGTAGGTTCGGTCTGTGACCAACTCTTCTAAGTGTTCTTTGTGCTCTTCAAGTTCGCGTTTCGCCTTTGCTTCACCCACCGCAACCACTTGTAGCGCCTGCGCGGTGTTTCTGGCAGTGATGATCGCCTCGCCCATATGAGCCAGCTCATCATTACCCTTTACCGAGATATCAATATTCAGGCGACCTTGTGCGATAGACATCAAGGCCGATGAGTATTCAGTAAGACGTTTAACAACCGAGATATACACCACTCGCCACACGATAAATGCAACGATAACCAAACCAATAACCGAAATCACAGACAGTGACCATTGAGCCAAATTCAACGTGCTGGTCAGCTCATCAACCGCTTTTTTGGTACTGCGGTTTGAATCATCAACCAGTTGGTTAACCGTTGTATTCAGCTGAGAGAACAGCTCCAACGTATTTTGCATCAGAAACTCTGACTTTTTGGTGTTCTCATATTGTTCTAATGAAATATCGAACACGACTTGGCGTTTTCTGAGCTCTTCTAGAAGCTGAGACATCTGCGCTGAACGAGTAGGATCTTCGACCGCTTTAACGCGGCGCGCCATGATTCTTAGGTTGGATTCAAATTCTGATTGGATTTGATGAATACGCTCTACGTTGGTAACGGTTTGCGTTTCTTCAATTTGGTTAAGCATTTTGAACGCCAGCAAATGCAATTCGTGTAGGCGCTCAGACAAATCAAGGTCAACCTCTACAAGCGCATCTAAGGCTTGGTAGGCTTTATCCGTTTCTTTGGTTTCTAGCAGGTCATAGATATGCGTGACGTTAGCAACCGCAATGGTAGCCGTGTTCAAAACTTGGGTTCGCGTCAACTGCTCTAGCTCTTCGGCCAATAGGCGCATCTCTTCGACACGAGACGACAACTCTTTGCTTAACCAAAGCTTACGCTCAACCGACACACCCAACTCAGCCAGTGTGTTAATAACGCTTTGAACATTGTTTTCGAGTTTATTGAGGAGCTGAGAATCGAAACTGTCGACACCAAGCTCTTTGATATGTTGAAGAAGCGACTCAAGTTGGTCAAACAGTACGGTGCCAGCCTCTTTTCTTTCGGCCTCGTTTCTCGCATTAGAAAGTGTTTGTACTGACGAAATAATACGGTTACTCAACTCAGAAACCTGACGAGCTTCGATCATGGCAGGAAGCGCCGAATCAACGACGTTTCTTTCCGTTTTTGCTACAAAGCTAAAACCAGAAACACCGATCAATGCAGACAATAGAACCAACAGTGCCATCACTAAGAATGAGGCCAGCAGCTTGCGTCCAATACTCGCTGAAGCTAACAACATAAACTCTAAACCTTAAAACGTTCTTCTTTACCCATGCAGAATACGCTATATTTTGCAGTGTTTCTTATCTAAAACCAATAAAACGGCAATTCATGCTATCTAGACCTTTCGCTTCAATAATTCTTCTCTCACTACTGGCCTCAGTGACCACTGTCGCAGGGGCTAGCGAGCCTTTGAGCCCAATAAAACCAGCCGAAGCCACATCACAAAAAGAGAAAATCTGTGCCATTTATCCGCACCTCAAAGACTCTTATTGGTTGTCGGTAAACTATGGAATGATCTCTGAAGCAGAAAAGCAGCAAGTTGAGCTAAGAGTATTGGAAGCTGGCGGTTACCCCAACGTGGCCAAACAAGCCTCGCAACTGGTGCTTTGCACGCAATGGGGAGCCGATGCCATTATTTTAGGTACGGTTTCACCCGATGCGTATCATGACAATCTCAGCGATTGGGTTGGCTCGACGCCTGTGTTTGCTACGGTAAATGAGTTAACCGTCAATGAAGAACAACAGAAGGTATTAAAAGGTACGGTCGGTGTCGATTGGTACCAAATGGGATACCAAGTCGGAGATTTTTTGTCGAAACGACACCCGAAAGGATCAGGCGAAACACCTATCGCCCTGTTACTTGGTCCACAAGCAAGTGGCGGCACTAAGCCTGTGGCACTGGGGTTTTATGATGCGATCAAGTCGAGTGACATCAAAATCGCGATCAGCTATTGGGCAGATAACGATAAAGAACTGCAAAGAAACCTAGTACAACAGGTGATCGAGGAGCCGGATATCCAATATATAGTCGGAAGTGCCGTCGCGATTGAAGCAGCGATCAGTGAGCTACGAGCGGCCGATAAAACCGAAGAGATTGGGTTAATTTCGAGTTACTTAAGTCACGGAACCTACCGTGGTTTACTTCGTAACAAGGTACTTTTTGCGCCAACCGATAAAATGGTTGAGCAAGGTCGCTTGTCGGTAAAACAAGCCACGAGTTACTTACGCGGTCAACCTTACGAGCAACACAGCGCACCGATTATCGAAGCGCTGACACCTGAAACTCTCAAAGATCAAATTATCGCCGACTCATTGTCACCTTCTGAGTTTCGTCCGGTATTCAGTGTGAATCCTTAGTGCTATATTGGCTGAAGAACTCAAAACAATAAAAACGAAACAACAATTTAGGGAACATTCATGCAAAAAACGACGCGCACTATGCCAACACATAAGCATATCGCTTTGGTCGCTCATGACCACTTCAAACCTGAGCTACTAAGATGGGTCAAAGAGAACAAAGAAAAACTACAAAAGCACTTCCTTTACGCAACGGGCACGACTGGTTCTTTACTAAGTAAAGAGACAGACTTAGCAATCAAGAGCATGATCAGCGGCCCTATGGGCGGTGACCAACAACTTGGCGCGCTTATCTCTGAAGGCAAGATCGATATGCTGATTTTCTTCTGGGATCCACTTAATGCTGTACCACATGACCCAGACGTAAAAGCACTGCTTCGTATCGCAAGTGTTTGGAACATTCCTGTGGCCACTAACCGCGCTACCGCTAATTTCTTGTTTAACTCTTCACTGCTTGAAGAAGAAGTAATCATCGAGATCCCAGACTACGAAGCGTACCTAGCTGAGCGCACGTAATCGCACGTTAAATGTGCTCTCTACTGAACAGACTAAAAAGCCTGCATTTTATCGCAGGCTTTTTTATGTCTCGTTTTCAGACATTAAACAGTTCAATCATAAAACAGTGCGAGAGTCTCTCTATTTATCGCTCCACACTGCCATCTCGTTGCCACTTGGCTCTCTGAAATGGAAACGTCTGCCGCCGGGAAAGCTAAAGATCTCACGGTTTATCTGACCACCAGCATCAATTACATCGCGCTCGGTTTGCTCAAGATCTTGGCTATAAAAAACCATCAGCGCCGCGCCATTATCCGTATTCGACGCCAGATCCGCCAAATAGAAGCCGCCCATTAAGCCTTTGCCTTCAAACGCAGAATACTCAGAGCCATAGTCTTCAAAGCTCCAACCAAACACTTGACTGAAAAATGCCTTAGTTGCGGCGATGTCTTTCGCAGAAAATTCAATGTAGTTAATAGAGCCGTGTTCCATAGCAAATTCCTTATGCTTTATGCGTCTGCCTTGTGATATTAGGGCAGGGATTGAAGATCTAATCTTAGACAATCAAGTCAAGTAACATCACTTTTTACGAACAACTGGGTAATCAGAACCATGCAGCTCCTGCACAAAGCCAGAGCCGTCGCCACTGTGCGTGATCCATACTTTCTCTTTTGCCCGCGTCATTGCTACATAGAATAAACGACGCTCTTCAGCATAAGGGAACGCGTCTGATGATTCAGTCAATGCGCCATCAATATGCAGCTGTTTCTTCTTGGTCGGGAACTGTCCTTCGTCAACACAAAGAATAATGACAAAGTCCGCCTCTTTACCTTTACTGCCGTGGCAAGTCATGAACTTGATATCAATGGAAGTGAAGATCTTCTTCCAGTCTTCCAACAACTCTGGCTTGTGGTAATGATTACGTCCAAGTAGCAGCACCAATTTATTGGTTTTGCCTTTGGATTGACGGTTCAGTTGATCAAGAATCTTCTCAACTTCTTTACTTGGCGCACTGTACACCGCCTTCTGCTTCTGTTGCTTGAAGCTGTTCAGTTCTTTCGGAATCTGAATTGGGTTTTCTTGTACAAAGCGATTAGCCACCGCACCTAACTGATTGTTAAAGCGGTAAGTCGTATCTAGGTGATGAATGGTCGAACTTTCAAAACGATCCTTAAAGCCCGTGGTCAAATCCACATCCGCACCTGCAAACTGGTAAATCGACTGCCAGTCATCGCCTACTGCAAAAATAGAGGCTTGATGCTCGGCTTTAGACTGATTACACAGTGCTTCAACCAAGGCAAGACGATCAGGTGAGATATCTTGGTATTCATCGATCATGATGAACTTCCAAGGTGAGATAAACTTGCCCTTCTCGACATACTGAGTCGCTCGGCTGATCATGATTGAGAAGTCGATATGATTCTGTTCTTTCAGCTCCTTTTGCCACGCGGTTACACATGGCCAACACAGTGAAAGCTCGCTGTTGAGGCGCGCATAGTCTCGGTGATCAATCAGCTGTTGCTGTACTTCTTTTTTGGTTAAACCCGACGCATTCAACTGTTCAAGCTGCTTTTCAAGCCAACCGATCAATTTGAGGTTTGAAACGTGGCTACCAAGCTCATCGTCACCGGTTAAATAAGCGATTGGCCATTTAGACAAATGCTTTTGCCAACGTTTAAAGTTGGTCGGTGTCATCCAGTGCTTCTTCAACCAATCAATGCACCATGCTTGGCGTTGGTTGTCATCGAGCGCTAAAGGAGAAATAACCACACGTTCGGGTTCAACTTGATTCAGTATCTTTAAACCCAACTGGTGGAAAGTGCTGACTTGCACCTTCTCTGCTGATAAACCAATTTTGCTGTCGAGACGTTGCTTCATCTCTTCTGCCGCTTCACGACCAAAAGCGAGCAATAGCAACTCTTCAGCTTGAGCTTGATGGCTTTGCAGTAAATACGCGACACGAGCCGTTAGAACACTGGTTTTACCCGAGCCTGCACCCGCTAAAATAAGGTTGTGATCATCATTCATCAACACCGCATATTGCTGCGATAAGTTCAGTGGTGACGACTCACATTGCGCAAACAACACTTCCCAGTTTTTTCGCTCGGTCTCTAGCCATTGCTGGTTTCTTTCAGCTTGCTTGATTTCCGTTTCAGATAACCATGGCTGCATTCTTGCGATGCGGTTTGGCATGCGTTGTGCGGCCTCTTCTAGCGTCATTGTCATACTCTCTAAGCCTGAGTTGACCATATCAACCCAAGTGTTGACCTTAGAATGCGGTAGAAAGGCTGGTAATTGCTCAAGACGTGTTAATTCAGCTTCCCACTGAGGTACGTGTTCAGCCAATTGTTCACATTGAGTGTCGTGCCACTTCTGATAAGCACTAACTGACGCGCGTGCAAATTGACGGCATTGCTCCCAAGGTAAGCCTTGTACTAACCAACTGCGCTGTGTTCCATCTTGTTGATTAGCAAAAAATTGTAGCGATCCCCAGAACAATCCGCGCTTTATCGCGATCTTGCCACTCCAAATAGTAAATGGGATACGCTCTTCACTGCCTACTGAAGATAACAGCAAGCGTGGACCATCAAGTTCAACCTGATGATATTCATTTTGAATAAAAAACTGTGCAGTCTTGTTAGCGCTTAGCTGCATTGGAGTGTGCTCTTAATTGGGAATATTGAATTTATATCATGATGCAATGAGAATTAATAATATCTCATATCTTATCGACGCTTTCATGACCACCTACGGGCAATTATGGATAAGTATCAAATTCTTGTGCTTGATTTCTGTTAGGATTATGGTTTTTAGTGTGTCAAGTGAGCGACTGTGGACTTTTCAGCCAAATTACGCCTCTATTGGGCGAATAAAACCATAAATTACAGCGTATTAATTCTCATCACTCTACTCGGCGTGGTGGTGCCTGCTTGGTATTATGGACAAAACACACTGATCACGCCTTTGATCTTAGGCGTTATTGCTGCGGCTCTTGCGGAAAGTGATGACAGCTTTACCGGGCGCTTGAAAGCACTCACGCTGACCTTTATCTGTTTCGCCGTTGCGGCTTTCTCTATTGAGCTTCTCTTCGATACGCCTTGGCTGTTCGCGATAGGGCTTTTTGTTTCAACCTTCTCTTTTATCATTCTCGGGGCAATTGGCCCTAAATACGCGAGTATCGCGTTTGGTTCTCTCTTGGTTGCCATCTATACCATGCTTGGTGCACACGAGAGCACCAACCTTTGGTTTCAACCGCTTCTACTGTTAACTGGCGCCGCTTGGTACTACTTCATGTCGATGATTTGGCAGATAGTGTGGCCAATGCAACCCGTGCAGCAAAACTTAGCCACGGTATTCGATCAAATCGGTAACTACATCGATTCAAAAGCGGAACTCTTCTACCCCGTTTCTGACTTGATTCCCCAGCCACACCGAATCATTGAAGCCAAACTCAACGCGAGTACCGTTAACGCACTCAACATGTGTAAAGCGACGCTGCTTAATCGCTCTAAGCGCGGACACATTGACGGCCCTAGTGACCGATTTCTTAACACCTACTTCATCGCACAAGATATTCATGAACGCGTCAGCTCTAGCCACTATCGCTATCAAGAGCTAGCAAAACACTTTGAGCGCTCTGACGTGTTGTTTAGATTTAAGTATCTACTGGAAGCGCAGGCCACTGCGTGTAAAGAAGTGGCGAGCTCGTTGAAAGTTGGCGCTGAATACCAGCATGGTGACAAGTCTGTATTGGCACTCGATGAGCTGATGTCTTCGCTCAATCATCTGCACCAACAGAATAATCCTAAATGGAAATCACTGCTGAACCAGTTGGATTACTTATTCAATAACCTAGCAACCGTTGAAAAACAGCTCTCGAATATCAGCAACCCAGATGCAGAGAAGATTGAAGAAGGTGTATTGGACGATACCAACCCTCATACTTTGACGGCAATGTGGCACAAGATCAAAGCTAACTTGCACACCGATTCTATGCTATTCCGCCACGCGATTCGCATGGCGATCACTTTGACGCTGGGCTACGGGATTATCCAGGGTTTTGATATCGAACGAGGTTATTGGATTCTACTGACGACACTGTTTGTGTGTCAGCCAAACTACAGTGCAACCCGTCAAAAACTGACGGCGCGTGTCATTGGCACGGTCGCAGGCTTATTGATCGGAGTACCGTTACTGACTTTCTTCCCGTCGCAAGAGAGCCAATTAGTGTTCATTGTGATCAGTGGCGTGATGTTCTTTGCGTTTCGAATCAATAACTACGGGTTTGCGACCGGCTTTATCACACTGCTTGTGCTCTTCTGCTTTAACCAATTAGGTGAAGGCTACGCGGTAGTATTGCCAAGGTTAGCGGATACCTTTATTGGTTGTGCTCTCGCCGTGCTTGCTGTCATTTATGTGTTGCCTGATTGGCAATCGAAGCGACTGCACAAAGTGATGGCGGATGCGCTCGATTCCAACAAGAACTATCTCGCTCAGATCATCGGCCAATACCGTGTCGGTAAGAAAGATAGCCTAAACTATCGTATCGCTCGTCGTAGCGCTCATAATAATGACGCAAACCTGACTGCCGCCATCAGTAGCATGTTGGTTGAACCGGGTAAGTACCGTACCTCTGAAGATGAGAGCTTCCGATTCTTAACACTCAATCATGCTCTGCTTAGCTATATCTCGGCTCTGGGTGCTCACAGAACGCGTATTGATGATGAAGCGACACACAAACTGGTGCTAGATGCGCACAGAGTAATCCACCAGCATCTCGACGCTCTAAATGATCAGCTCTATTCTCATAAAGAGCATTGTGAAGTGAAAAACGCTTATGACCCGGAGCTGGATAAACGTTTGAGTGAATGGCGAGAAGAAGATGAGAATTCTGTCAAAATGGTTCTACAACAGCTCCATTTGATCTATCGCATGCTTCCAGAACTGCATACCTTAGCGACCAAGTTTGCAGTTAAGGTTAAGATCGACAAGTCGTTTGAAACAGAAGCTTCTTGAGCAACAAACAAAATACCGTAAAAACAAAAAGATAACGCCAATTGCTTATCTTTTGATCATCACAAATATTTATACATTGCTTTACCCATACCCCTAATTGGGTAGAGAAATTACTTACCTACCCTTGTGCTACAAGGGTTGAAGGCGTTTTTACATTGTAGGAATTTTCTGACTTTGATTGACCAAGCCTTAACTTTTCCTAACATTTCTCGGACAAAAAACGACCACAGGAATTTATAGTTGTCTTAGTTTCAAGAAACTTCAAACATCATTTAAAATTCACTTAATCTTGTTTGATTTCCTGAATCAGTAGGCTATGCTCTAAAGAGCATATGAATTTGAATAAAGGTCACACTATGAATACACAGCAATTTGAAGCATTTAAGCAGCAAATACAGCTTCTTAGCCCACAACAATTAAAAGCACTTCAGGGTGAGATCGACGGCAACCTCGAAACAGAGAAGCCTTCTTTGCTTACTGATGAAGAGTTAAACGCGCTAAATGACCTGTTCAGTTAATAGACAGACATCACTATTTTAGCTTAAGTTCACATTTTTACCGTAAATTTCATCTGTTCATCATTGCGCTCAAAATATCGTCCGCCTAGACTCATTCCATACGTCAATAAAAGGTTCTGATATGTCGATATCTGGTATTCAATCTGGTTACGCCATTATTCAGCAATCCACCAACATGGCTGAAGAAGCCGCAATCGAGCTCAACCAAGCCTCCAAACACGCTCTAGAATCCGACGACACTTTCGAAGCTAGCGATCTCAGCTTTAATCAAATAGAGCCTGAACAAGCCATTCCCTTTAAAGACAAAGAACCTGAACCTGCTTCATCTTCAACCGATTCCTTGATTAAACTGACACAAAGCGCAAGTTATAACCGCGTTGGTGCAAGTGTGGTTGATCGTCAAAACGAAGTCATCGGTAGCCTTCTCGACATTCATATCTAAATTTCGCTCAAATACAGCCTATATTTCGCGAAACTTCGCTGCTTTTTGCTTCAACAACCACACAAACTGTAACTCATTATATCAGGCGCTTGTTTCTGGTTTATTACTCGGTAGAATCAGCGCAAACCAATTTGCTGCACAAACTTTACTTCATACTATTTATGCCAAAACTAAATCTGCATCGCCGTGACTATGTTTCTATTTTAGGAGGCGACATCTCCGCAGACGAATTAGAAAAAAAGCTTCAGCCTCATTTTGAAAAGCCAGTAAATAAGCTGACACCTAGCCCCTACCTGACAGAAAAGAATCTCACACGTCGCTGGACAGCGCTCGATAATGCAGATTCACAGCAAGAACTGCTCGACCCTCATACACAAAGTCAGTTCCAAGCTTATGAGAAAAACATTGAGCACTTTATTGGCACCGTTAAAGTCCCTGTGGGAATATCTGGCCCTTTAAGAGTCAATGGCCTATTTGCTACGGGCGATTACCTCGTACCACTCGCGACCACAGAAGCTGCGCTTGTCGCGTCTTATAACCGTGGTTCTAAGCTGATTACGGCTTGTGGTGGCGCAAGTGCTATGTTGCTCAATGAAGGCGTAACACGTACTCCTGGCTTTGCATTTCAAGGATTAGTTGAAGCCGGACAGTTTGTGGCTTGGGCTGTGACTCAGTATGACCAGTTCAAGATCTTGGCAGAATCAACAACATCACACGGCAAGCTGACCGACATTAATATCAACATCGAAGGTAACCATGTTTACTTGGTGTTCGAATTTCTAACCGGAGACGCTTCTGGTCAGAATATGGTGACCATCGCAACCAATGCCGTGTTTGAGTACATCATCGAAAATACGCCAGTTAAGCCTGACCATGCTTTCCTTGATGGCAACTTGTCAGGCGATAAGAAAGCCAATACCCAAACCTTGCGCAGCGTTCGTGGCAAAAAGGTAACTGCTGAGGTTAATATCCCTGCAGAGCTTGTCGCGAAGTACCTACACACGACACCAGAGAAGATGGTCCAGTTTGGCCAAATGACCACAGTCGGTGGCGCTTTGAGTGGTACTATCGGTATCAATGCCCATTATGCGAATGCGTTGGCGGCACTCTATATCGCTTGTGGCCAAGACGCGGCCTGTGTCGCTGAGTCAGCGATTGGTATGACGCGTATGGAACTCAACAAAGAAGGCGGTTTATACGCTAGCGTGACACTGCCTAACCTAATGGTGGGGACTGTCGGCGGTGGTACCGGCTTGCCAAGTCAAAAAGCCTGTTTAGATTTACTTGGGCTGCATGGTAACGGTAAATCACAAGCCCTAGCTGAAGTTTGTGCTGCACTGTGTTTAGCGGGTGAACTATCGATTGTGGGCGCATTTTGCGCAGGCCACTTTTCACGAGCGCACCATAAGCTAGCTCGTAAATAACCTTTATCCAATTTGGCTTGTTCGATTTTGTCGTTCATGCAAAATCACAAGCCAATCTGAATGCGTGAGTCATAAATGGATTACTTACACTTATCTAGGGTGAGCCTTAAGCACCTCACTGCGCTTCATATTATGCTGAACACCCACAGCGTCACTCAGACCTCAGAGCAACTCTGTGTCAGCCCTTCGAGTGTAAGCAAAACCCTGTCTCAGTTGCGTGACATCCTGAATGATGAGCTTTTCTATCGAGATGGTACCAAGCTTATCCCGACTCCCTTTGCTCTGAAGATAGCGCCCACTGTTCACGCAATTCTTTCAAGCATGAATGGACTGCTTCATCAAAAGAGTTTTACCCCTCAAGAGTACCAAGGCAGTTTTTCACTTTCGATGCGTGAAAGTACTTTCGAAGTATTTGCCTCAAAGATCAGTAAAATTACCACTGAGCTCGCGCCAAGCGCGAAGCTCAACATCTATTCGAAACAACAGCTCGGCTTCGATGCTTTACTCAGTGGCAAGGTCAATTTAATCTTGTTGCCTCATGATATATCTCAGCCGCCGACCGATAACAAAGAGCTGGTTTGGGAAACAATTCTTCCAGATGAAATGGTTTGTTTGATGGGCGCACACCACCCTCTCGCTCAGCAAGAACTGACGGTAGAAGGCTACTTAGATTACAAGCACATTGGGATTTTAGATAACGAACTGTCTCAGCCTTACTTTGAACAAAACTTGGTTCAATGCCACCAACCAAGAGAGATGGCAATATCGGTCGCGGACTTCGGCGCTGCGGCTGTGTTGTGTCACCACACACCTTTCCTGTTCACTTGCTCTAAACAGTGGGCTGAGCATGCTAAACAAGCTCAGGGCTTAGTGAGCAAGCCCTTGCCTTTTGATTACGGTAAGGTGGCGTACAGCTTGGTGTGGAATAAACCCAACATGAATGATCAAGCGATCAAATGGTTGTGTGACCTGTTTTTAGAAGCTTAATATTTTTAGAGACTTAATATCTTTAGAAAGTTAACGTTCTTAGAAGCCTGATTGACCGCCTAAGAAATCTAAAGACTAGGTATAAACCTCAGGAGTTTGCATCGGTCTTTGAACTATGGTGTAGAGCTTATCGTGAAAGCTCTGCATCTGTTTTTCGGTGCATTTCGGCCAATCTAACGCGTCGCCAATGACACCATGATGCTGAAACGCATTGAGTCGAATTCGAACATCACTTGGTAGAGTCTTCAAGTAACGCCCCACTTGTTCAATTTCGTCCTCAAGATCGCTTTTATTTGGGATATGTAGCAACCTAACTTCGTGCAGTTTTCCTTTATCTGCTAAGTAGTTAATGGTTTCAAACACCCTATGATTACCTCTACCCACTAACCATTGATGTGTTTCCGATTGCCATGATTTTAGGTCAATCATCGCGCCATCAAGATAAGGCAACACCTTGTCCCACCCTTGAAGTGACAGCGAACCATTACTATCAATAAAACACGTGAGATGCGCTAACTGTGGATCACGTTTAATCGCTTGAAACAGCTCTATGATAAACGGCAACTGCATGGTCGCTTCACCGCCAGAAACGGTAATGCCACTCAAGAAAAACTGATTATGCCTGACAAGCTCCAGAACCTCTGAGACCGTCATTGTGGTAATTTTCGGGCTCGACTTATGGTCGCAGATATCAATGCACTTATCGCAGTTGGTGCAAGCTGCTGGGTCCCACTTCACTTTGCCATCAACCATGCTTAAAGCACGGCTTGGACAGCCACTCACACAATCTCCGCAATGGTTACAGTGATTAATAGTGTGTGGGTTATGGCAGGTTATACAATCGAAATTGCACCCTTGTAGAAACAGCACTAGGCGATTTCCCGGTCCATCAACACAAGAAAAGGTCAGCACACGGCTGACCTTCGCTTGTTTTTCTGTCTTATTATTTTTAACCCTAGCCATTTGAGTTGTTAGATCAGAAATTTTCATAATTCACATTGTTCGTATTCGAAACGCATAACACACGTTAAAGCTATTCGTATGTCGGCGACATCTCTAAACTCGCCACGCGTGGTTTACGCTCTAATATGCCCGTGTTCTTCGCAGCTTCGGCACCTAAAAAGGTGGTATTGGTGCGTGAGCCTTGCTCGTCATATTTGGCAATGTCAGATAGCTTAATCATGTAACCCGTGACACGAACCAAATCATTTGATGCAACGTTAGCCGTGAACTCTCGGTAACCCGCTTGAATCGCGCCTTTACACAGGTTAAACATCGCTTCAGGGTTAGATTTCACTGTTTCGTCGATGGTCAGAATGTCACTGATACCCGAGGTGTAGAACTTATGGTGACCCGCGGTTGCACGAACGTAAGAGACAGGATCCGGTTCGGTACCATAAGGAATACGGACACCCGGCGTCACATCTTCATCTAAGCTAATACCGCCTTGAGCATGCAGCAGAGCTTTACCTTCTAATCCATATTTCACTTCAGAGCGTTCAACGATCTCAGCCAGCTTTTCAGAGATACGATGACCAAGCTGATTCGCCAGTTCATCGTGACCATAACGCCCTGCTTGACCTTCTTTCTCCAACAAGATGTTGACTGCTTCCGCCATGCCGTAAATACCAAACATTGGCGCAAAGCGATCCTCTTCGATCAAACCTTCTTTGGTTAAGAAGCCTTCGAAGAAGTTAGACTCTTCATGCAAGAAGCGGCTTCGAACGTTCATCAACTCAACCATGATGCCACTGTAGTTCGGCAATACTTGTTGTAAGAAATCAGCACTGTCCTCAGACTTCAACGCCACTTGCTTAAGGTTCATACGCACCAAGGTGTTTGAACCACCCGCTAACGGCAGAGAGTTGTAGCAGCTCACAATACCAAAACGCTTATCGCCGTAAGCCTCGGCATGCGCTGGATAGTTTGCAATATGTGGTTTACTGCATTCACAGATGTTGCTCGCCGCATGACGAAGTAGATCATCAGGTGTCACGGCTGGGTCGTACATAAAGGTTAAGTTTGGCGCGATCTGCTTCAATTCAGCGTCTACACGTAAAATCGTACGGCAGATAATGTTGTCTGTCGGGCCGATATTCACATGCATAAAGGCGTCTGGCAGTGTGCGATCCAACATGATCCAGAACAGCTTAATCTTTTGGTATACCTGCTCTTCTGTTAAGTCGCCCACGAAAGGCATCAACACATCATCCAACTGACCTAGGTAAACCGGAATTGAAGTGACAGACGGAACATGGTGGTAAAGGATGGTAAGCATGTTCAATGCTTCATCGAAGTTGGTTGCCGCGCTAAGCTCTAAATACTCTGAGCCTTGATGTAAGTATTTAGAATAATCTGGAAGTACATAGCGCGGCTTAAATGGGGCGTGCCCTTCAAACATGTCACACAGCACACCTTGTTGTAAGGCTTGCTCTACTTCTTTGCTTACCGGCATATACGGTAAGCTGGCTTCAGCTTCTAAGGCAAGATAGCTCGACTTCTGTTTTGGTGACAGGTTGGCATCTGAAATGATATTGCTAAAGCGTTGTTGTTGCTCTGAAAGTGGTGAAGAAGTAGATGACGCAGATTGGTGGCTCATGATTAAACCCTTAGTGTTGTTATGGGCTTATTTTATATCTCACCGTTATATTTCCACTAATGAAATGTATGCAAGACTACATTTCCAAAATGGAAATAAACAATTTGTAAATTAGCGGTGTTGAGTTTTCTATGAGCGAGATGAGAAATAGAGAAATAGAGAAATAGAGAAATAGAGAAATAGAGAAACCAGAGTTAGTAGTGAAGAAATGAGAAAGCGCTAATTCGTTCTGTTTAAAACGATAGCGCCAAAAAGAGAAAACCCACATAACTGACGTTAGAGTCGTTAATGTGGGTTTAGTAGTTTAAATGAGCATTCTGAATGCTAGCTCAAGGCATACACACGATTACAGATCTGGAAGCGCTTGTTTACGTCCAACACCCATTAATACCTTTAACTCTCCTTGTGGAGTGTCAATCGAGAACGGTGTAGAGACTTCAACTACTGCAAAGCCCGCTGCACTCAATACATTTTCTGAGCGCTGTTGGCTTACACCGTAGTCTTCACTGTCGCTTTCCAAGTACCAATCCCAGTGTACAAACGTACCGTCGTTTTCAAGCAGCGTGTAAATCAGACTGACTGTGTCTTGTAGGTTCGGGATAAAACCACACACCGAAGAGGCTACCACTAGGTCAAACTGGTTTCTGAATGCTGGATGCTGCGCTGCAAGTCCGCGCGATAAAATATCAACTACCGGTTCAACGTTAGGTAACTCTTTCTTATCTAACTCTTCAATCATCCCTTCAGAGATATCAAGTGCGATGATCTCTTTTGCTAAAGGAGATATTTTCTGGCTGAGTAGTCCTGTACCACAACCAAAATCAAGGACACGGGTTCCGTTTAAATCAACGAGCTGTGTTAACTGGTCAAATACGGACTGTGCGAATACTGCGGTCGCGGGATCTTTATCCCAATCAACGGCGTATTCGTCCCATTGTTTCGCCATCATGGCCTCCATCTTTACTTCTTGTAGGTTCGGAACTTCCCCAGAGTAAACCAAATTAGTCAATTCGTCATAGAGTTATCATGCAAAGATGGACTATTTCTAAGATAGTCAGCACAATATTCAGATAATATGCACCGACCCCCGCTCAATATGGAAATGAAATGAACCTTTCTCAAGTCCAAGCCTTTTGTTCCGTTGCTGATTTAGGATCAGTTTCTGAAGCTGCACGCCAGTTAGAATGCAACCGAACCAAACTCAGCATGTCGATTAAAGCCTTGGAAAAAGAGTTAGATGTCGAGCTGTTCGTCCGCAGCGGAAACCACGTTGAGCTTTCAGAAGCGGGTAAAGCGATTTACAAAGATTGCGAAGGCATGTTGGTGACAGCCGCGCGTATTAAACAAACCTGCTTGCATGTTTCGGGCGAATTCAACGCAGAAATTTGGATAGCACGAGATGACTCCCTACCCGATGAAATGTGGCAGGACTTATCTCACGCCTTAAATAACAAGTACCCTTCTACCTCATTCAACTTCGTTCTCGCATCGAGCGGTGACTTAGCTAACCTAGTTGAAACTCAGCAAGTCGACTTCGCATTTGGTGTCGATTACGAACGCGTCGATGACCCAAGAATTATCTACAACCCGCTTGGTAAGATTCGAATGATGTCTGTATGTAAGAAAGGACATGATTTGAGTGCGATGCGACGAGTGTCTGATGAAGTACTGAGAAATTCGATGCAAGCAACCATGGTTTATCTTAATGAAAAGGATAATCCTGAGCTTGAGCCCTTCTCGCGTCGTTACATTGGCTTCTCTAGCTTCGACTTTATGTTGGATACGATTCTACGTGAAGAAGCATGGGGCGTAATGCCTGAGCCATTGATTCGCCATTTACTGCGTGAACAAGAGCTTGCCGTGATCAAACACACCTACGGTTTAACACAAGAAGACTACTGTATGTTTACCGCGGCTGGCATGGCAGAGCACCCAGGAATGAATTGGTTGGCCGACCAGCTTAGTGATTATTTGTTTGATTTCTAGACGGACGACTTTTACTCCATACTTAAGTCTTGCTCTAGAAAACCATCACGTGATCCACTAAATAGCGTCCGTCTTCTTCAACCAATACCATTTCAGCGACAAACTCACCTTTGGCGATGGTGTAAGCTTGTTTCCACACAAAGGCGATGGAGTCTGAACGTCTAAATAAAGCAACTTGCTCACGCTCAGCAAAAAAGCCATTACTGTGCTGATAATGGTGACACACCTTTTCTAAATATTCTGGCGTAACAATGTCTTTCATCCTTTGAGTAAAATCTCGACAGTGCTGTTCATGATCAACCTTAGTTGAACCATCCATCAGATTATCCATAATCGGGTTAGCAATCGCCCACAACTCATTATCACTGATATCGTCAAACTTCATATTGATTCACTCCTTGTCCATCGCAGTCGCAGTCAAATCTAGAAGACCAATAAGACCTTAGCGACTAATGTGTTTTATTAATCATAAACGATCCTATTTCAGTTGCACACCATCACCAAAAAACACTCAACGTCAACTTTATTGACACCACACCCTGATCTTAAGTTACTGAATTTTATTGATTTATATGTTCGAATTAAATAAGACATATAAACATCATCAGATAAAGTTTGTAAAGTTAGCTCATTATTAGAACAATGAAGTTATCAAAAACATCTGGAAAATATTATGTGTGACAGGAAAAGCCAAAACGAAAATCGAGTACTATTGTTCTCAGCCCTTTTAGCATCAGGCTTCGCAATTGGCGGATTGGTGTTGGGTCTTCTCGTTGGCTCTCTGGTCATAGTATTTGACGGTGTCTATTCTCTTATCAGCTTACTGTTAACTTTATTGTCACTAGCTGCCTCGAAATACATCAATCGCCCTTCGGACACTGAGTTCCCGTTTGGTCGAGCTATCATCGAGCCGATTGTGATTGCGATTAAAGCCGTTGTGATTCTTCTTGTGGTTGGTTATTCACTTTACTCTGCGATTGGTGCCCTAATGACGGGTGGCCGTGAAGTTGATGCTTCTATCGCAACTCTGTTTGGTATTTTCAACGTACTGGGTTGTGGTTACGCTTGGTGGTACATCGCGAATAAGAGTAAACGTATTTCTTCAGGTCTGATTCAGGCTGAGTCTAAACAGTGGCAAATGGATACGCTACTGAGTGTAGCGGTAACCGCGGGTTTCGTAGCGGCTTGGTTAATTACTTTTTCTCCGCTTGCAGAATACGCAGTGTATGCCGACCCAATGATGATGTTGCTAATGTCTTTCTACTTCATCAAAGTGCCTTTCGACATGTTACGTGAGGCGATGCGCGAACTGCTTATGATGTCGGCAAACAAAGATATTTGTGATGCGGTAGATAAGAACGTTGTCGCGGTAGACAAAGAAGCGGATCAAGATTTAGAGCTAATGGGCGTGACTAAGGTTGGTCCTGAGCTAAGAATCAACGTTGATATTCATACCAATGACCAAGATGCAATTGCGGTTGATGATATTGAACGTACGCGCCGCCAACTTAAGCGACGCTTATCGAAGATGCCTTATGAGCTCCAATTGAATCTCAATATCGCGAGTTAAGAATCGAGAGTTAAAAAAAAAACAAGAATTAACCCATCAACCTCTGGTTAACTAAGACTCTGATTGAACCTTTTTAGAAGCCGACGCCGTAACCGTCGGCTTTTTGTCTCTGGTTACCCACCAGCAAGCTAAAGAGCCAATCGTCACCATACAAACGCCTTGCCAAAACGTCATGCTCAGTGACAAACCCAAAATCATAGAAGACAGTAAGGTCGCAAAAATAGGCGTGAAATAAGACATGGTCGCTAGGAAGACCATATTGCCGCCAAGTATCGCGGTATTCCAAAGTGCGTAACCTGCGCCCATACACACACCGGCTAACACTAAGTCAATTGCAGCACTGGTTGTCATCACCATGCCGGTTTCGTTACTCAATGCGTATTTGATCCACAAGGTGATTGCAGTCGCGATAAAGAACAGCACGATCGCATTCTGTCCTTTCGCCACTTTCTGAGTGTAATTACAGTAGACCGCCCAAATAATCGCGCCGAAAAACGCCATTGAATAGGTTTTAGGGTTGGTGGCAATATTGGCAGCGATTTGATCAACAGAAAGCCCCTGATCGCCACTGATACTCCAAGCCACACCAAAGAAGGCTAAGAAAATACTTGGGTAAACCAACCAGTTAATCTTTTTATCGCTGAGCAATACCGCGAACAACACCGTCAATGCAGGCCATAAGTAGTTGATAACGGCCATTTCCAAGGCTTGATGTCGGTTGTTTGCCATCCCTAAAGCCAGAGCTAAGAAGATCTCATAACAAACGAACAGAGCACCACCAATCAACAGGTATGACTTAGAAAACCGCGACAGCTTAGGTAACCCCATAACACAGACCAACAACAGTGAGCTCACTGTATAAAGACTGGCGGCGCCACCAATTGGGCCCAGTTGTTCTGATACGCTACGAGACAGCGCGATTAAGCAGCTCCAAAGTAAAATGGCAGCAATGCCGTAGCAGCTATGGCGATGAGATTTCAGCACGCCTCTTCCTTATTTTTATTGTAATGGGGTAATCAAAGCGAGCTTAAAGCAAAGGTAGGCTTAAACGCCACTATCGATAAGTTGCAGTAAGTAAAAATAAGTAGCCGAGCACATAACTGTACTCGGCTATCAATCATTCACTCAAAAATCTAAAAGCAATTAGCAATTAGCAATTAGCAATTATGCTAGTAAAAGAGCTTGCAGGTCAGCCAGAGACTTAACCTGATAATGAGGGTTAATTCCGGCTGGCGTTGCCTTTTCTTGACTATTTAACCAACAGGTTTCAATACCAAAATCTAATCCGCCTAGAATATCGGAATGTGGGTTATCTCCGACCATCAATACTCGTTGCTTAGATGGTAACCCGATCAGCTTATGGGCATATTCAAAAATTTGTGCATCCGGTTTGGCTACCCCAACCTCTTCAGAAATTATCACGTGCTCAAAGTAATCCGTCATTCCTGTACGCTCTAAACGAATTGACTGCAGCTCTGTAAAACCGTTAGTGATGATGCCCATGTTCACTTTGCCTTTTAAAGACTCCATCAACTCTTGTGCACCCGGTAATAAAGAGCAGATATCCGCCATCGCTGTTAAGAATGCACTGTTTAAAGCAGCGGTTGTTGTCTCTAATTTCTCAGCCCAGCTTTCGAAGCGCGTGTGTTTCAGTTGATCAGCCGTAATGCGACCATCTTGATAGTCTACCCATAGTGGTAAATTAACCTCTTGGTAAACCGAATAATCCTGTTCACTAAAGTCCACACCAAAACGGGAGAACATCAGCTTCATTCCTTGAAAAGCATCAAAGTGGAACAAGGTTTCATCCGCATCAAAGAATATCCAATCGTACTTCATTTTCTGTCCTGTTATTCGCGTTGTTGAGCAGTGCTGTGTTTGTTTTTATCGTAGTTTTGCTTAATTTTTCTCTTCGCCTTGTAGGCTGGCAATCACTTTACTCGTAAATCTGTGAGCCTGTATATAAATCTAATAATTTATAGAAAACAAGCCGCAAGTCATGATGTATCGCAAATTTTGCCACATATTAAACCAATACCATACAATAAATACACTTAGGTACCGGGAGGTACTATGAAGCACTTTTTACCATCGTCTGTCATGCTTACCCCTTTTCTTGTCAAATACTATGACGAGGAGTCAGAAGACACGCTTGATTCTGAAGAGTCACAAGAACCTGAAATTGAATGCAGCGATGACTCAGATAAAACGTCGACACCAGCCTAACTAGAAGAGTTTTCAATGAAAAACCTTATTTTTCATTGTTATAGAGCTCCATACTGTCTCTAATTTAGTCGATTTATCGCGATCTATTACTGACAATCAACACAGCCAAAAACCATGAAAACGATTGCTATATGAGCCCTATCACAACGACTAGCCACAAAGTGGTAGTTCGAATTCAAAGTTGTTCCAGATCAATGGTCGACCACTTGAATGCCGACAACATGTAGGAAATTAAAAATCATAATTAACGGAGTTTTCCAATGTCTACTGCATTTTACATCCCTACAATCAACTTCATGGGTACTGGCTGTCTGAAGGATGCTGCTGATAGTATTCAGTCTCAAGGCTTTAAAAAAGGTCTGATCGTAACTGATAAGATCTTGAATCAAATTGGTGTAGTTAAGCAGGTACAAGACCTTCTTAGCCAGCGTGGCGTAGACGCAGTTGTATTCGACGGCACTCAACCAAACCCAACCATCACTAACGTGAACGATGGTCTAGAATTGCTGACTGACAACGATTGTGATTTTGTTGTTTCTCTAGGTGGCGGTTCTCCACACGACTGTGCAAAAGGTATCGCTCTGGTTGCTTCTAACGGCGGCAAGATTGCAGATTACGAAGGTGTCGATCAATCTGAAAAACCGATGATGCCTCTTATCGCTATCAACACGACTGCGGGCACCGCTTCAGAAATGACACGTTTCTGCATCATCACTGATGAAGAGCGCCACATTAAGATGGCTATCGTTGATAAGCACACAACACCGCTTATTTCAGTAAACGATCCTGAACTAATGCTTGCTAAGCCTGCATCACTGACTGCTGCAACAGGTATGGATGCGCTAACACACGCAATCGAAGCTTACGTTTCTATCGCAGCGACACCAATTACAGACGCTGTAGCGATTAAAGCCATTGAACTTGTACAAGCTCACCTAAGAACGGCAGTAGCGCACGGCGAAGACATTGAAGCACGTGAACAAATGGCTTACGCACAGTTCATGGCGGGTATGGCGTTCAACAACGCGTCACTAGGTTATGTTCATGCGATGGCGCATCAGCTAGGCGGCTTCTACGATCTTCCACACGGTGTGTGTAATGCTATCTTGCTACCACACGTTCAACGCTACAACGCGCAAGTTTGTCCTGAGCGTCTACGTGATGTTGCAAAAGCAATGGGCGTTAACGTTGAAGGTATGTCACCAGAGCAAGGTGCAGAAGCTGCGATCGAAGCAATTGTTCAACTAGCAAATGACGTGAACATCCCAACAGGTATCGCGCAACTTGGTGCGAAGCTAGAAGATATCCCTACGCTGTCTGACAACGCACTGAAAGACGCATGTGGTTTTACTAATCCTAAACAAGCGACCCACGAAGAAATCTCTGCGATTTTCGAAGCGGCAATGTAATCTGCCATTAAGTCACTTATAAACTTATCGACAAACGGGCTCACCTACTGAGCCCGTTTTCTTTACCTGCCATATGTTATTCAAGTCTCTGTTTTGAATAGCCACTGATTAAGATAAATCTCTTTAAAAGTCGCATTGTCATAACTGCTTAGTTATAGTCAAACTATTGATACATAGAATGACAAACAGGTTCCATTGAGTCGTTGGATAGTTAACTCCTCATTATTAGCATCGCTCGTTTCCCACTCTGCCTTCGCGGAGGAACAGGATGAGTGTCACAGCCAACCGTTAGAAGACACGCGCGTCGAAAAAGCTTACCACTACCTAAACAGCAAGTTTTGTCAGCCCGCAATATGGTTCGATAACTTCTTTGTGGATGACCGTATTACCGAGGACGCCAGAGCCGGAACCTCTGTACGTTGGTATAATGATTTCATCTATTCTGAGGGCGGTGACGTGGATTATTCCACCAAGCTCAACGCACGCCTGCATTTACCCTTTGTCAGCAAAAGGCTTAAGCTAATCTACGAGTCTGTTGGCGATGAAGAATTCTTAGACTTCTTCCCACAAGATTCTGAAGAGTTAGAGAATGCACTTGGCCTTCGTTATGACGCCTATGCCAAGGGTTACAGTAGTTTCAATATCAAAGCGACATTACGCCCAAGAATAGAGGCTCGCTATCGTTTTACCTACCCGCTCACCACAGATGCAGTATTCAGGCTGACCCAACGTGTATATCAAGAAAAACAAGAGACTGGTGAGATCACCGACATCGACTTTGATCTTTCTTTAAGTGATGATTTCTTGGCTCGATGGTCAAGCTTTGCAGGATATAACGACGACCTTAAAGGTTGGAACTATGGTACAGGGCTAACCTTGTATCACTACCTTGCCCAAGACCAAGCACTTCAATATAGCGCCACGATTAATGCAACGGATGAGCCTCATAATCATTACGAATACGCTCAGGTTTCGGTTACCTACCGACAAAACGTATGGAAAGAGTGGCTGTTCTACGAACTCATCCCTCGTTATCAATGGGAACGAGAACCTCATGAGAAACACACCGAAGAAGCCAACATCACCCTTAGGCTTGAAGTCTTGTTCAACAATGTCTAGTGAGTGTTTGTGAGATTGGGGCATCGTTAGATAGAAAACGAGGCACAAAAAAGCACATCATGTGATGTGCTTTTTCAGTTCTATATAAGGCTTAAACTGTAGTCTTAACCCTTGTAGTTTCTTACTCGTGCCGCTTCTGCTTCACGCTTGTCGACAACGGTTTTACCGATTGGCGCCAATGAGATAACCGCGAGCTTAAGGTGCTGAATCGCAAACGGAATACCTATAATAGTAATGAAACACGCTACTGCTGACATGATGTGACCAATCGCCAACCAGATCCCCGCAAATAAGAACCAAATAACGTTACCAATCACACCTAGCGGGCTCGTGCCGATGTCCATTTCATTGGTTAGCTCATCACGCGAAATCGCTTCCTGACCAAATGGGAAGAATGAGAAGTTACCCATAACAAAACATGCTCTACCCCATGGAATACCAACGATGGTTAGGAATGCGAGCAGTCCGAAGAACCACCAAGCTAGTCCCATAAATACGCCACCGAACAGAAACCAAATGATGTTTCCTATTGTTTTCATTCTGTATTCTCCAAATCTTTGAATGCTATTTATTTAATATGCCGAGTAAGGCAATGATTGTTGTAATAGGTTCATTATTGTTGAACCTTTATGAACCGTTTATGAATCACTTACATTTTATGTGATTGATATACACCACGGTTCTCTAAATCTACATAGGGCTAAACCCATTTATTTGATACCATACACTTAGATTTTTAGTACCAAAAAGCTAAACAGACTCAACAACGAATTTAAGGCCGAATTTATGAATAACACTGAGCAACCTAAAAAGAAAATGAAAAACTGGGTGCCAATCGCCTTCTTCGGACTTCTCAGCACTGTTCCAGTGTTCATGTTCTTAGTTGATGTGTACATCAACCAGTATATGTAACAGAGCCGGACATCCTAGCTATATAAATGGATATAAGAACCCTTTCCTGTATCCATTTCAGTTCCAATTAGATCAGTTCTTCTTCAGCCAGCTCTTCGTTAATCAAATCAGCTCTTCGCTAATAAAATCTAGAATGTCTATCAGCTCATGATCAGGCAAATTTAGTAGGTTATCCCCTACATACCATTCAATCTTACATTGGTTTGGCAACTCACTGATCGCTGGGTTTCCTATCCAAATCTTGTGTTTCTTCGCTATGTTATCTCTCACAATAATGCCGTCTTCATAGCTCACAGGTAAATAGAGGTGAAGCATGTTGACCTGCGGTTGTTGCGGGTTAATCGTAAACTGAGGGTAATCTTGTAGGATTTGATAAACCTGTTTGGTGCGTTCGTATAAAGCAGGCATCAGTTCTAATCGCTCATCAAACTGCATTGCTGCCGAAACCACGTAAGGCGTGCGATGATAAACATTTCCGCCCTGACGCTTCATCCATGCCGACGCTTTTGCTACGAAAGCCTTGTCACCTAAT
This sequence comes from Vibrio sp. 10N.286.48.F5, assembly GCF_041469785.1. NCBI lineage: Bacteria > Pseudomonadati > Pseudomonadota > Gammaproteobacteria > Vibrionales > Vibrionaceae > Vibrio > Vibrio sp. 10N.286.48.F5. Next base: position 169,159 of record NZ_JBFRLG010000006.1, on the reverse strand, counting down.
AAGAGTGACCCCCCAAGACCGTTTAACCCTTTGTACAGCGAAACATAAGCCGTATCGAACCCCTTAGCAATCTCGCTGTATGGCTTTTGATAATACGCGCCGCACTCCCACAAACGCGCACCATCCATATGCAGATGAATCGATTGTTCTTTGCAGTACTGTTTAATCGCCTCAAGCTCTTCCCATTCGGGTAACTGCCCACCAATTTCTCGCATCGGCAGTTCATATAATGCGGCTGCGATTTCATCAGGCCATGCCTTTAAGTCATCGACATTCCAAGTGCGGAATACGTTACCGACAGGAAGAACACTAAAACGATTTTGAAGCTGATACCCTTGGCGTTCATGGCGCATAATATGACTCGATTCATGCATCGCTACTAGTGGGTTTCTTTTCTCTTGGCACGCAATTTCTAATGCTGTTGGTTGATTCATGGTGCCAGTAATAACAAACACAGCCGCTTCATAACCGAGCAGATCTGCCACTTTCTTTTCAAAACTCTCAATAAACTCGCCATCACCGTAGCTATCGTGAGTAACATTATTTGTTTCACACCAGTGAGCCATCTGAGCGAATGTTTGTGCCGGAGTTGGTTCTAAGTGACCAGAAAGCAAAAAATCACATTGTTGACGCAGATCTGTACTCATACTCTTTCCTTTATTCGTTATCATTGTATGAAAAGTTGTCGAATGGTTTCGTTCTAACGTTAAGGTGACATAAAGTAAAAATGTTAGCTTTTATTATTAACGAATATTTAGTTTTACAAGCTCATATCCTTTCGAAGTATTGAATTGTATAAACAATACAGTGCCTTAAAACAAGGTAAACTATACGAAATGAGATAATGAAAAAACAATCACTATTAGCTAATTCGTTGTTCTTCAAGCATTCTTCTATTATTGTATATCTATAATCCCAATAGGTATTATTCGTTTATATACAAAGAGGGCTATATGTCGAAAAATCGAGTTTTAGTGCTATTCGCACACCCTTCTCAACATCGTTCTGAAGCAAACAAACCGTTATTTGAGCAAGCAAAACGCGTTGACGGTGTCACGTGCGTCGACCTCTATGCCGAATATCCAACGTTCAAGATCAGCATCGATCGTGAGCAAAAACGCCTATTGGACCATGACATCATCATTTTTCAGTTCCCCTTATATTGGTACTCCACACCGGCAATTCTCAAAGAGTGGCAAGATCTCGTTCTAGAGTATGGCTTCGCCTATGGAACCGATGGCAACGAGTTACAAGGTAAGAGCTTACTGTGTTGCATCACTGCTGGCGGTAAAAAGGATGCTTACCAAAGTGATGGCTACAACCACTTCACTATTCGAGAACTGCTTCACCCAATTGAACAAACCGCGTCTTTATGTGGGATGAACTATCTTGCGCCTTTTGCGCTTTTTGGATCTCGTACCGCTTTAGAAGAAAACCGTATTCAACAACATGTCGATAGCTACAGAACGCTTTTACAGGCCTTGGTTGCAGGTGATATCAACATCAAAAGAGCCAACAAGGCAGAAAAGTTGAACCATATTGTGGAAGAATTGATGGCAGAGGTTAAATAATGACGGGATACTTTCTACAAGCATTTATCTATTTAATTGCAGCCGTGATTGCGGTCCCTATTGCCAAAAGACTTGGACTTGGATCAGTTCTCGGCTACTTAATCGCTGGCGTTGTGATTGGTCCCATCATTGGATTGGTTGGCGAAGAGACAACAACCATCCAGCACTTTGCCGAGTTCGGTGTAGTGATGATGCTGTTCTTAGTCGGGCTTGAACTTGAACCTAAGATGCTATGGGCGATGAGAAACCGATTGATGGGGCTTGGTGGCCTTCAAGTTGGTGGTACGACCGCTATCGTGATGGGAATTGCACAGTTCTTTGGTCAACCTTGGACGATTGCTTTAACTATCGGTTTGATCTTTGCGCTTTCATCGACAGCCATTGTTCTACAAACGTTCAATGAGAAAGGCCTGTCTAAAACGGAAGGCGGTAAAAACGCTTTCTCGGTACTTTTGTTCCAAGATATTGCCGTTATCCCAATGCTGGCGTTCATCCCTTGGTTGGCTCTTCCTGAATTGGTTGCTTTGGCAGAAAGTGCCGCCCAAACCGCTGCACACCATGATGAACTCAGTTTAGTTGCAGGTTTGCCAAGTTGGGCATACGGACTTGTTATTACGGCTTCAATTGCGATTGTGGTCGTCGGTGGACATTATCTAAGTCGGCCACTGTTTCGTTTTGTTGCGAGCTCTGGCTTACGCGAGATCTTCACTGCAACTGCACTGATGTTGGTGATTGGTATTGCCGCGCTAATGAGCCTTGTTGGTTTGTCGCCTGCCCTAGGTACTTTCTTAGCAGGTGTGGTACTTGCCAACAGTGAGTTCAGGCACGAACTGGAATCTAACATCGACCCGTTTAAAGGGTTATTGCTTGGATTGTTCTTTATCACGGTAGGCGCAGGTATCAACTTTGGCGTTCTATTTAACGATTTCGCACTCATCATTGGCTTAACTCTTGGCGTGATGGCGCTGAAAGCCTTGGTGTTGTTTACACTGGCTTTAATCTTCAGAATCAAAAACAGCGACCGCTGGCTATTTACATTGAGCTTGGCTCAAGCGGGGGAATTTGGTTTTGTACTACTCAGCTTCTCAGCACAGAACCATGTATTACCTGCGGATATTGTTCAAACACTATCACTGGTTGTTGCCCTCTCTATGTTCTTAACTCCTGGTCTGTTCATTCTGTTTGATAAAGTGATACTTCCTCGTTACGAGCAAAAGTCTAACGATCGCGAAGAAGATACCATCGAAGAGAAAGGCACGGTGATCATTGCTGGTATTGGCCGATTCGGTCAGATTGTTAACCGCTTATTGGTATCGAATGATGTCAATACTGTGGTTTTGGATCATCAAGCTAATCAAGTCGACTTGCTACGTTCAATCAACATCAAATCTTACTTTGGTGATGCGACTCGTCATGATTTATTACATACCGCTGGTATCGAAGAAGCCGCAATGTTGGTTGTGGCTATCGACAACCAAGACTCAAGTGTTGAATTGGTCAAATACGTTAAACACAACTACCCTAAAGTGAAAATCTTAGCGCGTGCATTCGACCGTGGTCATAGTTATCGCCTAAGAGAAGCAGGTGCAGACTTCGTGGAATCAGAGACCTACCATTCTGCTCTTGAAATGGGTGCAGAAGCCTTGCGTTCTTTGGGTCATCACCCATTCTTCGTTGAACAACAGAAATCGACGTATCAACGTGTTGAAAGCCGTAAGTCTGAAAAGCTCTACCAAGCTTGGTCTGAAGCGGAAGAGAACCCGCGCTACGACAACAACTACCGACAAATCTTCATTCACCTTGAAGAAGCAATGAAAGAAGATATGAAAAAAGACCGTTCAGACAAGCACTCTCGATCTGAACGTGGTTGGACACCGCCACCGAAAGGCTATGCAGATGGCTTTGAGGAAGAAGAGTCCTAAGCAGAACTCTAAATAACGGCGCTAGATAACCATACTAGGCAACCATCAAAAGCGGCTATTTAGGCCGCTTTTTCTTTCATTGAACCCCTACAAAACGTCAAATGAGCATGAGTAGCGGGTGCTAGAACTCGTAATCCGAAAGATTTATGTGATCTAGCTAAAATTTTTAATTTCTGACCACATGGCAAAAGTGAATTCACTTTTTACATTATTGAAACATTCCAACCTCGCATAAACCACACCATAAACATGGCTATATATGCACTCATTTAAGTCGTTCAATCATCGCCCCAATTCATAGCGACCACCCTCTAAAGCTTGAGTTACATTGCATATATCTAAATACGCTGCAAAACCCCTAACAGATTCATTCATCAATCAAATAAATAACGCACGACATTCACAAATTCAACCCGTTAAAATTAACATAAACATTTCAAAACATGTCTATTGTTACAATTTGTAACGAATAGCGATTATCGGTATAGTCCTGCAATTCAAAAAGTGAGACCTCTGCGCTCACCTTAAAGGAGATATAATAATGATTACTAATGATGCTGTAATAATGGGCATGTTAGCTGTTATTCTTGGCGGTGTTTTTATCACGGAAAGTAGCCAAAATAGCGCACTGAAAAAATTCTACTCGTTCGTTCCGGGTCTATTGCTTTGTTACTTTGTTCCCTCTTTATTAAACAGCTTCGGCATCATCGACGCATCAAACTCAAAGCTGTACTTTGTTGCAAGCCGTTACTTACTTCCGAGTGCACTCGTTCTACTGATCATCTCTGCAGATCTGCGCAAGATCTTTGGACTAGGTTCAAAAGCCGTCATCATGTTCCTAACCGGTACTGTCGGTATTATCATTGGCGGCCCATTGGCTATCTTGATCATCGACCAAATAAATCCTGGCCTTGTATCGGGTGATGTATGGCGTGGTCTAACAACGGTGGCTGGTTCTTGGATCGGCGGCGGTGCAAACCAAGCTGCAATGAAAGAAGTGTTCGAGGTTGATGACCAACTCTTCTCTGCAATGATTACGGTTGATGTTATCTGTGCCAATATTTGGATGGCAATATTGCTTATCATGGCAGGTCGTCAGAAGAAGATTGATGCATGGTTAAAAGCCGATACTTCATCTATCGAAGACCTAAAAGAAACCGTATCTAAGTACCAAGAAGAAAACGCGCGTCCGACGACGACAACGGATCTAATGAAGATCACTGCGATTGCGTTTGGCCTTACGGGCTTAGCACACTTCTTTAGCGACATTATCGCACCATGGATCTCAACTAATGCTCCTGAACTGGCGCAATACAGCCTGACTTCTGGATTCTTCTGGTTAATCGTAATGGTGACTACGTTTGCACTCATTGCTTCATGCTTCAAATCAACACGCAGCCTTGAGCACAGTGGCGCATCTAAAGTAGGTTCAGCGTTCATCTACATCCTAGTTGCAACTATCGGTATGCAAATGGATGTGACAGCTATCTTAGACAACCCAGGTTACTTCTTCATTGGTATTACATGGTTAACTATCCATGCCCTTCTGATGATTGTAATGGCGAAGCTAATTCGTGCACCATTGTTCTTCATGGCTGTAGGTAGCCAAGCTAACGTAGGCGGTGCTGCATCGGCACCTATCGTCGCGGCTGCATTCCACCCAGCATTGGCACCAGTAGGTATCCTAATGGCGGTATTGGGTTACGCTCTCGGTACATACGGCGCTTACATCTGTGGCCTCATCATGCAGGCTGCTGCATTGGGTTAACAACTCATTGCTGTAAAAAATGGGCAACTGAACCTTGATCATATCGCCCATTTTCTTGAGTTCCGAGATGTAAAAAAGGCGACAGTAAAAACTGTCGCCTTTCTAATATCTTGTTACTCAGCTAAAGCTTATTCCCAATCAAGAATTACTTTACCAGACATACCAGAGCGCATCATGTCGAAGCCTTTCTGGAAATCGTCCACTTTGTAGTGGTGAGTAATGATTGGTGTTAGATCTAGGCCAGATTGGATCAATGAAGCCATCTTGTACCAAGTTTCGAACATCTCACGACCGTAGATACCTTTGATAACCAAGCCTTTAAAGATTACTTGGTTCCAGTCTACCGCCATGTCTGATGGTGGAATACCTAGTAGAGAGATCTTACCGCCGTGGTTCATGTTAGTTAGCATGCTATTGAACGCAGATGGGTTACCAGACATTTCTAGGCCTACATCGAAGCCTTCTGTCATGCCAAGATCAGACATTACGTCTTCAAGCTTCTCTTCCATCACGTTTACTGCGCGAGTCACACCCATTTTCTTAGCAAGATCTAGGCGGTATTCGTTTACGTCAGTGATTACAACGTGACGAGCACCAACGTGCTTAGCAACAGCTGCAGCCATGATACCGATTGGGCCAGCACCAGTAATTAGCACGTCTTCGCCAACTAGGTCGAAAGAAAGTGCTGTGTGTACTGCGTTACCAAACGGGTCAAAGATTGAAGCTAGATCGTCAGAGATTTCTGCAGGGATCTTAAATGCGTTGAACGCAGGAATCACAAGGAACTCAGAGAACGCACCAGTGCGGTTAACACCAACACCTGTTGTGTTACGACAAAGGTGAGTACGGCCGCCACGACAGTTACGACAGTGACCACATGTGATGTGACCTTCGCCAGATACACGGTCGCCGATTTCAAAACCACGAACTTCTTGGCCAATGCCAACAACTTCACCCACGTATTCGTGACCTACTACCATAGGTACTGGGATTGTGTTTTGTGACCACTCATCCCAGTTGTAGATATGTACGTCAGTACCACAAATTGCGGTTTTCTTAATACGAATAAGAAGATCATTATGACCCATTTCAGGTTTTTCAACCTCGGTCATCCAAATGCCTTCTTCAGGCTTTAGCTTAGAAAGTGCTTTAATTTTCATAATGTTACCTAGTTCATCTCGCCTAACTGTAAGGCGAGAATCAAAAATCTATATGTTCTACTGGGTGTTGTTCTATCCAATTAAAGGATGCTCGTGGCATCCCTTTAAAATTAGATGATACCCATGTCTTTACCAACTTGAATGAACGCATCGATTGCGCGGTCTAGTTGCTCACGAGAGTGTGCAGCAGACATTTGCGTACGGATACGAGCTTGACCTTTTGGTACTACAGGGAAAGAGAAACCTACAACGTAGATGCCTTTCTCTAGTGCGCGCTCAGCGAACTCAGCCGCTACTTTTGCATCACCAAGCATGATTGGGATGATTGCGTGGTCTGCACCGCCCATAGTGAAGCCAGCTTCTTCCATGCGAGTACGGAAGTGAGCAGAGTTTTCCCATAGTTGAGTACGTAGGTCGCCAGATTCCGCAAGAAGATCTAGAACGCGGATAGACGCAGATACGATTGCAGGAGCAACAGAGTTAGAGAATAGGTATGGACGAGAACGCTGACGTAGCCAGTCGATCACTTCTTTCTTACCAGAAGTGTAACCGCCTGAAGCGCCACCCATTGCTTTACCAAGAGTACCAGTGATGATATCGATACGGTCTACAACGTTGTGGAACTCGTGAGTACCCGCTCCGTTTTCGCCCATGAAGCCCACTGCGTGAGAGTCATCAACCATTACTAGTGCATCGTACTTGTCTGCAAGGTCACAGATAGCAGGAAGGTTAGCCACTACGCCGTCCATTGAGAACACACCGTCAGTTACGATTAGTGTGTGACGAGCGCCAGCTTCTTTAGCAGCGATAAGTTGCTGCTCTAGCTCTTCCATGTTGTTGTTCGAGTAACGGAAACGCATTGCTTTACACAGACGAACGCCATCGATGATAGATGCGTGGTTTAGTGCGTCAGAGATGATTGCGTCTTCTTTACCTAGAATTGTTTCGAACAAACCAGCGTTTGCATCAAAACAAGATGTGTAAAGGATAGTGTCTTCTTTACCTAGGAACGTAGAAAGCTTTTGCTCTAGTTCTTTGTGAGAATCTTGAGTACCACAGATGAAACGTACTGAAGCCATACCAAAACCGTGCTGATCCATACCATCTTTAGCTGCTTCGATAAGAGCTGGGTGGTTAGCAAGACCTAAGTAGTTGTTTGCACAGAAGTTTAGTACTTCTTCACCAGTCGAGATAGAAACCGCTGCTTTTTGTGCAGAAGTAATAATGCGCTCAGACTTGTAAAGACCTTCTTCTTTAACTTCTTCGATTTGAGTTTGAATCTGTTGGTAAAATGCAGAAGACATTGTCTCATTCCTTCCTAGTTATAATTTAGCAGCATCGCGCGCCGCTTTATGTAGGGATGTAAACGATCTCAACACGATCATTTACACTGTAAAACTTATGCCTATATTCTAGTTGAACATCCCCGTTCCGATTATCCCTTTAGTTGGAAAAACATTAATGAATCACAGGCACTAATAATAGTTCATCCCAGTGACATAGGGCACATTAACGCCCTTCACCTGCTTTTTTAAACGCCAAATTAGCTATAATTTCCGTCTAATTTCGCTTTCATATCAAATCTCAATTTTTCATCTCAGAATGCGCAGCAGCAACGCCGCTATACAGATGAGCTTCAAACACAACAACCTATCAGAGCAATCACGTCAATCAATTAATGAAATTGATTCACAAATCAAAGTAAATCGCTCACAATGACCATTAAGTTCATCGTTGAAACTAGCTTAACTGGATACTTATGATTAACCCAAAACTCATCGCCCTGCTTCCGGATCTCGCCTCGTTCATTTTGGTGGTTAACGAAGGTAGTTTTACGGCTGCAGCAAAACAGTTAGGCGTGACACCATCAGCCTTGAGTAAGCTCATCACCCGCTTGGAAAAAGCGCTATCGGTGAAACTGTTTGAGCGTACCACTCGTACCCTTATCATTACGCAAGCGGGTCAATTGGTTTATGATCAGAGTGTGGTGATGATCAACGCAGCGCAACAAGCCGTTGAACTGTCTACCTCCGACCATACCGAACCTGCAGGCTCGATAACGGTAGCGGCGCCTGAAGCCTTCTTGAATTCGGTATTGCAGCCTTTCGTTGTTCCATTCTTAAATCAGTATCCAGAAATCCAACTTAAATTGAGAGCGGCTGACGGCGACATCGATATTTTACGTCAAGGCATCGACATTGCTTTCCGCCTGACTGATAAGCCCGACGAAAGCTTAGTATTGAAAGAGTTAGGAAAAACAAACCTCGTGTTGTGTGCAAGCCCTGACTATTTAGATGCCAAGGGGATTCCTCACCACCCTACCGAGCTGTCTGAACACGACTGTTTGTATCTTGCAGAGACAGACAAAGATCACATTTGGGATTTTCTTAAAGATGATGAATTTCACACAGTACCCGTCAGTGGACGTTACGCAGTTAACCACTCGCAGATGCGACTGAAAGGTGTGAAAGAAGGTCTAGGCGTCGGTATTTTCCATGACTTCGTGATTCAAGATGCGTTGGCTGAAGGGTCTGTAGTACAAGTGTTGGAAGATTGGACCATCAAGAGTAATTACCATGGTGCGATTGCGATGCAGTTTGCTCAAACCAAGTACATGCCCGCTCGACTGCGTGTATTCATTGATTACGCCATGGAGCACTTAGGTGACAAGTTGGCAGGAGAAATAAACTGATGTTGAAAGGAATACACCACGCAGCCATAATCTGTTCAAACTACAACGCATCGAAGCACTTTTACACCGAGATTTTAAAACTTGAGATCATTGCCGAAAACTATCGAGAGGCTCGCCAGTCGTACAAACTTGATTTAGCGCTACCTAATGGTGCTCAGATAGAACTATTCAGCTTCCCTAACGCACCGGAAAGACCTAGCTTTCCTGAAGCTCAAGGGCTAAGACACTTAGCTTTTTGTGTTGATGACGTTCAACAAATCAAAAGCTATTTGGAAGAACAAAGAATCGAAGTCGAACAGATCCGAATTGATGAATTTACAGGTAAAGCATTTACTTTTTTTGCCGATCCTGACGGGCTTCCGTTAGAGCTTTATGAAATCTAGAGCTTTATCAAATATAGAGCTGTACAAGTCTAACGTCTTCTTAATAAACAGAGCATGTCATCTGAATAATGAAACTGACCTCCTGAAAAAGGAGGTCAGTTTGTATATCAATTAACTCAATGCCGTCTTGAATTTCTCAACGCGTGAAAATAGTAACCAATCCAGCAGCATTGCTGTCACGATCGTCGCTCCCGCCAGTGGAAACAGTACTGAAATAACTATCACGATCACTAAACCTGTCTTCCAAAGCCCTGCATCGCCAAACTTCGGTGGCGTGCCAAGCTTTCTTTGACCTGAAGGTCTACGTATCCACCACATCACACCGCCAGTCACGGACACAACAATGAACGCCAAACAAAACAAAGCATTTAGAAGCTTGTTAATGATGCTGATGTCACCTTGATGCAATGAAATACCTACCGCTAACGTTTTGGCAATGAAGTTATAATCTTGCCATGTCACCTCACCCAGAATACGACCTGAGTATTGGTCGAGGTGCGTAGTACGGTCCTGCGTTGGATCAATGATGTCACCGCCCATAGTGTTGGCTGTGACCGTGTAAACACCTGTTTCTGAACGCGGGAAATTCACCTTGTATCGTGTAAAGCCAAGTGAGTATGCTTTTTCAGTAACGTCATCAATGTCGAAGTTGCTTGCTGACAACACATGTTGAGAGTGATCTTCACCCATCTTAGAGTGATCATGAGGTTCCGTCGCCTCTTCCACATGATGAACGTGTTCTGCTGGCTTATCTTGAGACAAAGGCAATAGTGTTTGCTCCAAGTTCCAAGGTAGCTCTTCTTCTGAGCCATGGTTGAGGGAAGCGTGCGTCTTATCAGACAACGGAATATCGTCCCACATTTGAGCAGGGAAAGTGCTCCATGCTTGAACAAGCTTACCGCCCCAAAAACCTGTCCATGCCAATCCAGACAGAATAAACAACAACAGAACGAGCGATAACACACCTACAATGTTCGCATGCAGATCACGCATTAAAATACGCGTTCCTGAACCAAATCGAAGCTTAAGAAAACCAGCGCGGCTCGCGTTATCTCTAGGTAACCATAAGTAAATACCACTGATGAGCAACAGAATAGACAAGCTTATTGCGACTTCAATTAGATAATCACCCCAATCACCAATCAACAAAGTGCCGTGAATGTCATTCGCGAGTTGGTACAGGCTGTCGCTACGCGGAATCTCTCCGACCACTTCGCCCGTATATTGATTTACCGTGGCGAAGACCGATGTGCCGTCTACAAGTGCTACCGAAAAGCGGTTAGCCAGATCAGGAGCTTTGCTCGGAACAAACTGGGTAACCGAACCTTGTGGGTATTGAAGTTGTACTGCAGCTAACTGTTGTGACACTTTAATCGGCTCGCCCGATGCAACAATCTCTAGGGCTTCGTGGTGGAAAGTCAATTCGATTTCATCATCAAACAGCATCACCAAACCTGTAATGCTCAGCATTAACATAAACGGGATAACAAATAGCCCAGCATAGAAGTGCCAGCGCCATGTGAGGAAATAGAGGGTTTTATTGCGGTCTTTGCTTTTTATATTGGTTTCCGAACCGGTTGTTGCACTGCTTTTAGACTGCGAAGTTGCTTGTGCTTTCGCAGGGGTTTGAGATTCATTTCTCAACATTATAATTTCCTTTGACACACGCAAACATACCTTCTGAAAAATCAGAAAGTAATCTGAGCATGTTTAACTTCACTTAATACTTTATTTTTTAATTATTTTAATGGGTTAGGTTTAAGCAATAACAAAGGGAGGGCCGCGCGGGGCTTGCCTCGTGTAGCGTTCGCTTAGAGCCAAAAAAGCGTAGCTGTCGGAGACAATAGAACTCAGTCGAGTTGTCAGTAGTGTCGTGGGAAGTTCATCTTGGTGAAACGTGGAAAAATGGCTAAACGGACACGGCTTTCCTTTATGAGTATTAGGTTCGCCTTCTTCGATTTGAACCAATTCAAAGCCATTGACCGTACATAACGACGCCCATACTCCCGCACTATTACCATGAGCATTGATAACAGGCATTAATGTCACTAGCGCCCAGCTTAATGCTGTTGCAAGTAACATGAAGAAGTTGAACGAGGTTCGGCGCATTATTCCAAGTCTTTATAAATTTCCCTTATTATGAGGGACTTGGAATATAGGTAAACGTAAAGATTAACAGCAAGTTAAAAAATTGAAGCTAACGCACACTCTTTTTCGTTAAATACTGGTTACAACACTAAAACTAAGAAAGTAATACTCATCTCTTTGCAGCAGGCTTTCGATAAAAGAGACAATAAAAACGCCGCCTTACACCTTCCTCGAAAGAGGGTAATGTAAGGCGGCGTTTTAGAAATCGAATCTTGAGGTTTGCTCTTTGTTACCTATCTAGCAAACGTTCATGATTAACGAATTAACCGAAGATCTTGCTCCAGATGCTTGGGTTACGCTTCTCATGGTACTCTTCACGAAGGCCATCAATAGTACGAAGTTCTTGCTGTGCCGACGCTAAGTCACCTTGGTCTAGCTTCTGCTCAATGCTATCCAGTGATGCACTGATCTTTTTGAAGCCTTCCATGAAGTTGTCTTCTTTCTCGACTGGGTAAACACCCGTTTTCAGCTCTGCCACTAGCGTATCTAAACGAACGATAGGCTTTTGCATCTCTTCAATGCTTTGAGCTTCTGCCGCTTGTTTGAACGCAAGCTTCATTTCTTGCATGTTTTTCTTAAGGTCTACATTAGCAAATGCGTTGCCAGACAATACTGAAGCAGCGATTAAGCCAGATAAAAGGATTGAGCGAGTTTTCATTGTTTCTCCAAGTGAAGCGGTGTCTTTGAAGTTAGAGCCGTCATTACTGTGGCACTTCGACTTTATTATTTTCGGCTAGTGTATACAAAAATCTTTCAGGCACAAAAATTGATTGTGTCGAAATGCAAACCCGCCGACATTCTCTTAAACAAGATCTGAATATTCTGGGATTTCATTACGACCGCGCAAGGCCAAAAAGGCTAGGAACTGCTTTGGCGAATGGGTAATCACTTTACTCGAATCTACGCCCACTTCATCTAACAATGCTGCGACTAAGTCTAAGCCACCGACATCTAAACAGAAATGCGCATCGCTGCCTGTTGTAATAAATGCACCCTTCGCTTTCGCTATTCTTGCAATCTCATAGCAGCGGTCAACACTGCCAACTCGGCTATTGCCTTTGAGTGTGGTGTTGTTGATCTCAATCGCCACGTTGTTCTCAACCGCACATTGAATAACAGCTTCGAAATCGAAATCAAAATTAGGATTGCCTAAGTGACCAAGCGCATCAATTCGACCGCCCTTAATCACATTCAACAATGCTTCTGTATGGGTAGCGACATCCGATGGGCGAAATACTGGCTCATGAAAACTCGCGATCACCCAATCCAAGTTCTTATCCACACTCGGATGAATGTCGATTTCACCCTGTGTGTTCATGATGTTTGACTCAACACCTCGAATAATTGCGACATCTTCAATAAAACGAGGGAGCACACGCTGATTGCTGAAGAACCAATAGTGTGGCGCGCCCGGCATTGATTCTGAATGATCAGTAGTACAAAACATGGCTAAACCATTTTGCTTTGCCGACTTGGCGTTTTCGATCAATGTGCTGTAAGCATGACCACTTGCGTATGTGTGGGTGTGAGTATCTACTTTGAGTTCCATGAATCAATGCCCTCTTCGCTCGGTCAAAATACGTTTTTCAGAAAGTAACTCTGAATCTCTTTCAGGAAAAGAATACTTCAGAAAATGAATGCCTAATGGCAACAATTCGGCCAGTTTATCAGCTGAAAGTGACAATTAGCACCCAAACATAAAGGTTTATTACTGGTTCATTTACACGACACGGGAATACGTGGCTAACCAGAGCCAGCCAGCGCTTGGCCTTATCTAAGTAGAACCGCACACACTCGGTAATTGCGCCAATTTTTTGCAACCTACCCAAGTTCGTCAATACTTAAACCAGTCTACAAACCGGAGTGTTAGATGAGAAGAAGACGATATCCGCTGAGTATCCACATCACTAGCCTTTTCCTAATTTTGACAACACTTGTCGGTGCGGTATTGATTTCGATAAGTTATCGGCACTCCCAAGAGCTGCTGCTAGGCACAGTGCGCGAGATCAGTAATGAGCACCGCGACAAACTGGAATCAGTATTTAAACAAGCCATTGCCCCTGTTATCACAACCTTAAATGTGATGGCGGTGAGCCCGTTTGTTGCTCATCAAGCTTCCGCTGTCGAAAAAGACTCTTGGCTTGCTTCGGTCGATATCATCTTCAAGCAAAACACCAATTTGGTCGCTCTATTTTATGGTTCTGAAGATGGTGACTTCAGAATCTTTCGTCCATTAAGCACCAATAAACAGAGAGCCGAAAACAGCGCGCCCGCTAAAGCGACCATGATGGTCAGCAGCACCAATCTAGACGGTGAAAACTTTATTACCTATCTTGATGGCGCACATCAAGTGATCAGTACTCGACAAGCAGAGAGTAAGTTCAACCCCACCACTCGTCCTTGGTTTCGTAACGCAAAGCCTGATGGCTCAATACAACTCTCTCAGCCCTATCTATTCTATTTCCTGCAAACCAATGGCATTACACTCTCTAGGCGTTCTGCCGATGGCAAGCATGTGGTTGGTGCCGACTTTACGTTGAGTTCCCTCTCTTCTCAGATCAGTGAATTAGCTTATTCTCCGCAAACCCGACTCGCCTTGTTCGATCAACATTTTAATCTTCTCGGTCAGCATCAACTTGAGCTATCAGTACCCAAGCCTGACTCCCAATCTGATGACACAAGTAAAACTGAGCAAACGAACAACCAAACGACGGGGAATCTCTCTGGCAGTGAGCAAGACCAAAGCTTCTTTAATGTGCCCAAACGTGAACAGATGGAAGCATTGAAAGCGTCCGTTATTGCGCCGCTTATCTCTGATGAAGAGAAGTTTAACCTCAATCTAAAAAACGTTGAGTACAACTTAAACACTTGGGCACTAACGCTAACGCCGGTTCAACTGACTCAAAATGTCACCTTATACTTGGCAGAAGCGACGCCACACAATGAGCTGCTCGCTGATCTTATCTCGATGCGAGACAAGCAAGTTGCGGTCGCGATTGGGATGTTGTTCATCTGCTTCGCTATCGTATGGTTTGTTGCTAATCGACTGTCTCAGCCGCTCAATACGCTGATGCAACTCACCGACAACATCGCTCGGTTCGACTTCAGGCGTACTCATTATCCCAAAAGCATGATTCAAGAAGTGGCTAACCTCGCCCACTCGATTGAGCTAATGGAACACACGCTTCATGATCTGATTACCCTACTTCGAGACACCGCCGGGAATCAGGAGTTTTCGATCTTAGCCAAGAACATTGCTCATCAAAGCTATTTAATTACCAAAGCAGAAACCATTGTCCTTTTCACTCAATCCAAAGAGAAAGACGTGTTTGATACGGCAGCCAACCTTGCCATTCTTCCTTTTAAGGCCGACATCAATGACTTCATCAAACACACGCCTTGGTTGCTGTGTCAGCTTAGATCTGGTGAGACGATCCATTTAAACAGAGAAGACAATGTTCTCAACTATTACCAAGATTCGATCTTCAATTCAGACCTGTACCTATTTCCACTATTAAACCGAGAGAAACTGTTGGTAGGGATTGTGGCAATTGGCTATGAGAGACCAATTACCAAGATGCAGGCAGACAAGCACGCCTTTTTAAGAGAGTTGCTCAGCTTTGCGGAAATAGCGAAAGACAACATCGACCAAATGCAGCAACAAAAAGACATGCTTAATGCCTTTATTGAGCTGATTGCATCGGCGATTGATACCAAGTCACCTTATACGGGCGGGCATTGCCAACGAGTGCCTGAGCTCACCAAATGGCTAACTCAAGCAACCATAGATGATGACCGCTATTACCCGCAATTCTCATTGGACAGTAAACAGTGGGAAGAGTTGATGCTCGCCGCTTGGCTTCATGACTGCGGCAAGGTGACCACGCCTGAATATGTGGTAGATAAGGCAACAAAACTGGAAACCATTTACGACCGAATCCACGAAGTGCGAATGCGTTTTGAGTTGTTGAAACAGCAAGCGGAAACCGATTACTGGAAAGCGATGGCGAACGGTGCACTACAAGAAGAACAACTCAAAATACTCGAACAAAGCCTGTCTGAACTGGATGAGGAGTTTGCCTTCGTTGCTGAGTGTAATCTTGGCGGCGAATCTATGACGGAAGAGCAGCTAGAACGCTTAGATCAAATAGCCAAACGCCAATGGAAACGTACACTGGATGATCAATTGGGTTTGTCTTGGTCTGAAAAAGAGAGATTTAACACCCAAAAAGAGTCGATTGAGAAAGAGAGAACTGAGCCAACAAGTCAGGAAAAGGGTTTGCCTGTCATGGAGCCTCTGCTTGCCGACAAACCGGAGCATAAAATACCTTGGGACAATGGCTTTAACCCTGCCGATGTATGGCAAGAAGCGTTTGTACTTAAGCCCGGAGAAGTTAAATACAACCAAGGTGAACTGCACAATTTGAAAGTACGCCGTGGTACGCTAAACGATGAAGAACGTTTCATGATCAACGATCATATTATCCAAACCTTCACCATGCTCAACAAGTTGCCTTACCCGCCTTACCTTCAAAACATTCCGGATATCGCCAGCGGACACCACGAACGTATCGACGGTAAGGGATACCCAAGAGGCTTAAACGAAGACCAGTTACCTCTGCCGTCGAGAGCAATGGCAATTGCTGATGTCTTTGAAGCGCTCACCTCTAGTGATCGCCCTTATAAGAAAGGTAAACTCTTAAGCGAATCACTCAACATCATGACCGACATGGCCACCAGCGGTCATATCGATCCCAAGTTGTATTTACTGTTTTTGGAAAACAAAATCTACGATAAATATGCTGAGCGATTCCTAGAAACAAACCAACGCTGCGAGATTGACCCGCACGAACACATCGACCGAGTAAAAGAGTACATACGCTCATTGTTCTAAGTTTTAAGCTAACCATTCAGAGGATAAGCCATAGCTCAATGGTTAGCTTTTAGCTGCCGAGTCCAATACCGCAACGTCCACTACAGTCGCTACAGCCATTGTGGTGTGCGGTTTCTGGTTGGCTTTCGCCTTGCTGTGTCTTTTTGCCAACAATGTATTGGTGATGCTCGCCACGACAATTAGGTTAATGCCAATCATCTGCTGTGTAGAAAACACATCATCAAAGAACAAGCCCTGCCAAAGCGCGCTAAACAGCATGTTAGTAAAAATCAGAGGTGCCAACTGGGAGCCACTGTCTGCAAGCTTATACGCCTTGGAACGGAAGATTTGGGTATTGATGGTAAACAGTGCAAGACCAAGTGATCCGAGAACAATCCAGCGTAAATCGTCAAAAGACAGCAACGCCGACAAGGTTCCTTTCTCTGCACTTTCAAGTACATCAGGCACCGCAGAAACAGAAGTAAACACCACCATTGGTATCACAATAATTGCCGCAACTAAAAAGGTCCACGCGTTAAGCTCTGCCGGAGTCAGGCTGGTTTTAGACGCTCGGTACAAACTCACTTGCGAGCCAGAATTAAATACCCCCGCGAGAAGCCCAAGCAGAAGCGCAGGTCTAAAGAACTCCGAACCCAACTCAAACTGCGACCAATCCCCCGCCATCATCACTACGCCAACAAAGGTGACAGCTAAACACACTATCGTCGTTGTATGAATCTTGGTTCTAAATATTAACTTTTCTAACAATGGAATAAACAGAGGCCCCGTACTGAACAACACAACCCCTTCAACAAGCGTTAAGGTTTGCAGTGAAGTAAGGAAACACCACTGACACGCCACCATAAAGATCGCCCGCATCACCAAAGGTTTCCACATTTCTCGTGTCGGCTTGCTGATTTTGTAAAAGGTCAGGAAAAGAAATAAAAACAGACTGGGTAACAAAAAACGCACAAAACTGAGTAACGAAGTGGGCATCACTTCAGATAGATACTTGGCCATCAAGCCACTTAAAGACAAACTGAACGTCGACAACAACATGAAAGTCGTCGCCTTGGTAATATCAGACATAATTATCACCTCCTATGACATCTATTTTAGAGGCGTGACGTAATGAAAAATAGCGAGTAATATTAACTATAACTGTAAGGAAAACTTACCAATGAAAAAACTCGTTCCGCTTAAATCCGTTTATGCTTTCATTGCTGTTGCTGAGACTGGCAGCATGACCGACGCCGCGCGGGTATTGTACGTCAGTCACTCTGCGGTAAGCCAAGCGATAAAGTCGTTAGAACAACTGGTCAACAAGCCTCTGTTTCAACGAGTCGGTCGTCGTGTTGTTCTTAATGCCGCAGGTAAGCGATATTACCGCAAAGTCGCGCCCGCACTTGAGCAAGTGATAGAGGCGACCGAAGAGCTTGCCAGAACGCCTAACGACCACCGCATTACCCTCAACATGGTCAATTCGCTCGCGATGCACTGGTGGATCCCACGAGTTCCCGACTTCCAAGCTTTCGCTCCCTCACTTGATATCCGTATTTCGACGCTAACTGGCCCTTTCGATATTGAACAGGAAGGGGTCGATGTTGCGCTCGTACATGGCAAGCCCAATGAGTGGGAGCAATATTACAGCGAGAAACTGGCCGACGATGATCTGGTCTTGGTGTGCAGCCCTACTCTATTAAAAAACCAGACCGGATTGAGCGTCGAGCAACTCGTCAAACAAAACCCGACCATTGGCGTTTTTAACCTCAGGCGGCAACACGACTGGCAAGTGTGGTGCGACAATTACCAAATTCCACTGCCCACATTCCATAGCAATCTGACGTTCGATGTCTCCATTCAAGCGGTGCAAGCTTCAACTCGTTCGTTAGGCGTACTAGTAACGCATCGCTTGTTTGTGAAAGATGATATCAGCCATGGGATGCTTGTCGAATTGGGTAAACCGGTTGCTAACCCGCACCAAGATTTTTACTTTGTTTGCCCAAAAAACAAATTAAAACAAGAAAGTGTGCTAAAACTGAGAACATGGTTAAGACATGAATTCACACGCTCAGAGACAGCACTGAACGATGACATTCAAGAGCAAGACCAAACTATCAATCAATAAGCGAGTGACAGCTCAGCAAGCTTACAAGAGGCCATTATGATTATTACCACCACACAATCAGTCGAAGGCAAGCGCATTGTCGATTACAAAGGGGTTATTGCCGGAGAAGCCATTCTAGGGGTGAACGTTTTCAAAGATATGTTTTCAGGAATTCGTGACTTTGTGGGTGGACGTTCTGGCACCTACGAGAAAGAATTAGAAAAAGCACGCAACTACGCATTCAAAGAGTTGGAGCAAAAAGCGATTGAAGCGGGTGCCAACGCGGTGGTAGGTGTCGATATAGATTATGAAGTATTAGGGACGGGTAATGGCATGTTGATGGTATCAGCGAGCGGCACGGCGGTTGTCGTCGCTTAATCGCCTAGTCGCTCAATCGCTTGGTCACTTAGTCACTTAGTCACTTAGTCACTTAGTCACTTAGTCACTTAAGATCTCAACACATGAGCACTTGGGCACATAAGATGTTGAGCACTTAATCTATTAAGCTATTGAGCAATCAGGCAGCCTAATGAAAACTCGTTCCAACCCTTTGATGACTAGCCACCAAAGGGTTAGAACAGTTATAAGCTGATACTTAGCTTGATGTTACTCGTGCAACCTTTTGCCCGGAGAGCATGTCATCAAACGAGGCAACTCTCGCCAAGAATGCACCTTTATTTTCAGGTAAGATAGAACTTGCTAAAGGTAAGTTCGCTTTCATCGAATCCACCGCTCTTCCACGCACCAGCACTTCAAAATGCAAATGCGGCCCGGTTACGCGACCAGTCGTGCCAGACAACGCAATTTTCTGCCCACGCTTAACCTGTTGCCCCTTCTTAACCAAGAATCGGCTCAAGTGCAGATAGCGAGTTTTGTAAACACTGTTATGTTCAATCACTATGTATTTCCCCGCATACGGGTGGTTACGAATAGCAATAACTCGACCATCACCGGTTGAATAAACTGGCGACCCTACGGGTGTTGCGAAGTCAGTACCATTATGCGGAGATATACGTCCGGTCACTGGGTGCTTACGGTACGGGTTAAATGGCGAAGTAATTCTTCGGAATTGTTTGTCTATTGGGTAGCGATTGAACGCTTGCTCAAGGCTATTACCCTCTCTGTCGTAGAAGCGTCCATCTGGAGCAAGAAACGCGGCCACTTCCTTACCTCGTAACGTAATCGATATGCCTTGGATCTCCGTTTTTCCTGTTAGATGGTCGCCTGTGTATTGCTCATTGACCAACACATTAAACTCATCGCCCGCTCTTAACTGCTTTGAGAAGTTAATCTTGTCTCTTAACGTTCGAGTAATATTGGCTATCTGGGCGGTTGTTAATCCCGCTTTGTATGCTGACGTTGAAAAACTGCCATGAACGGTGCCCTTATAGAGCTTTTCTTTCCATTCGCCAGGCATTTCATGGAATTGGTAATTAAAGCTTCCATCATCATTTTTAGTGAAGACAGCTTGCTCTACGAGACTTTCATGGAAAATCAGCTCTACGAGTTGTTTAGAGTCACTATCCAAAAGCAACTCTAGGTGATCGCCAGGCTTTATTGTATCGAGCTTCAAAGACTCAAGATCCGCTTCCATGACTTTTTGAACTGTCTCATAAGGCAGATTCCATGACTCGAATATGTTACTGAGGGTATCGCCAACTTTCACAAAATAATGGACCTTAACCAAAGAGTTGGGAGTCGCTTGCGAGTCGATGACTTCCTTATCATTAGGTTGAGAACCTTGGTAAGGTGTTATTTTGATAGAGATTTCTGGTGCTGGTTTGGAGTGAAAAGAGAGCAAAGCAGCAAGGGAAAATGCGCTGATCGCAGTAACGATCAGACCAATACGGAGGAACTTCATAAAATACTTAGCGGTTATAACGAGGAACTTAGAAAGTGTTATAACATAACAATTAAATCAAAAAAATAAATGAAATGTAAGAAACCATAGCGCGATAGGTGTGAAAGTATGGTGAGCATGCAAAGCCCACCACCTTAGTTAACACGGATCTTTACCTCATATTACTCTTCACGAAGTACTTCGAAGCGTTCTAAGCCTCGCAGCATCTCAAAGTCCGGCTCTTCAGTTAGCAGCTCTCTCATGGACCCACTGGCTTCAATAGCGCGCTCTAAGTCATCGATAGCTTGACCTTCTGCCCCTAATCGAGCATAGGCGCAAGCACGTTGATACAAGGCATGAGCATTTTGGTCATCGACTTCTAATACACGGTTACAAAGACTCATTGCCCAGTGGTATTCCTGTATATCCATAGCAGCGTCAGCTTTGGCAGTAAGTGCTTCTAAATCTCCAGGACGAACCTTCAGTATTTCATCGTAGATTTCAATTTTTTGCTCTGCCGTTTGTGCGTTCTGTGCTCTCAACCATAGGTTATGAATCTCATTGATAATTTCAATTTCGCGGTTGTTGTCGGAAATGATTCTGGTCTTGCGCTTAAGATCCCGTTCAAGAACATTAAACTTCTTCTCATAGTCTTGAGCGATAGAATTAAGTCGCTTATCAGCCATGTCTTGAGTTGTGTGTTTAAGCTCTTTGATGGATTGCCAACCCACCAGCGCGATAAGAGAGGCCACACCAGCAATAATGTAGAAGAAGTAGGTTACGGTTACATTGGCGTAATTCAGAGACTTGTCTGCCACAGTCAGTTCCCGGTCAGTCATCTGAATGGTCAAGCGTCTTTCAAGATCCTGCTGTTCCATTCGAAGCTGCTTCAACTCATCCAAGATATAGCGTTCCATCAGCGGTCTATCCAAATACTCTTGTTCCGAGTACTTAACCTCTTCGCTTGCAAAACTCATCGTGCTGAACACCGAGATAACTGCAACCAATAAGATTCGAAGCATTATACATTCCTTATATGTTTATATTTAGACTAACTGTATCTCGTAATAGGCATACAAGCTAGGAAGTCGACAAGTTTGCTATGTCCATATTGGAATTAACACTCTAAAACATCATTGATAATTATAAAACACCTGAAGCAACATCATTAATTTCTAAATTATAAAAATACCGCGTAATACTGTTCTATATGATTAATTCGCGATGCGAATATACCGAAAAATGGTTTATTGCATCGAGATGAATCTTATATTAATAACGATCAGAACGAGGTTAATTTGAATAATCCACGATACGATTTAGTAAGCCGTGTACTGCACTGGGTAATGGCTTCTGTAATCATCTATGCAACAATCGCAGGGTATGTGATGCACTATGTCACCAGTCATCCAGAGCTGTTTTCTTTTCTGTCAGTGCTCAACATGTCATTGGCGACCGTTGCGACGCCACTGCTTGTGGTTCGTTATATCTGGAGCCACTTTCGCTCGTCGCCAAGCATGCCAACCTCTGTGCCTGAAGGGCAAAAATGCGTTGCCAAGCTTGCACACTCTTTGATGTATCTTGTGATGTTTATGGTTTTCAGCACCGGCTACTTAATGCTAAAAGAACCGTACTCTTTATTTTGGTTAGTGAGCGTAAATAATCTAATTACCGACTCTGCAATCAACGGCTTCTTTTTCTATTTACATCGTGCCAGTTGTATTGCCCTAGCCTGTTTAATTGTGCTGCATATCAGTGCCGCACTTAAACATCACTTTGTCTCTAGGAACTATGTATTGAAGATGATGCTCTAGATTCAAAGAATTCAAGACAATTTGCACAAACAACAAAAAAGCCATAGCATGTTCGCTATGGCTTTCTTATTTCAATTTGATTACTTGGTTTGAGTATCAATCATCACTTGCCAGTATTCACATTTAGCCAAGAACTCTTTTAAATAAAGCTCTGGGTTAGCAAGTTTCTCACCGCCTTTAACATCAGCACCAGTCACACGCCAAAAGCCACGAGTGACCAAGTTTCGATGATAAATAAAATCGTTGAGTTCATTAGCCTTCAAAGGAAGTTGTTCACCAAACGTATTTTCGTAGCGGCTCAGAGTCGAGGCTTGTTCACTTGGCTTCTCCCTTAAAAAGGTATCCAAATCCAAACCTAATGACTGTTGCTGCTCTTTTGATAGGGCTTTAGCTAATTTAGAGATCACACTGAACAGAGCCAACTCAACTTTTTGAGACGCTAATAACGATGCACCTAAAAGTGCATGTTCGTTGGAAATATGTTGTTCTGTTGATGAAACGGTTGCTGTTGTCACTGTGTTAACCTCAAATAATCATAACGGGTGTTACTGAACTGGATAGAGTCTTTTCACTAAGCTGAATCTTATTCTTGTTATTAAGAAGAATCTTGCAGCTAAGCAGAGCCTTTCGACTAAGCAGAATCTTTTAGCAGAACACGGTCAGCATCAATAATGGTGAAGCCTGATGCATCTTCATTCTTTTCGACTTGCACTAAACCTTTAAAACCAATCTGCGACAGCTTCTTCGCAAGTTGATCTGGTGCTGTTTCAAAAACAACATTCATAAAAGGTAAAGACTCAGCATCAACAAAACCATGCTCGTTAAACAGTTCCATTGCTTGAGATAAATGGTCTGAGTCGGTTAATTCGATAATTTCTACAACTTCTTCCAACAACATTTTCGATTCCATATTCGCCAGAAAGTGACTGACACAAGCCGGTTCTTTTTGCTTGCATACATCCCGATGCCCTAAGACACCCCTTTAGTAGTAGGGAGATCATAACATATTAATAATCGTAAAATATGTTTTATTTTCCCTAAGCTACTGGGAATACTAGAAAAGAATAGAAATTGGTGA
This sequence comes from Vibrio sp. 10N.286.48.F5, assembly GCF_041469785.1. Classification (NCBI taxonomy): domain Bacteria; kingdom Pseudomonadati; phylum Pseudomonadota; class Gammaproteobacteria; order Vibrionales; family Vibrionaceae; genus Vibrio; species Vibrio sp. 10N.286.48.F5. The sequence continues at coordinate 145,803 of NZ_JBFRLG010000006.1, read as the reverse complement.
AACATAAGCAACACCAATTCATAGTATCGATAACGGTAAACCTGATTTGAGGTGATCAGGCAACCGTTACTTGAGAATCGCCCGTTTCTACAATCGATTCTTGTAACAAGCCAGCATAAATACCATTGTGTGCCACCAGCTGTTGATGATTACCTTGCTCAACAATTTCACCCTTTTCCAACACCAAAATCGTATCTGAGTGACGAACGGTACTCAAACGGTGTGCAATCGCAATCACGGTTTTTTCCTTGAAAAGGCGCTGCATTGCTTTTTGAATCAGGTCTTCAGTGATTGAATCTACCGAACTGGTCGCCTCATCAAGCATCATCAATTGACCACCCTGTGCAACCGCTCGAGCGAACGAGATAAGCTGCGTTTGCCCTACAGACAAGTTAGAGCCGTTCTTTTCCAAGTGGAAGTCATAACCTTGTGGCAATTGTTCAATAAACTTATCGGCATAAACATAGCGCGCCGCCTGTTCAACCTCAGTTCTAGATAGATGCGTTTTGCCCAGCGCGATATTGAATTGGATGGTCTCTTCAAATAAGTGCACGTCTTGCATCATCATTGAGAACAAATGAGCAGAGTCTTCACTTGAGATCTGTGACAGCTCTATTCCATTCAACAAAATGCTGCCTTCATAGTCTTGGTAGGCTTTAGAGATCAGACGCAGAATCGTCGACTTGCCCGAGCCCGTCGAACCCACAAGCGCGATTTGATGCCCTTTCTCCAATACAAACGAGACATTCTTTAGAACGTAGGGAGAGTCGTCTTTGTAGCGGAAGCTTACGTTCTTAAACTCTAGGCTCACAAACTGTTCAAGCTGCTTCTCAACCTTGTTAGATGACAACAGGTTGCGCCCTTCTTCTTCAGTCGGCTCAACAAACAGCTCTTCAATATGGTCAAACGCTGCAAATGAACTCTGAATCGAAGCGATCTGCGAAGTAAAGTCACGAATCGGAACAAACACTTTCTCTAAGGTGTTGATGAACGCAATCAGCACACCCAAGGTGAGCGCCCCTTCTAACACTTGCTCAGAGCCATACCAGATCATAATCGCGATAGTGATGGAGGTGATGCCAGAGATAAACGAGAACAAAATCGCATCGTATTTATTGATCTTCTTCTGCGCTCTTAAAAACTCATCGGTATAGCCTTGGTAGCGTTGCTCGACTTGCTCTTCCGCTCGGTACATCTGAACGGTTTTCATGCCAAATAAGACTTCTTGTAAAAAGCCAATACCGCGAGCGAGAGAAGAACGAGTCACCTTATAGAGAGCACGAAGTCGGTTTCTCACATACACCGTCAAATACATCACTGGCGGCATAATGATCAATACAATCATCGTTAACTGCCAATCAATGAAGAACATCATCACCAACAGAGCAATGGTATTGATGCTGTCTTTAACTAGCCCGACAACCGACTGAACAAACGTCTCGCCGATGGTTTCCAAATCACTGGTTAATCGTGAAAGCGTTACGCCAATCGGTGTGTTATCAAAATAGCTGCGTGGCAGTTTGAGCACGCGAGCAAACAACACTGAGCGCATGTCAGTTATCGTGTATTGCCCAGTTTTACGAAGGTTGTACGAATAGGTGGTATCCACCACATAACTCGCCACCAGCACGGCAACGAGATAGAAGACGTATTCGAGCAGACCATCCATATCCCCATGACTCAGGTGAACATCGATCACTTGAATGATCAGCCAAGGGAACAACAAGCTCGTGATGACAGAAAGAGGAAGCATAGCGATGCCCAGAATCGCAGAGCCTTTGTATTTCTTAGCAAACTTAAAAAAGTGCTTGAGGTATTTGAGATCAACACCTTTTAACATGCTGCTGCCTCCGTTTCATTCTGCTGTAGTTGCCATGTATCGTAATAGTAATCACAGGTTTTCAATAACGTGGCGTGGTCGCCCTTCGCGATCACTTTACCTTCGTTCAACACGATGACTTCATCCATATATTCAAGGGCATTAACGCGGTGTGAAACCACAAGAACCGATTGATTTTCCAAACGTTTAAACAAACCTTCCAAGATCTTACGTTCTGTTTCATAGTCGACAGCCGATAGAACGTTATCCATGATGATCAGGTCGGTGGGTTGCAATAAAGCACGCGCAATACTTAAGCGCTGCTTCTGACCACCTGACAACATGATCCCTTTCTCACCGACTAAGGTTTGATCGCCGTGTTCAAAACGTGTCACATCACTAGCCAACTGGCTGAGCTCTAGCACTTCATCAACCTGACTCTTTGCCAAATCGGTATCTAGGCTACCAAAGCGGATATTGTCTTCGACGGTTGCTGAAAACAGGTAAGGGTCTTGAGTCACGGTTTTCACGTAACGGCGTAAGTCACTGCGTGAGAAGCTAGTGACATCTCTTTCACCAAGGAAAACAGAACCTTGTGGTACATCCAAGTGGTGGTTTAAGCAGTTCACTAATGTCGTTTTACCCGCTCCGATCCCGCCTAACACACCCACTTTCTTACCTGTTGGAATATCAAAGCTGATGTCATCGAGAATCACGCGTTCTTCACCTGAATAGCTGAAGCTGAGGTTGCGAACAGAAAACGTTTTTCCCTTCAGTGATTCAACATCTAGTTCAGTCAGCTTATCTTCATCAAGCTCCGGGACTTTGGCATTAAGAATGGTTTGTGCACTTTGAATACCTACCATGCCACGCTGATAAATGGTCGCGATTCTGCCAAGTTGCATCAATGGCATAGCGAGCAAAACCGAGTAAGTCAGAAAGGCGGTAATCTCACCAAGTGTGAGTTCCTGTCTCATTAACATGTAGCCACCAAGCCCAAGAATGATGATTTTCATCAGGTCATTGGCGTAGTCGAGTACCGGCATAAAGAAGACTTGAATGCGTGTAATTTTAAGGCGGCATTCAAGCAATAACTGGTTCAGCTTTTCAGTTTCGGCTTTCACCCAAGGTGACATCTGCTGGCTCTTAATGAGATCAATCCCAGACAGGTAACTCATTAGCTGAGCAGACAGGTTTTGTAGACGCTTCATGTGCTCTAAATGCAGTATTTTCATACGCTTGAAGCCCACACGGAAAATCACAAAAGCGATTGAGATAGGAATGATCGAATAAAGCGTTAATTCTGGTGAGATACGCCACATGTAAAGAGGCGTCAACGACAACGCAAGCAAGGCATTGAAGAACTGCAAGAAGCCGACACCAAACAGCAGTCGAATGCCACTAAGGTCATTGTTGATAATCGAGATCAGTCGACCCGAAGCAAAGCGTTCGTGAAAGCTGCTCGGTAAGCGATTCAACTTTTGTAGAAGTGTACTTTTAAGTGCGGCCTCTGTAATTCGCCCCGGATTAAGCGCATAGATACGAGACAGAATTCTCACCACCACCATGGCAACCGACATCCCGACCACAATCCAAACATAGGTTTGAAGCTGTTGGTGGCCAGTTGAAGAGGCATCATCAATCAAATCTATCGCCAATTGGATATAGCGAGGGATCTCTACTTGTAACCAGTTGACGAGAAAGATGAACACAATCGCCAATAAGTACGAGGTGCGATTCATGCGCAGATAATGGGCAATAAACTGTCTTTTATTCATAGTATTCTTTGTTTAGGGCAGGCTCACAGCGAGATTTAACGATATAACCGGGCAGTTAAGCTAGATAGGTTCATCGCTGAGGTAAAGATACATCAAAAACACCTAGTTGACAATATCAACCATATTCAATAATTAGTTTCGGGTATTAAGTTTTAGCATTGCTAGAAACAACTTTGCCGCCAAAAGTGGCGGCAAATAAATAGCTTAGCAGGCTAGTATTGATAACGGCTAAAGCATCTCTTTGGCAATCAAATGCAGCAAAAAGGTTTCACGTTCAATACTCATGCCCTTCTTAGGGCTCTCTGCCATGGTCTTTTCGTTATGAGCGATCGCTTCATGGATATTCATCCACACCGGTTTCATCCCATTTTTCACTTCATAATCTTCGTAAGCCGTTTCACCAAGCTCACGATCGATCTTGCATGAGTAGCAGTAAGAAATCATGTGCATCATGTCTGCATCATCTTTGTACCAAGGACGAAACTCTTCAAAAATGCCGAACGGCTTGATGCTATGGATATTCTTCGCGCCAGTCTCTTCTTCGAGTTCACGAACCATACCTGCGATCACATCTTCCCCTTCATCCAAACCACCACCAGGAATGGTGTAGTCGTGATAACGCTCTGTATACAGCATCAGAATGTCTTCACCATCTAACACAATGGCACGGGCAGCGTTGCGCTTATAGACCGTTTTATTGTCTAGATGGTCGATATCAGGATGGATGGTTGTTTTTAGGTGTCTCATGATTCTGACTGCTCTACTGAATTTGGCGGCATCATATCATAATCATCAATAGATTCGAGGTTCACAACCGCTAACCAGAACGGAGCGGACGGGGATATTCCTACGGTAACTTGAATCCACTTAGCTTGATCTAACACTCAAAAAGTCGTTAAACATGAAGAAATATCAACCTATTTCAATATCTTGACCAAATTAGGACAACCTTTTCTGAAATCTAAAATATACTAATTTCATAGAGCTTCTCATTTGGTTCTGTAGAACTTAACGCATTCGATTATAGAGTTATCACGTAGGAGATAGACATGAAGAAAATTGGTTTGATGGCTGTATGTGCCGTTGTATTAGGCGGTTGTGCAAACGACTATGCAGAATATAGCGAGGGCCAACGTGTTTCAGTCGCTAACCCAGCAGCGGTTTATTGTGTTCAACAAGACGGTGAATTAGACACGGTTACTGAAAACAATCAGCGTACAACTTACTGTGTATTCGATGACGGCGAGCGCATTGAACAGTGGGAGTACTACCGCAATAACCATGAGCAAGATTCAGAAAACCAAAGTTAATCACTGTAAAAAAACACATGAGCCTTCTGGCACAATGTTATGGGCGATGATTACGTTCTAGCGGTTAAAAACATCGCTGAAGAAGGCACTGAACTTCTAGCTTTTGGCATCACGAGAAAGAAATAATCACCTATCGCCACCAGCGATGTGTGTGATCCGATTCCGGATCTAAATAACGATTCAATAAAGTCAGGTTAGTATCTAGTAGAGCTAGGTATTCCCTGACTTTTTTTACATCGGTACCCACTGAAGTCTGCTGGATACAGCGCTCCAATGCTGGGAGTAAACTGTCCACAATGTCAAAGTCAGATGAACGTCCAACGAGCTCTTTGGCAGTGATCAATGCTTCCAAAGACAGTCTTTCTGGCTCTCGTCTAACCAACTCTAAATCTCGCTTAAATGCGCCCGCACAAACACCTTCAAGATAAACTCGGTAGGTCGTCAGTACGTCCATCAACAGAAACAATTGCCCCTGAGCACTTTGATGTGGGTATGGCACCGCAACATGAGCCTCCAACCTGCGATCTATTTGCTGCTCTACCCCAAGTGCGGAACACTTCTCGATGAGAACTTTAAGCAAACCTTGCTCGCCCATGAGCGATTGAATCTCGAATATACGTTGTAAATGGTAGTCATTCGAAACGAATGTCACTTGCACACTTTGCCCGCGAGTAAACAGCCCGCTTGCAATCAACTCTGAGGCCAAGTTCTGTATGTTCTCGACAGTGTTGGTCGAGTGCTGCTCGAGCAAAATCGCCCCTAAAGAAAACGGATGTTCACGCTGCTTTTCAAGCTTTCTAAAGTACTGGTGCATCGCGTCGGCTTCAGACAGTGTTTGCCCTTTTGTTAGCCCACCACAAAATGCTACCGCAGTTTGCTGATTCGACTCTTCTACCAAAGGCTCCGCCAGATACTCAACCAAAGCATCAACTCGACTGATTCCTTCATCAGTCAATTTATTCTCATTAAGTCGCTTACCCAGCACAATAAGGAGGTGATTAATGCTCATTTTATGTTCAAGTCTCGTTTTGGGGATTAGATGGAGTGAATTATGTATACAATACTTGTTAACAAAAGTATTTTGAAATTCTTATATGTTGCTCGCAATAATGCTCACTATTGATAGCGACATCTTAGGTAATACAAGAATAAACGTGTCGCTTTACAGCAAACATAGCACGCTCTTGTATTTCATCGCTCTATGCTTGTTAGCACTAGTCGATAAAAGAGCCCTTTCAATCAATGAATACGCTCTATCGCATAACTGTTTCACCCACAGAACAGGTTCACTCAAAGAAGTGCAACTAACCAAATACAAATTTTACACAGAGTTCGTCCATCGAACCGTCTTCACAGGAAGTTACTATGCTGTCTATTTTTGATATCTACAAAATTGGGGTTGGACCATCCAGCTCCCACACAAATGGACCAATGATCGCTGGGTTTAACTTTACCCAAAAAATTGATGCTCAGCTTAAGCAAGTGAAGCGTATTCAAATCGACTTATACGGCTCGTTATCATTGACGGGTATTGGTCACCACACAGACAGAGCGACCTTGTTAGGTTTGCTAGGTAACCGCCCCGACACCATTAAAATCACCAGTGCTAACCAAGCAATGCGTAAGGCGATTGAAGATAAATCTCTATTGGTTAGCGGTAACCATGAAATTTATTTCGATGTAGAAAACGATCTGCTCTTCCACAAGACCAACCTTCCGCTGCATGAAAATGGTATGACTATCTCTGCCTTTAACGAAAGCGGCAGCCTTCTGGATATGGAAACCTACTACTCGATTGGTGGTGGCTTTATCGCAACCGCTGATGAGCTACAAAACGGCAAACAGGAAGCAGAAACTCAAGTTGAGTTCCCTTTCTCTTCTGCTGATCAGTTGCTTGAACTATCCGAACAACAAGGACTGAGCCTTGGTGGCTTAATTCTACGTAACGAAGTTTCATTCCAAGGTATGGATGTGATTGACCAGAAAGCCGACCAAATTTGGAAGGTGATGTCTCTGTGTATGCAGCGTGGCTTTGACACGGAAGGCATCCTTGATGGCGGCCTAGAAGTCACTCGTCGAGCACCTGCTCTGCTTAAAAAGCTTGAAGCGAATGCCTCGATTGAAAACGATCCAATGGAGATCATGGATTGGATTAACCTATTTGCCTTTGCCGTGAGTGAAGAGAATGCAGCGGGCGGTCAGGTCGTGACATCACCGACCAACGGTGCGGCTGGGGTTATTCCTGCGGTATTGATGTACTACCATCGTTTCATCAAGGAGCTAGACACCAAGCAGCTTAAAGACTTCTTGGCAGTCTCTGGCGCAATCGGCATCTTATACAAAACCAACGCTTCGATTTCTGGCGCAGAGGTAGGTTGTCAGGGTGAAGTCGGCGTTTCTTCATCAATGGCCGCAGCAGGCCTAACTGCCCTACGTGGTGGTAGCAACGAACAGATTTGTATTGCCGCTGAGATCGCGATGGAACACTCACTGGGCATGACATGCGATCCGATCGGTGGCCTTGTTCAGGTGCCATGTATCGAACGTAACGCAATGGGTGCAATGAAAGCGATCAATGCATCGCGCATGGCGTTGAAACGTACCAGCAAGTGTCTTATCTCGTTAGACAAGGTTATCGAGACCATGTATCAAACAGGTAAAGACATGAACAAGAAGTACCGTGAAACTTCTCTAGGCGGCCTAGCCGTGATCCACATGGCACCACCTTGTGAATAAAAGACAGGAACACGAGTGGAGAAAGCCTCTATAGAGACAGCATGCTTGTAAACTTAGTTTTCAATATCTCAACAAAGCCAGCCACCAAGCTGGCTTTTTTATTGGCTAAAGCCCAACAGCTAATTGAAAGTGATACTCACTCAAAATAACTTACAGAATGACTACCTCTAACTTTCCCTTTATTAGTTCATTACTTAGCCACAAATGATGATGGCTAAATTTCATACCGCCATGCATCCACTTGCAAAATCTAACGTTGCAAATCTCATTCATGAGAAATATGAATGCACTCATAAGAAAAGATATATCGAGTATAGTTCTGTTTGGGACAGATGTTTCAGTTTATGTATTACTACTAATGATATTATAATCGGGTAATTACACTACATATTAATACAAACGTGAGAATAAAATAATGTGGAATAGATTAAACAAATCAATGATGTTCTGCCAAATGATGTTCGGACTTTCGTTCTATGGCGTCATGGTGATCTTGACTCGTTTCTTCCTTGAAGATCTGAACTACAATGAAGCCGACACCATGATGGTTGTTGGTGCTTTCTCTGCAATCGGACCGCTATTTGCTATCGCAGGTGGCTTTATCGCCGACAAGTTTTTAGGCGCTTACCGATCTTTAACCATTGCCTTCCTAGGGTTCGCAAGTGGTTACGTTCTACTGGTACTTGGTGCAGCAGCAACCAATGTTCCGATGGCATTATGTGGTATTGCGTTAGCAAGTTATGCACGTGGTTTGATGTCCCCTTCTTACCCAAGTCTTTACAAACGCACGTTCAAAACTCAAGAAGATTTTGAGAACTGCTACCCAATCAACTACTCAGTAAACAATATTGGTGCTCTGTTAGGCCAATACCTGTTCCCAATGCTAGTACTTGTTGTTGGTTTCCACGGTGGTTTCCTTCTTTCAGCGGTTCTAGCCGGTGCTGCGCTTCTGATGATGATCTTTGTTCGCAAAGGCCTTGTTGAAGCAAGTGCTGAAATCGACCAAAAACCAGTAAGCACTAAAAACTGGGCAGCGTTCCTTGGTCTTTCTGCCGCTATGATTGGCTTGGTATTCTTCATGTTCTCGAACATGGATATTGGCCAAAACATCGTATACGCAATTGGCGGTGCAGCAATCGTCTACTTTGTTTCTTTGATGTTGAAATCGAAGAAATCAGACATGCTGAAAATGGGCACTATTTTAATCATCACATTCCTGACGACATGTTTCTTCGTGTACTACGGTCAGATGATGACTTCGATGACAATGGTAGCGATCAACACAATGCGTGGCGATCTATTTGGTTTTATCCCTGTTGCACCTGAAGCTTCAATGGCAATGAACCCACTATGGTGTATGGTTGCTGGTCCTATCATCGCGGGTATCTTCTCTAGCCTAGAAAAGAAAAACATTAACTTCTCAACTGCAACCAAAGTCGGTTTCTCTTTCATCCTTACGGCTATCGCTTTCGGTATCCTTACGATGGCAGTAACGACAGTGGGTGACGATGTTCTGATCCGCCCAGAAGTCTTCCTAGCGATTCACTTCTTCCTAGCATTCGGTGAAGTGATTGTAGGTTCAATGGTTGTAGCCTTCATCCTGTCTGTTGCACCTAAGCACATTGAAAACTTCTCAGTAAGCTTGTTCTCTGTTGCTATCGCACTATCAGGCATTGTTGGCGCGGTATTCTCAACGTCTATTGCACTAGAGAAAGGTCAAGAGATCACACAAGAGATCGTGCAAACGGTTTACGGTGATTACTTCCAAATGCTGACTGTTCTTGCCGTCGTGATGGTAGGTATCGCAATGGCAGCATCGTTCATTATTCGTAAGATGCTAGAAGCTGCGAAAGCCGCTGAAGAAACGATTGAACTAGAGCAAGCAAACAGCTAATTCTGTTCGCTGAGTCAAACCAATCCTAAGAGCCCTTTAGTTTTCTAAAGGACTCTTTTTTGTAGGATCCGTTTCTCAATAGGATCTGTCGTATAAGTTAGGTAGTACATGTGTAAACAAAAGTAAATGATAACTATTAGTATTGAGTGTTTTTTAGTTCAGGATTATGATGTGGAAATCCAAATCTAAGAGAGCCTTATATGAGCAAGCCTAGCCCTATCACATTAACCGTTACTCAAACCTCAACAATTACTCCAAACATGCAGCGCATAACGCTTAGCGGTGAGGGATTAAGTAAATACCCAACAGAATGTGCCGGCGGCTACATCAAGCTTTTATTCTCGCCACTTGGCACGACTGATTTAAGCCAGCTAAACGAAGGTGAGCGCCCAACCATGCGTACCTACACCATTCATCAGTACAATCCTGTAGAGCAGTGGATTGAAGTCGATTTCGTTCGTCACATCACTAAAGATTTGCAGTGTGGCTTTGCTGCAAGGTGGGCAATGAACGCGAAAGTGGGTGACACTATTTCAGTGGCTGGTCCTGGTTTAATTCAGGGGCTTAACCTAGAGTCAGACTGGTTCTTCTTAGTTGCAGACATGACGTCCCTACCTGCGCTTTCTGCAAAAGTAAAAACGCTCCCAGAAACAGCAACTGGTCACGCTATCATTCAGATCAACTCAGCAGCAGATAAGCAGGTACTTGAGACTCCTCAAGGTATCAAAGTAACCTGGTTGATTGAAGATGAAACCTCAGAGTCACTTTCACAAACCGTGCGCAACACAGAATGGTTAGAAGGTCAGGTTTCAATATGGACAGCGTGTGAATTTGAAAGCATGCGTGAGCTAAGACAATACTTCCGCAACGAAAAAGAAGTCGCGAAAGAGAACATCTACATCAGCAGCTACTGGAAACGTGGTGTCACTGAAGATGGCCACAAAGTGTTGAAACAGCAAGATGCTCAAGATTTAGCGGGGTAAGTCTTTTACTACCTACAGCTTCTTACTAAATAAAGAGAAAACGCCCTTAACGAAGTTTGTTTCGCTAAGGGCGTTTTTTCATTTAACTTAATAGAGATACCTATTCACAAATCCCCAATCACTCAGGCGATCTTTTAAGTCAATGAGATAACTAAGCCAGCAATAATTAGAGAGACGCCTACACCGCGAGTCGCGTGCCACTTTTCCTTTAAAAAGTAGAACCCCATCACTACGCCGAAGATGATACTTACTTGCCTAAGTGCCACAACCAAGCTGACGTTCTCTGTCATAGTCATCGCAAATAACACCAAACCATAAGTCGAAGCCATCATAATGCCTGCAAGCGTGGCTTTCTTTCGCAGTATCCAAGCATTAGTAAACTCGATTCTTTGGTTGGTTACGAATAACCAAACACTCAACGGAATCACAATTGCCCAGAACTGGATACCTAGGTAGAAAATCGCGGTGTGCTTGTTAGTTATAACTGGTGTGCTCAAAGGATCGAGTAACAAAAGCGCTTCTTTATCAATGATGGAATAGCCCGTGGTACCAATGGCCGCGATCAACGCCCACAGTACGCCAAGGTTGAGATACGCTTTTAACCTAAGATCTGAAAACTTCTTAAGTGGTACAAACAAACAACCCAAGGTAATCAAGGTGAACCCAAACCATTGATTGGGTGACAGCTCATAGCCTATCAACACCGTGCCTAAACCCACCATCAACACGGGCAGTGCTCTTGCCATTGGGTAAATCACCCCAATATCGGCCTGTTTATATGCAGCACCTAGCCCAATTAGATAAACAATTTGGCAAATCCCACTCAACAAAACCAATTGCCAAAATGGAAATGAGATGTTTGAAAATCCAACGTTATCAACATACCAAATTAGGTAAGGAGTCAAGATCGCGGCAGCGGCAAAGCCAGAAGCAAGGAAAAAAGACGACCCCGAACCTTGATTAGATTTACCTAGAACATTCCAACCCGCATGAAGCAAAGCCGAAATTATCACGATGACGATGGCAGAAAATTCCATTTCATTCCTAACTTATTAACTGACGTATAAAAGCCGTCGCTGAAAACGGGGGATAAAAAAGGCCTCTTGGTAAGAGACCTTTGATCGATTCAATTGGGCAAGCCCACAGAGTTACAGATATGTACACGTTCTAAGGTATGACTAGCGCTCTAGCTGCGCGATTGACTCGATACTGATCGCGTCATGACGCCAATACTCAATATCGCAGTCAATCAAGTCGCCGTTTTGGTTGTAGTTCACACGCTCTACGACCATTGCAGGAGAGCCAGAAGTCGCACGTAGGGCTTGCGCTGTCTCGCCAAGTAAAGACGTTGTGCTCACTCGGTAACGGATCTTCTGATACACCACACCAAAGTGTTCGCGGTAGATGTCCGTCAACGATTTAGACAAGTCGTAGTCAAGTAAGTTAGGGAACAACTCAGGTCGAATGTAGTTGGTCACATACACAACCGGCCTATCTTCAAGATAACGAACTCTGTCTACTCGATAAACGTCCGAGAAAGGTTGTAACTCAAGAAGCCGAGTCGCCTCCTTGGTTGCTAACATTCCTTTCGCCGCCACCAACTCTGTTTTCGGCTTACGATTCTGCGATAGAGCCATATTGGTGAAGTTCAGCGTTTGTGTTGGATCGTAACGAAGCGGCTCGGGAGAGATAAACCAACCACGTCGGTCTTCTCGATAAATGCGCCCTTCCGCTTCAAGTGAAGACAAGGCTTCGCGTAAGGTAACTCGAGTCGTATCGAACGATTCAGCCAGTTTACGCTCAGCAGGCAGTTTCTGTCGCGGCGTTAACATCCCCGACTCTATCTGCTCTACGATGACATCTTTGATTTTTACGTACTGCACTTCATTTCCTTTTATTCTTGTTCTTGTCGTCAGCCACTCCTTGGCCAACTGCAATATAAAATGGTTTGCTAGCGTTTACGCCAAGCTTGGGTGCGCTTCTCGAATAACTTATTGATTAACATATGAATCAACTTCGCGCTCGCTGCCGATATCATAATCATCACCGCCATGGCAGCTGCTGCACCCGTTTGCCCCGCGTCGTCCATATTCAGTACTGAAACTGACGCAGGTATCGTATCGATAGAATACAAGAATACTACCGCAGATGTCGTGGTAAGTGCATTAATAAACAGGTATGTCGCAATATCTAAAATCGCCGGCAGACAAACAGGTACCGTCACCTTAAAGAACAGCTTGTATTGCGGTAAGTTTACCGAAGCCGCTGTTGCTTCAATTTCGGAAGGCAGTTGTTTCAATGCCGTTAACGCCGTCATGTGCCCTACCGTGTAGTAGTGAACCACGGTATTAATCACCAAGAACGCCATCGTGCCATACAAGAAGTTAAGTGGGTTACTCAAATCATTGAAGTAGAAGATGTACCCCAAACCCAGCACCATACCCGGAACTGCCATAGGAACAACACTGAGCATTTGCATCGCTTGACGGACAGGACCGAAGGCGCGGCCTTTCTCAATGCAGTATGCGCCTAGGAAAATCAGAACAGTACCAATTATCGCAGTCCAAGCACCAAGCGTTAACGAGTTGAAGAATGGCGCCCAACCATAGGTACTCATTTCTGCAAAGTTATAGTTGTTTAGCGTCAGCGCTTTGTTCCAAGGCCAGAAGGTGACCATCGAACCGTATATCGCCATGCCCAACACGATAACCACAGCAGCAGAGATGATGGTGCAATAAAGGAAACATAAGCCATCACGCAGAGAGCTAGGTTCAGGTTGGTACGCGACAGAACGAGTATCAAACAAGCTCTTCTGTTTCTTTTGAACCCAGCGGTCAACGGTAAACGCAAGCAACGCAGGCAATAGCAGTAAGATACTGGTTACCGCACCCATAGAGAAGTTCTGTTGACCAACCACCTGCTTAAAGATGTCAGTCGATAACACGTTGTAGCTACCACCGATCACCTTTGGCACACCAAAGTCACAAACCACCAGCGTAAACACAACGATCAGGGTGCTGATCAAGCCGTATTTTGCCGCAGGTAACGTCACCATGAAAAAGGTTTTTAACGATGAAGTATTGAGTGCACGTGCTGCCTCATAAAGGCGAGCGTCAGAGGTTCTTAATGAGGTGGTCAGAATCATCAAGGCGTGTGGAAACGTCCAGAATATCAAGCCCAGTGAGATACCAATCAAGCCATAAACCGAGTTGCCACCTAAGACTTCTTTAGCGATACCTTGGTTACCAAATAGGAAGATAAGACTGATTGCAGGAAGCAGTGACGGAGCAAGAATAGGCGCAGAACCCAGCACTTGAAAAAGCCCCTTAAAAGGCATGCATGAACGAGTTAGCGCATAGGCATAACCAAACGCCAAGACGCCCACGACAACTGTCACTAGCAACCCAAGCGTGAAGGTATTGCCTACCGACTGCCATAAGCTTTGAGACGCAAAATACGTTGCGAAATTCTCTAAGCCTACAAATTCGCCATCTGCGTTCTGAACACTCTTTTTCAACATCGCCCACAGTGGCATCAGGATAAACAACGTCATGACCACAGACAAAAAGGCCAACAGCCCAAACAGAATTACGTTGTCTTTGCTTAACCGAGCCAGAAAAGGTTGTACTCGTCGTTGAATTAGCAGCTTAGATTGCATCATTTGAGTCGATTCCATGATTGTTTACGCCGCCTCGTCTTTCATCACTTGCAGGCTTTTCGATGGGTAAGCTCTAAGGCCTTCTTGATCAAACGCCACGTAACGAATATCACTGCGACGCAGCTTCAATCGGTTGAACTCTTTGACGGGTACATCAACGATGATCTCTTTCGCCGTTGAGTCATGTTGCAATTGGCACTCAATACGATAAAACGCCCCTAAGAATTCGCTTGATACGATTCTCACTGGCAAGGATTCACTAAAACGATCAACAAACTGGATTTGCTCTGGACGAACGGCAATATCGAAAACATCACCCAGATTTGGCGTGAGATTATCTAAGCCAGGTAACGGCAGCATTGACTCAGCAATGCGCATCTTGCCTTGAGCCGCAACAGAAGCTTGGATAAAGTTCATGCTGCCAACAAACTCAGCAACAAAACGACTGACGGGTTTTTGGTAGATCTCTTGAGGAGCACCGACCTGCTCGATAACACCATGATTCATCACGACAATACGGTCTGCCATCGTTAACGCTTCATCTTGGTCGTGCGTCACCATAATAGTGGTGATACCCAGCTTGCGTTGCAGTTGGCAGATCTCATCACGTAGGTGTGTTCTTACCTTCGCGTCCAACGCAGAAAGTGGTTCGTCGAGTAGCAACAAGCCTGGAGATAACGCCAATGCGCGAGCCAGAGCAACACGCTGCTGCTGTCCACCAGATAGCTGATTTGGATATTTCTGACCAGACGTTGATAAGCCGATGGTTTCTAACCAAGACTCAACCGTCTCAAGGGCTTCTTTGGTCGACATGCCTTGGTTTTTCAGACCAATCGCAATATTTTCTTCCACAGTGAGATTTGGAAACAAAGCGTAAGACTGGAACACGATGCCAAAGTCGCGCTTTTCTGGTGGCAAGAAGGTCGTATCATTACCGTTCTGCTCAATAGAACCTGACGTTGGTAAGTCTAGGCCTGCAATCGCACGTAATAAGGTGGTTTTTCCACAGCCAGATGGGCCAAGGAAGCAGACGAACTCGCCTTTATCTATCGATAGGGAGATGTCTTTTAACGCTGTAAATTGGCCAAATTGCTTTACAACGTTTTCAATATTCAAATAAGTTTGGTTGCTCATACTACAGCACTCTCTATATGGTATATACCAAATTTAAACTGGGAATATTGCAGTTGAGTGACAAATTTATAGTAGCTAAATGACAGTTATATTGCAGATATAATAAGCATTAAGGATTGCTATTTGTTCAGCATTAACAGTTCGTTCAACGTTGAAAGCCCTCAGTGACTTGCCCATAAATCACTGAGAGCCTTAATGTAAACTTCTAATTTAAACGCAAGATTAATCTATGATTCAACCTTGTCGGCTTTGCCCGCCGCACCTGCGAGTTTGGATAACTGTTTATCTAGCCACAATGGCGTGCTACCCGAATCTTCCGCGTTATCTTTTCTTCGTACCGCATCACGCACTATCATCGCACCTACCCAACGGAATGGCTCTGGCGGGAAGTGTCCTAATGGGCCTTTAGTTAAACCGCTTCGCGTCCAAGCATTGTCGATATCGAGTACCATTGCTGACAAAATCTTCCCGCCCATACGGGTTTGAGCAACGCCATTTCCAGAGTAACCAAGCCCATAATAGATGTTGCTTTGGCCTTTTAGATTACCGAAAAATGGCAATCCGGTGACCGAACGATCTGAGCCGCCAGACCAGTTGTAATCGAATTCACTTTGTTCCAATTTAGGGAACAATTTTTGGAACGATTGATTGAGAATCGGTAGGTAGTTAGTCGTTTGGTTGAACATGCTTTCAACCTGATTCGCAAACGAGAATTTATTGCCGCCTTTGCCCAACATGAGTCGTCCGTCCTGGGTATCTCGGTAGTAGTGGACAAAGATACGCGAATCTACCACCGCCGCCCCTTTCTCTGGGCCAAATTGCTTGAGCTTTTCCGGAATGGGCTTGGTCACCACCATATCTGAAGAGACAACCACAATGCTGCGTTTGAACTCTTTGAAGTGATCGAGCATCCACGCATTGAGTGCCAAAATCACTTTATCCGCAAATACTGACCCGCCTTTGGTTTGAATTCGAGCGGGAGAGCCATAGTCGAGTGATGTCATTTCTGTGTTTTCGTGAATTTCGACACCCAATTCGATCGCAACGCGGCGTAAGCCTCTCGCCAATAACGCTGGCTGCACACTACCCGCAGCTTCTGAGTAGTAACCCTCAATGTGGCGTTCAGATCCCGCTTTATCAGCCAAAGAATTGTCGCACTTCTTCCAGCTATTGATACCCTGCTTAACCAGCTCATTAACAACAGGCTCCATTCCACCCTTTTGCGCTTCATTGGTCGCCGTGTAGTAAGTACCGCTTCGATATAGATGCGCGTCAATCTTGTGTTCGTTACAGAAGGCTTCAATCTCGTATATAACCTTTTCCGATTCCTTAACCAACCATTTCGCTTGTTCTTTTCCGTAGAGCTTTTTCAGCGTCGGATACTTAGTTGACCACGTCAGCATGCAACCGCCGTTCGCACCAGAAGCACCGCTACCACATAGGCCTTTTTCAATCACGACAACATGCTTTTCGGGTTGCTGTTGTTTGATTAAAATCGCCGTCCATAAACCCGTATAGCCACCGCCAACAATGGCGATATCACAGTTGACGTCTTTTTGGAGCGACTTCGCCGAATCTAGCCCCTCATTGATGTTGCCAAACTCTTGTTCTAACGCTTGCTTGAACCAATATGAGTAGTGCTTTGTCATTTGTTGTACCTTACTTAAAACCTAAAGGCGTAAAACTAAAAAAGGAAGACCGAAGCCTTCCTTTACTGATCTCTAACTTCTAATGAGCTGCATATCTAATGGACTACGTGTCTAATAAGCCATATATCTAATAAACCATGTGTCTAATAAGCTCGGTAGATAATTAACCAAGGAGCTCATGAACTAAAAAGCTCAGCAGATTAAGATTTTGGCTCTGATTTAGCGTCAAACTTCTCAGACCATGTTTTAAGAACGTCTGCACGTTCACTGCCCATGCGAGCGAAGTCCATTTTTGCCATGTTCTTTTCTACATTAGGGAAGTTCTCTGCTTTGCCTGTCACATCTTGGTGACCAACAACTGGGTACATTTCGATGTAAAGCTCATTTGCCGCTTTAGAAATAGACCAATCGATAACACGTTGTGCTGCATCAGAAGGCTTAACAAGACCTACCGCTTCAGATTCCCAGCCGATGCCTTCAGGCGTAATCACTGAAAGTGGAGCGCCTTGAGTTTTCAGCTTAGCGCCACGGCTCGCCATAGAAATACCGATAGCGACTTCACCCATGCCAGCTTGAACACATGGCTTAGAACCAGAGTGCGTGTAGTGAGCAATATTTTGGTCTAGCTTCTGCATGTAGTTCCAACCTTGGTCTTCACCCATGTTTTGTAGCCAAGCCGAAACCTGCATGTAGCCTGTACCAGAAGACGCTGGGTTTGGCATAGCAATATGGCCCTTGTAGATAGGCTTCGTTAGGTCATCCCAAGACTTAGGTGCTGGTAGGTTAAGTTGTTTCGCTACCGCTTCGTTGAAACAAACCGCATTGAAGAATGCATCGTTGCCATACCAAGCTTGAGTAGATTGCGGATCGTTGAGGTTTGAGCGCAGCGCTTCTACACCTTGAGGAGTGTAAGGCTTAAGAATGCCCTCCTCCTTAAGTAGAGCCATTGAAGAACCCGCAAGGCCCCACACCACTTCTGCACGAGGGTTGTTTTTCTCAGCCAATAATTTTGCCGTCATGATTCCTGTTGAATCACGAACCCATTTGATGTTGATGTCTGGGTTTTCGCTTTCAAAAGCATTTTTGTACTTCGCTAAGATGTCAGTTTCAAAAGCGGTATAAACCGTCACTTCCTGTGCCGCATAAGCGTTACCAGCTAATAGTGTGACTAATGCTGCAAGTGATCCTTTCATAAAACGGTTTTTCATCATTTTCTCCAGTCAGGCCCAACTCTAGAGTGAGAAGTTGCCAAAATTAAAAATTGCCAAAGTTAAAGTTGTTAAAGCTAGAAGCCCTATCGAGAGGCACCTATATTCAAAAATTCATTCCAGTTGTTGGCACACACCCCTCCCACTGGTATGTACCAGATTTCGATTATTAAGCTAACTGGCTTTTGTGACGATTAAATGAACGAAAAATGGCAATTTAAAGATCGAAAACTTTCTCAAGACAAGTGACCATTTTTAATATGAAGCTTTTGTGAAAATGATGTTTGGGCTATTTACGACCGTTTAAATTGGTTGTTAAAGTAACTCTAAATATTGGTATAGTCCAAAAATTAAAATCACGAGAGTTGAACATGAGAAACGAATACTTACTGCTGACACCGGGCCCTTTATCTACTTCTGAAACCGTTCGCCAAGCGATGCTAAAAGACTGGTGTACTTGGGATGATGAATACAACAAAGACGTTGTTGAAGTGATTCGTAGCAAGCTTGTTACTTTGGCGACTAAGCAGGCGGGATATACAAGTGTATTAATGCAAGGCAGCGGCACTGCTTCAGTTGAAGCAACAATCGGTAGCGTTATCTCTAACAGCGATAAGCTTCTTGTGGTCGATAACGGTGCGTATGGTGCTCGTATTGCTCAAATCGCAGAATATTTAAACATTCCATGCCATGTCGTTTCCCCAGGTGAAACATCACAGCCTGACTTGAACAAAATGGAAACGGCATTGGCTATGGATTCAGATATTACTCACGTTGCGATTGTGCACTGTGAGACCACTACAGGTATGTTGAATCCAATCGAAGAGATTGCCAAATTGGCAAAACAGCACAACAAAACCGTCATTCTTGATGCGATGTCGAGCTTTGGTGGCATCCCTATGGATATTGCTGACTTAGGTATTGATTACATGATCAGCTCGGCAAACAAGTGTATTCAAGGTGTACCTGGATTCGGCTTTGTTATTGCGAAGCAATCGGAACTGGAAAAATGCAAAGGCCAAGCTCGCTCATTAAGCCTTGACCTGTTTGACCAGTGGCACTGCATGGAAAGCAACCATGGTAAATGGCGCTTCACCTCTCCGACTCATACAGTGCGCGCTTTCTACCAAGCTCTACTTGAATTGGAACAAGAAGGCGGCATCGAAGCTCGTCATAGTCGCTACCAAACCAACCAAACCACATTGGTTGCAGGTATGCGTTCTCTTGGTTTTGAACCACTGCTTAATGATGACCTTCATTCACCTATCATCACCTCTTTCTATTCTCCAACTCATAGCGATTACCAATTCAAGGAATTCTATGACCGTTTGAAAGAGCAAGGGTTTGTGATTTACCCGGGCAAGGTTTCAAACGCAGACTGCTTCCGAATCGGTAACATTGGTGAAGTGTATCCGTCAGACATTGAAGCTCTCATTAGCGCAGTGAAAAACGCTATGTACTGGGACATCAAATAATGACGACGACCAATCCAGAGCCAGTTCTAAAGGCCACACACTTTCGAAGCGAAGGCGATGTGAACACCACGCCAGCACGCGAAAAATGGAACGAGTCGCTAAACGATGATGCGACTCAAGCGATGTTAAAACGTGACTCTGACGTATTTCTTCATCAAGCGATGTCAACGCCTTGTCTAGACACACTTGAAGCAGCTGAAGGCATCTACATTCAAGATGCGACGGGCAAGAAGTACATGGACTTTCACGGTAACAATGTTCATCAATTGGGTTATGGCCATCCACATATCATTAATAAAGTGACTCAACAAATGGCTTCATTGCCGTTTTCACCACGTCGCTTTACCAATGAAACAGCCGTTCAATGCGCTGAAAAGCTGACACAGATCTGCGGTGGTGAGTTGAACCGCGTGTTGTTTGCACCGGGTGGTACTTCGGTTATCGGCATGGCACTCAAACTGGCTCGACATGTCACCAACAACTTCAAGGTCGTTTCACTGTGGGACTCATTCCATGGCGCGTCACTGGACGCAATTTCAGTGGGTGGTGAAGCTTGTTTCCGCGAAGGCATGGGCCCGTTAATGGCTGGCGTAGAACGCATTCCACCAGCCGTCTCTTATCGTGGCGCTTTCCCGTTTAACGAGAATAGCGCAGTCAATGCAAACGAAACTGCATGCGACGTTCACTATGCCGACTATTTAGAGTATGTGATTGAAAAAGAAGGTGGCATTGGAGCCTTCATTGCCGAAGCAGTGCGTAACACAGACGTTCAGGTTCCAAGCAAAGCTTACTGGAAGCGCATCCGTGAGATCTGCGATAAGCATAACGTCATGTTGATCATCGACGACATTCCAAACGGTATGGGTCGTAGTGGCGAATGGTTCACTCACCAGGCCTTTGATATCGAACCTGACATTCTTTGTATCGGTAAAGGTTTTGGCGGGGGCTTGGTTCCAATTGCAGCCATGGTCACTAAAGACAAATACAACACGGCAGCGCAAGTATCACTTGGTCACTACACCCACGAGAAAAGTCCTATTGGCTGCGCAGCGGCACTGGCTACGATGGAAGTGATTGAGCAAGAAAATCTACTTGAAAAAGTACAAGCGGACAGCGCATTCGTGCGTGAACAACTGCTTCAAATGAAAGAGAAATACCCAGTCATTGGTGACGTTCGCGGCATCGGTCTGCTTTGGGGAGTGGAATTGGTCACTGACCATATCACCAAAAACCGAGCGTTCGATGAAGCAGAAGCAGTACTTTACCAATGTCTGAACGATGGCCTGAGCTTTAAGGTTTCACAAGGTAACGTGATTCAATTGAGCCCACCATTGATCATCAGCCGTAGCGAGCTAGAAGTCGCTCTGTCTGTATTCGAAAAAGCGATAGCCAAAGTCTGCAAAGATTTTGAATACCTTTAATTCTCGAAATCAACATTTAAACCAATAACCTTAAACAACCATTTGTTTCCCAGAACTTTGAACTGGGAGTGACACAAAAATAGGACACTATTATGAACACGACATCACCTATCCAAGCGGTTATCTTTGACTGGGCCGGCACTATCGTTGATTTTGGGTCGTTTGCTCCAACTAGCATCTTCGTTGAAGCATTCAAACAAGGTTTCGACTTTGACATCGACTTAGCTGAAGCGCGTGAACCTATGGGGATCGGCAAATGGGACCACATCCAAGCAGTGGGTCGAATTCCAGCTGTTGACGCTCGTTGGAAGGCTCAGTTCGGACGCTCCATGACAAGTGAAGACGTTGACGCGATCTACGCGGCATTCATGCCTCTTCAAAAAGCGAAAGTAGCCGATCACGCAGCACCTATTTTGAATGCGATAGAAGTGGTCAATAACCTAAAAGAGAAGAACGTGAAGATCGGGTCTTGTTCAGGTTACCCACGTGAAGTGATGGATGTTTTAATTCCTGCTGCTGCAGATTACGGTTACCGACCAGATAACGTGGTAGCGACCGATGACTTACCTCAAGGTGGTCGCCCTGCTCCATTTATGGCACTGAAAAACGTAATCGATCTAGGTGTAACTAGCGTTGCTGCGTGTGTAAAAGTAGACGACGCAGCACCGGGGATCGATGAGGGTCACAACGCAGGCATGTGGACAGTTGGACTTGTATTATCGGGGAACGAAGCAGGCTTAACGTATCAAGAATATTTAGATGCAGACGAGACAACACTTACAGCTGCACGTGAAAAAGCAAGCGTTAGGCTAAACGAATCAAACCCGCACTACTTGATCGATACCATTGCAGACCTACCAGGCGTCATTGCAGATATTGAACAGCGTTTACTGGCAGGAGAGCGCCCATAAGCAAAAGCGAGATGTTCACGTGACGTAAAGTACGTGAAAAACATCTCTAATCGCTTTAATTCAAATCCCTATCCAATCATGTACTCATTCGAGTTATACATATTGGGTGGGGATTTTTGTTTTATAAGCATGATAAAGCGCAAGTTTTTTACTTATTACCCGTAGCGCCACTGGTAAATAGACGAGGCTAGGCTATAGCTTAAACATAAACATTCCAACAAATGATAAAATCAACAATAAAGGCATCTTAAATATATAATATTTAACAATTTCATTGACTCCAATACGCAATCAGATTAACAATATAAGTACTGAGAAAGAAACAGGTTCACCTGAACCAACACCTTGATTTACTTATTATAAGCAGTGTCGTAACCCAATAAGTGATCGTTTTACTGGTAAGTTCAGATAAAAATAAGAGTTAATCCAAGGAAAAAATTATGAAAAAACTGTCAAAAATCATGTGTGCTGTTGTAGCCGCTTCAGGCCTAGCAGCAGCGCCTTCTATTGCTGCAACGACTTACGTGGGTGCAAAAGTGGGCGTGGGCTGGCTAGACAGCGCATGCGTAAGCGGTGAAAAGTGTGATGATGATGCAATTGGTGCAGGCATCTACTCTGGCTACAATTTTAATGACAAGTTTGGTATTGAGCTAAGCTCAGACTTCCTTGGCGACTACAAGACAAGCTTTTCAAAGAACGGCACAACAGCTGCGTTCAGCGATCCACTGATCGCAATCTCGCTAACTCCAATGTACCGCCTAGCAGTACAACAAGAGTTTGACGTATTCTTTAAAGCAGGTCCTGCTTACATTTCACACGGTGGCGAGGATGACGTCGTTCTTTCTGCTGGTATCGGTGTAGAGAAGCAACTATCTTCTGATTGGGCATTACGTGTTGAATACCAATACTTTGATGATTTCGACGACAACTACGTTCAAGACCTGAACTCGAACCTACTATCAGTTGGTGTTAGCTACAACT
The DNA here is from genome assembly GCF_041469785.1 of Vibrio sp. 10N.286.48.F5. Taxonomy (NCBI): domain Bacteria; kingdom Pseudomonadati; phylum Pseudomonadota; class Gammaproteobacteria; order Vibrionales; family Vibrionaceae; genus Vibrio; species Vibrio sp. 10N.286.48.F5. The sequence continues at coordinate 122,846 of NZ_JBFRLG010000006.1, read as the reverse complement.
TCGGTACTGGCAACACAACAGCATCAGCGGCGGCTGCAACAGCTTCTGCAGTAGCAGTGACTCAAGCGCCATCTGAGCCAATCACAGAACCAGCAGTTGTTGTTGAAGAGAAGACAACCGTGGTTGTTACTAAAGCGCAAACTGAGAGCTTCTCTCAAGGTATGTTTGAGACAAACAGTACTGAACTGTCTACAGATGGTAAAATTGCATTAATGCCATTAGTTGAAGTACTTAAAGCTCACCCTCAATCATCAGTTGATGTTGTTGGTCACACCGACTCAACAGGTGCAGCTGAGTATAATCTAATGATCTCTAAGAAACGTGCTGCTGCTGTAGCCGCATACATCGAAGAGCAAGGCATTGAAGCAGACCGTATTACAGCGTCAGGTGAAGGCGAAGAGAATCCAATTGCATCAAACGCTACAGCTGAAGGTCGTGCTCAAAACCGTCGTGTTGACGCAACGATCCCTGGTTTTGAATACCAAGAAGAAGTCAAAGTTGAAGAAGTTATCGTAGAAGCTGCTGAATAATAGCACTCTACCTTAGTTAAAATAATAAGGGCGGAGCACTTTAAAGTGCTCCGCCCTTTTCTTTGTCTGGCTATGCCTAAAAACCGTAAGCGATAAGCCGTAAGCCGTAAGCCGTAAGCCGTAAAGATTAGCCTACCGCCAAGCTGTACAATCAGAAGACTAGACGATTTCCCAACTATGAGTCATCTCTACGCCAGCACCCAACATTAGACATACAGAACAGTACTTTTCTAATGAATCCGCACACACCTTAGCGACCTGCTCAGGATCAAGGTTGTCACCAGACACTTCAAAGTGAATATTAATCACAGTAAAGATTTTCGGCGCTGTTTCACGACGTTTGGTTTCAAGCTTTGCATTGCAACCAGTGATGCTTTGACCCGCAGATTTCAAACCGTCCACTACATCAACAGAGCTACAGCCACCAGCAGCCATTAACACCATTTCCATCGGGCTTGGCGCAGTAGCACCGCCGCTTCCATCCATAACAATAGAATGGCCTGATTGAGATTGACCGAGGAATTTAAAGCCTTCGACCCATTTAACTTCTGCTTGCATGTTGTTCCTTAGATGTACGAAAACGTCATCATTATTTGGTATTTTATATCAATGCCTACACCCTACTACTGGCGGCATTTATGAGCAAGATTTTCTATTTGAGATATTTTTTTCATGAATAGTGTAATTTTTTCCATCTAAAACCTGTCTCTATTCGTACATTCAAAATCGAATGAGAAAAACGTCAAGATGAGGTATCTATGAATAAATTATCTAAAATATTGGTATCACTCGTGGTTACACTACCACTGATTTCGCTGTTTGTAAGCCAGACTGGCACTGCCAATACAATGGATAAAACGGCTAGTTCAGGTAAAACTGAAATCGCGACACTGGCTGGTGGTTGTTTTTGGTGTACAGAATCCGATCTAGAAAAACTGACAGGCGTGACCGACGTTATCTCTGGATACTCTGGTGGTGAACTGGAAAACCCAACCTACAAACAGGTCTCTTCGGGTAAGTCAGGTCACATCGAAGTGATCAACGTGACCTATAACCCTGATGTGGTTAGCTACGAACAGGTTCTTGACCAATTCTTCCGACACATCGACCCAACCGATGACAAAGGTTCTTTTGTAGACCGAGGCCGTCATTATCGACCGGCTATTTTCTATCATAACCAAGCACAAAAAGATGTTGCTCAGAACTTCATGATGGAGATCGACAAAGCTAATATCTTTGGTGCACCACTAAAAACAGAACTGATAAAATTTGAGAAGTTCTGGCCAGCAGAAGATTACCACCAAGATTATTACAAGAAGAGTAAGGTTCGTTATAACTACTACCGCTATGCTTCTGGCCGCGATCAGTACCTAGATAAGATCTTCGGTGATGATAGAAAGGACAACCCTAAAACACTACGTCAGATCATCGACAGTAAGAATGCGACAGCGAATGCTAAAACATACGTAAAACCGTCTGATGCAGAGATCAAAGCGAAGCTTACAGCACTTCAATACGATGTAACGCAAGAAGACGCTACTGAGCGCCCATTTGACAACAAATACTGGGATAACAAGCAAGAAGGTATTTACGTTGATATCGTAACTGGGGAGCCATTGTTCTCTTCAAAAGACAAATACAAGTCAGGCACAGGCTGGCCGAGCTTTACACAGCCAATCAGCGAGGCTTATGTCGTCACAACTACTGACTACAAACTGCTTTACCCAAGAACAGAGGTTCGCAGTAAGTTTGGTGATTCTCACTTGGGACATGTATTTAAAGATGGTCCAAAACCAACAGGCTTACGTTACTGCATGAACTCAGCCGCAATGCGCTTTATCCCAGCGGATAAATTAGCAGAAGAAGGCTATGAGGAATACGTTGAGATGTTTGAGGGCTAAGCATTCAGCATTTAACGAACAGCCTATAACAACAAAGCCAGCATATCGCTGGCTTTGTTTTTATTTACAGAGCTTTATTTATCAGCCCGTGAACCTAATTAACCAGTCAACACCGTGTCTTCTGGATATTTCAACAAGGAAGGTTCTGGGCGAGCTAGCATATAAGCCAAGGTCAGGGGGCCGATACGTCCAATCACCATAACAACAATCATGATGTATTTACCTGGCTCAGTCAGGTTCGCGGTTAAGCCAGCGGTTAAGCCAACCGTTGCAAAGGCTGAAATCACCTCAAACATGACTCGATCAAACGCTGCCTTTTCAGTAAGCATTAACAAAAACATCGCGGTGGTTAATAACGCCCCACTTACCACAATAATGGCCAATGACTTTGTTACCGCTTGCCAAGTCACAGTGCGCTTAAACATCACCACGTGCTTTTTCTGACGGAGGAAGGTCCACGTTGCGACAAAGGCTACTGCAAAGGTCGAAACCTTAATACCACCACCTGTTGAGGTAGAACCTGCACCAATCAACATCAGTACAATCATTACCAGCAACGCAGGCTGTGTGTACTGAGACAAATCCACACTATTAAAGCCAGCAGTACGAGCACTTGCCGACTGAAAAAATGCGGCTAGCCACTGTCCTTGAGTCGATAACCCTTCCATGGTTGCTGAGTTATTTCTTTCTAGCAGCCAGAACAATACCGTACCTACCAACAATAGAGTCGGAGTGGCGGTTAGCATAATCTTGGTGTGTAAATGAAGATGTCGAAAACCTTTACGCCAGTTACTCGATAGGTCGCCGACGACTGTGAAGCCTAGCCCACCGAAAATAAACAAGCCAGCTAAGGTGAAGATCACCAGCGGATCATCAACAAAACTCATCATACTGTCTGAAAACAGTGCAAAACCTGCGTTATTGAATGCAGATATCGCATGAAATAGAGCATAAAAACTGCCCGTTGACCATCCCATCTCAGGTACCCAGCGGAAGCAGAGCAATACAAAACCGATAAATTCAGCCACTAATGCAAAGATGATGATCTTCTTAACCAATTTACGAAGGTTAATCTTACGATCTTGGCCAAGCGCTTCTTTCGCGAGTGCTTGTTGTTTAAGGCTTAACCTAACACCGAACATGTAAAGCAGTACCGCAGATAGAGTCATCTGCCCTAACCCGCCGACTTGCATCAAGAACATCAGTAAGATTTTACCCGCCAAGGTGAAATGCTCACCGGTATCGACAACACCTAATCCTGTCACACTGATCGCCGAGGTTGCTGTAAACAGTGCATCCGTAAAACTTAGGCCTGTCACAGAGAATACAGGCATCGTCAACAATATTGCAGAGGGGATAAGTACGCCTAAGAAGCTCGTAAGGATAATCTTAGGTTCAGAGCCTTTACGTGGCTTTTTATCACTCTTAAGCGTGTAGAAAGTACCTTTTCGTTTTAACGAATTCATACTGTTACCTTATTGCCAATTACCAATTGCGTAGCTTTCTAGATAAGGTCTCTTTCGGCCCAGCGATGATCACCACATCCCCAATTTCTAAACTCACATCCAATTCTGGTGCTTTAGTGAGGTTCGGCCCTCGCTTGAAGCCAAGTACCTCAACACCATTTTCTTTACACAGCTTAAGATCGCCAAGTTTATTACCCAACAGTTTAGAACCAATAACAATCTCCGTCATCGCTAAGCCACTGCCAAGGTCGATAAATTCGAGAACGCGTCTATCCAACATTTTACGCGCAACACGAATGCCCATATCTCGTTCAGGCATGATGATATGGTCAGCACCAATCTTAGAGAGAATCTTGCCGTGAAACTTATCGTTCGCCTTAACCCAGACTGCTTTTGCTCCAGATTCTTTCACCACCAAAGTCGTTAGAATGCTTGAGTTAACGTCAGAGCCTATCGACACCATCACCATATCGTAATCATCGAGTCTTAACTCTTTCACCGTCTCTTCGCTCGTGCAGTTCGCAACAATCGCTTGTGAAACAAAAGCCGCTGCTTCTTTCACTCGCTCTTCATCAATATCGACGGCCAGTACCTGTGCCCCTGAACTTTGTAGCTCTTTGCAAACAGACAGACCAAATCGCCCTAAACCGATAACTGCATATTGTTTGTCGCTCATTTGAAATCCTGTTTAGAAATTTTAATTACACGGGATAGCCAAACCTACATTAGTTTCTATCTCAAAAAAAGTTAGTTCTGCAAGAATAAGGTTATACTATTGTCATAATCGCTTGATTTATAAAGGTAGAGAACAACTCGAGTTTCTGCTAATTTCCAATTCATAATTTCTGCGGCAGCACACACAATGAATGAATTCATAACCCAAGTACAAACCTACATCAACCAGAGCCATAGTGATTGGGCAAACAGCGTCCTATGCATCACTATTGCGAGTTTTCTCGCTTGGGTAGCTTGGCGAATTATCCATAATCGCTTGGAAGTTCTGGTACAGAGAACCCACTTTCACTGGGATGACCTACTACTAGAGGCACTGAAAACCCCTGTCAGTACGTTACTTTGGTGTTGGCCAGCGACCGTATCTATCGGGTTGATTCTTCAAGATCAGTTTGGCAATGAAATCAACTGGTTAAAAACTCTCAAGCACATATTGATCATATGTACCTTCGTTTGGTTCACCTTACGAATGATCACCAATGCTGAAGCATACGTCTTAGAGCAAAAAAACAGGGATGAGACAACTGTACAGGCGATTGCAAAAGTAGCTCGTCTGTTCTTTATGGTCATGGGCGGCCTGACAATCATGCAAGCGTTTGGACTCAGCCTATCAGGCTTACTCACCTTTGGTGGTGTTGGTGGCTTGATCGTCGGTTTAGCGGCTAAGGACTTACTGTCGAATTTCTTCGGTGGCATGATGATTTACTTCGACCGCCCTTTTAAAGTCGGTGATTGGATACGTTCTCCCGATCGTCAAATCGAAGGCACTGTCGAACGCATTGGTTGGCGCATGACGATCATCCGCACTTTTGATAAGCGTCCTTTGTACGTGCCAAATTCGGTGTTCAGTAGTATTGTGGTAGAGAATCCATCGAGAATGTTGAATCGTAGAATCAATGAAACCTTTGGTCTTCGTTATCAAGATGCAGACAAATTGGCGCTCATTGTTGATGATGTAAGAACCATGCTCGAGACCCACCCAGATATTGATGCCAAACAGACGTTGATCGTTAACTTTGACAAATTTGGGCCATCAACGCTCAACTTCTTTATCTATACCTTCACAAAAACAGTCAACTGGATCAGGTACCACAAAGTGAAGCAAGACGTTCTGTTACAGGTTCTGGCGATTATTCATAAACACAATGCAGACATCGCGTTCCCAACACAGACACTCAAGATTGACCCTCAAGACTTTTCTAATGTTCAAGATCATAACAGCGTTCAAAGCCTAGGTGATAATCAGAATATTAGCGATCCCAAAGACATGTTGAACTCCCCTACGGAAGGTCATCGATAGTCATATCCTTCTTGGTTATCGATAAGTAATAAGCGTGAAGCGTGGTAATATGATGGCAGTATTCTAATGCACCTAATTACCACGCTATGATTTTACCTGTCATTCTAGCCGGCGGCTCCGGAAGTCGTCTCTGGCCACTGTCTCGCGAGCTTTACCCTAAGCAATTTCTCAATATTGCCGGCGACCAGTCAATGCTTCAGCACACACTTCAACGCCTGCAAGGCCTTGAAGAGCACTTGATGGATAGTAAATGCGATGCCCCATTCATTATCTGTAATGAAGAGCATCGCTTTATTGCCGCTGAACAAGCTCGATCAGCTAACATTCAACATAGTGGTATTCTGCTAGAGCCAGTCGGTAGAAATACAGCCCCAGCCATTGCGCTTGCCGCCCTAAAGGCTTTAAGTAAACCACCGCTTAATGAACAAAGCGCATCCGACCCTATCTTGTTAGTGCTGGCTGCTGATCATCACATCGCGAAAACCTCTGAATTCCAACAAGCGATTAGTCGTGGTGTTGATTATGCAAAACAAGGCAAGCTGGTGACATTCGGTATAACACCTAGCTCCCCAGAGACTGGCTATGGCTATATCAAGCAGGGAGAGCCTCTTTCCTCCAGTGCTCAAACTGATACTAATGGAACAGAGCAGCCAATCAATCACGCCTTCGCCATAGAATGCTTTGTAGAAAAGCCAGACACAGCAACAGCAGAAGAGTACATCCGCTCAGGACAATACTTATGGAACAGTGGCATGTTCATGTTTAAGGCATCACGCTATGTTGAAGAACTCGCCGAACACCACCCTGAGATAGTAGCGGCTAGTAAACTCGCTCTTGCAACGCAAAATACCGACCTCGACTTTATCCGTATAGACGCTGAAGCATTCAAAAGCAGTCCAAGTGATTCAATCGATTACGCCGTGATGGAAAAGACCTCGCACGCCGCGGTGATCCCGATGGATGTCGGCTGGAACGATATTGGCTCATGGTCCGTGATCTGGGATGTAAGCGAAAAAGATCAGCACAATAACGTCATTGAAGGTGATGTGTTAACCGTCGACTCTCAACACAACTACATCCATGCTGAAAATAAGCTGGTTGCGACGGTAGGTGTCGACAACCTGATTATTGTCGAAACCAAAGACGCTATATTGGTTGCAAATAAAGACAAGGTTCAGGGTGTTAAATCGATTGTCAGTCAACTAAATCAAGCGGGTCGCACAGAACATGTGCATCATCGTGAGGTGTTTAGACCTTGGGGTAAATACGATGTTATCGACCTAGGCAAGCGCGACAAAGTTAAACGTATCACCGTTAAACCCGGTCACAAGTTGTCGTTACAAATGCACCACCATAGAGCGGAACATTGGGTAGTCGTGGCGGGTACTGCGAAAGTGACCAACAATGAGAAAACCTATCTGGTTGAAGAAGATCAATCCACTTACATCCCTTTAGGTCATATTCACAGCCTAGAGAACCCAGGGGATCTCCCACTCGAGATGATTGAAGTACAAACAGGCAGTCATTTAAGTGAAGGCGACATCATTCGATATCAAGACAGTTATAGGCGAGACGTGCGCAAGCAACAAGTCCACTCATCAAAGCACAACCAAACGAAATAAAGCAGCGACAAATCGATGAAACCAACATTAGACCTAAACTGCTTTAAGAACAACGATATCCGCGGCGTCATTGGTAAACAAATCAATGAGCCACTCGCCTACCTGCTCGGTAAGGCATTTGGCGAATACGTCCTATCCGCTAAGCCTGAAACCTCACTCGATGGTTTGGCGCAGGTAGTGATTGGTCGTGATAACCGCAAAACCTCCCTGTCATTACAAGAAGCCATGACCAAAGGCTTAATCGAGTCAGGGATTACCGTCATTGATCTAGGTATGACTGGCACTGAAGAGGTCTACTTTGCGACTCGTTACCTAAAAGCGATTGGCGGAATACAAATCACAGCCAGCCACAACCCAATCAATTACAACGGCATGAAAATGGTCGGTGTAGACGCTAGCCCTATCAGTAAAAACAGTGGTTTAGATGAAATCAAACGACGCATTGAAGAACTTAATCAAGAGCTGAACTGCAATTTACCGTTCGTTCATGCACAACCAAGTAACTCTAGTAGATCGAACAGTATTCTTGCTCCGTACGTCGAGCACCTACTCTCGTACATAACCCCATCAAAGCTGTCACCGATGAAGATTGTGGTTAATGCTGGGAACGGTGTTGCAGGACATATCATTGATGCTTTAGATAATAAATTTAACGAACTCGGTGTCCCTATCACCTTCATCAAAGTTCATCATAACCCTGATGGAAACTTCCCAAATGGTATTCCAAACCCTTTGATTAGAGAGAACCAAGCAGCCACTCGAGATGCCGTTTTAGAGCATTCTGCCAACCTTGGAATTGCTTGGGATGGAGACTTCGACCGATGCTTTTTCTTTGATGAGCAAGGCAATTACATCGAGGGTTATTACATTGTAGGGTTGCTTGCTGAAGCATTCTTGGTCAAACAGCCTAACACGACTGTATTGCACGATATGCGCATGACCTGGAACACAATTGAAATCGCAAAAACGCATGGTGGAAAAGCGATTGGAATTAAAGCAGGACACGCACTGATCAAAGAGAAGATGCGTGAAACGAATGCCGTCTATGGGGGCGAAATGAGCGCACACCATTATTTTCGTGATTTTGGATATTGCGATTCAGGCATGATTCCTTGGCTATTGGTTATCGAGCTGATGTCGAAAACTCAACAATCTCTTCACCAATTAACGAGTACTAGTATAGATAGATTCCCCTCTTCCGGGGAGATCAATCGAAGAGTCTCAGACCCAGAGCAGGTCATGGCTTGCGTGTTATCGCACTACCAAGATCATGCCGTTGAGATCGATCACACAGACGGAATCAGCATGAATATGGGCTCATGGCGCTTCAACTTAAGAAAGTCCAATACCGAGCCATTAATACGCCTTAACGTTGAAACCAAACAAGATAAAGCTTTACTGTCACTTAAAGTCGACGAGTTACTGTCTTTTCTCATTTAAGAATACAGACACTTCCAGTTTTCAACTAAGATCCACAAAAAAGCCCTTATTAGCTGTTGCTAACTAAGGGCTTTGAATTTTCAGTAGCTTAATCGCTGACTGTAATTAGTCTATTTGTTACGACGAGCTTCAACAGCGTCTGCCAGCTGGCGAAGTACTGTTTCAGTGTCTTCCCAACCAATACACGCATCAGTAACAGATTGGCCGTACGTTGCAGCTTTGCCCTCAACCAGGTCTTGGCGACCTTCAACAAGATGAGATTCAATCATCACACCAAAGATAGCTTTGTCGCCACCAGAAATTTGTGCGCTTACGTCATCAGATACGTTCATTTGACGCTTAAACTGCTTAGAGCTGTTTGCGTGGCTGAAATCGATCATCACTTTTTGTGGAAGACCAGAAGCTGCTAGCTCTTCTTTAATCTTACCAACGTGTTCTGCGCTGTAATTTGGCTCTTTGCCACCACGTAGGATGATATGACAATCAGGGTTACCTGCTGTTTCAACGATAGCTGAGTGACCGTACTTAGTTACTGATAAGAAGTGGTGAGAAGCGCTAGCAGAGCGAATAGCATCTGTTGCAATCTTGATGTTGCCATCAGTACCATTCTTAAATCCAACTGGGCAAGATAGGCCAGAAGCCAGTTCGCGGTGAACTTGAGATTCTGTAGTACGTGCGCCGATTGCACCCCAGCTGATTAGGTCAGCAACGTATTGAGGCGTGATCATGTCTAGGAATTCGCTTGCCGTTGGCATGCCCATGTCAGTTAGGTCCAGCAGTAGCTTACGTCCTAGACGAAGGCCATCATTTAGCTTGAACGTATCGTTCATGTACGGGTCATTTATTAGACCTTTCCAACCAACAGTTGTACGTGGTTTTTCAAAGTAAACACGCATTACGATTTCAAGGTTATCACCCAGTTCGTCGCGCAACACTTTCAAACGTTTACCGTACTCAAGAGCAGCTTCTGTGTCATGAATAGAACATGGGCCGACAATAACAAGCAAGCGATCATCGCTCTCTTCTAAAATATTGTGGATCGCTTTGCGGCTTTCAAAGGTTGTAGAAGAAGCAACTTCTGTCGCTGGAAACTTTTCTAAAACAGCAACAGGGGGTAATAACTCTTTTACTTTGTTAATTCTTACATCATCAGTCTGGAACATTGCTTACTTCTTCCTTTTTTCTATCCTTGAGCTGAATGTACGTTGTCTCACGTCACTTTCTATCAGCACTAATCTTCTTGTTCCCTGTAACTTAACTAGTAAAAACTCTAGTTTCAATCACTAATTAAAAATAAACGCAATTTTTTTTGTGTTTTATATTTAAAACACCCTGTATACCATTATTTACACGCTATCGATTGCGTATTTTATAGCAAGGTAAGAAGAGCCATTCTTCAAGCTACATCATGCATGTAAAATTGTGTCGAACTCAAAAACAAAAAAGCTCACGTGATCAGCGTGAGCTTTTATTTAATTACATTCTTTTCAATGGCTTGACGACACTATCAAGCCCTTCAATTTTCAGAGCAAGGCACAGTTTCAATAAATCGCCGAGTTCACCAGACGGGAATCCCTTTTTATCAAACCACAGCAAATATTCTTCAGGTAAGTCAATCAGTGTACGACCCGCGTACTTTCCAAATGGCATCTGCATTCGAGCCAACTTAATCAGGTTCTCTTTCTCTAGCATTATTCGGTCTTTACTATGCGTCATCTATGTTGTGTAGAGTATCACCTAAACGTTCAACCCAATAGTTGATCGCGTCTTTGGCATCATCCAGCGAATCAATCATGGTTGAAAAGTCTTTATTACCCGCTTCACGGTCGATCACTACAGAATCGTAGTCATCTAACTTGGATTTCAAACGCTGCGCGTCACGTAGCCCAACCCTTGCCCAAACCAAGTCGACGCCTCCGTCAGGCCCAGCCTGAAAATCTTCGTAGCTGGTAAATTTAGTAGCGGTTCTAATTGGGCCGCCTGCACAACCAAGCAAGAAAATGCTGGTTGCAACAAGCAAAAGGACTTTTAAAGGGTTCATAACGCACTTAGTCAAAATTAAGGAATCTAATTAAGTATGACATACCCTATGTGAAAAGGTTGTAGAAAAAGGGGGTTAAAAATCAGAGCTAACTCTAAAATTAGTCATGTTGAACAGTGTGTGCGTACTCTACAATTACCTGATTTCCTTCAATATAAGCATTTTGGATCTCACCATCAACACTCATTCTACTTTTCAGGTAGACCACTTTAGGGCCCGATTCATTACCCTCTTTTAGCGAAGGGAATACATTCCTTGGTTCCAAATGAAGTAAACGACAAAAGTGACTAATGAAAGACATGGTTAATGGCGTCTCCCCTCTTAGCACTCTTGAGAAATCAAGCTGGTTCATGCCTAGCTTTTTTGAAAACTCCATCTGCGTAATTCGCATTCTCGATTTTTGTGACATCCACGTTTGATACAACGCGTCTCTGTCTAGTTCTGTGAATTCCATACCGACTCCTTTATATAATTCATACCAATCAATTGTCCGTTTTTTCATACATAGCGTGTCAGGGTTCGGTTAGTGGAAACCAAAGGTTTGGTTTTGATATGCGCACAATTGTTGTACAGAGCGAAGCGAAACAACCCAAATTCATTCACTAAAACGATTAGAGCAAATGCTTTCTTTATTTATATCAATAATTTATACGTTAACGAACTAAACATATAGCAAGTTAATTTGTATCAAGAATTAAAAGTTCGAGATTGGCATTCCACATTTCAATCGATTGATTCGCATTTATAAAACTGGTTGGCTACATTTCGATTGCTCAAACGCACTTCTGGCAAACTATTTGAAAGAATAAGACGCAAAGCCACCGGTCTGTCGACAAATATTCTGTCTATGATAGCGGGGCCGCCACTTAATAGAATTTAAGTGTAAATGCATGCCGGGGTGTTCTCTTTTTTGTCGGCCAAATACAGTAAGGACAAATAATGAAACAACTCCAAAAAAAATCACTCATCGCGCTATCGCTTCTTAGCGTAAGCGGTGCAAGCTTCGGTCACGGTTATGTCTCGGCATACAACAATGGCGTAGCTGAGAGCCGTGTTGCCCTATGTAAGTTCCCTGCGAGTGATACGCAAGAGAAAAACACCAACTGTGGTGGTATCCAATACGAACCACAAAGTGTAGAAGGCCCTGAAGGCTTCCCAGAAGTTGGCCCTGCTGATGGGAGAATCGCCAGTGCGCAATCTTCTTTAGCAGCAGCACTAGACGAGCAAAAGGCAGACCGCTGGGTTAAACGCCCTATCAAGTCTGGTTCTCAATACTTCGAGTGGACATTCACAGCTAACCACAAGACTCGCGATTGGAAATATTACATTACTCAACCCGACTGGAATCCAAACCAGCCGTTGGCTCGCAGCTCTTTTGACTTAACGCCATTCTGTGTTGTTGAAGGCAATATGGAACAGCCACCGATGCAAGTCAGTCACTTGTGTAATGTGCCAGAGCGTGAAGGTTATCAAGTGATCCTTGCGGTATGGGATGTAGGTGACACTGCAGCGGCTTTCTACAACGTTATCGACGTGAAATTTGATGGTGACGGCCCTATCATTCCTGATTGGGATCAAGGTGGTCAAATCAACCCGACACAAGACCTGAATGTTGGTGACGCTGTTTATACGCGTGTATTCGACCAGTCTGGTGAGAACGCTTCATACAGCACTGAGCTTGTGATTGAAACTTCTGAACAAGGCAAAGCCAATAACTGGTCTTACGCGCTTGCTTCTAAGATCAACCAAGAGCAGACGCAAATCAAAGCAGGCCAATTGAACGACCAAGGCGATTTCGCACCCGTTTACGGCACGAACCCTGTTTATCTAAAAGCAGGCTCTGGCTTTAACAGTGTCGAAATCGGCTACAAGATTGATACTCCAGAACCCGAGCATGATCTTGAAGTCTCGGGCTTAGAATCAGAGTACATTATCGATGAGAGCCAACCTACTCAGCTTGATCTTACGTTAGCGGCAACAGGCGATATCCAAGCTGAGCTTACCGTGTACAACCATCACCGTGAAGCACTTGCATCTCAGAAATCGGATCTAACAGACGGACAAGTTGAAGATGTTCAACTGACTCTTTCTAAGTCTGAAGCTGGCCACCACATGCTTGTGGTTGTGACGAAAGATGACCAAGGTAACTTAGTGGATCAGAACACGCTTGATTTTCATCTAATGGACGAGCAAACGCCGCCACCAGCGGGCGATTACGACTTTGTGTTCCCAGAAAGCATTGAATCTTACACTGCAGGAACAAAGGTTCTGAGCAGCGATGGTGGTGTTTATCAGTGTAAAGAGTTCCCATACTCTGGCTACTGTGTTCAATGGGCTCCAACAGCAACTCAGTACGAACCAGGTGTCGGTTCACACTGGCAAAGTGCTTGGAACAAAGTGGACTAAGTACTCGCTAGATACTTACTTTGTATTGGGTGAGTTTTAGTCATCAACCAAACAAAAACGGATGCCCAAAGCATCCGTTTTCTTATTCAGCAACAGCAGAAATGCGGTTATCAAAGTAGATAGTGGTCTGCCAACAGAGCCACAAACAAGATCATGAGATGATAGATGGAGAACTTAAAGGTCTTCATGGCCATATTGGGTTCATCACGATATTTCAGTACCCAAGCGTGATAAACAAACCCGCCGTTGAGCACCAATGAAGCGCTCAGATATATCCAGCTGCTCATGCCAACCAATACAGGCAATATACACACGATGCTAAGCAAAAAGGTATACAGAAGAATAGACGTCTTGGTGTATTCGATTCCGTGAGTCACAGGCAACATGGGGATGTTCACTTTGGCATACTCATCACGACGATGAATTGCCAACGCCCAGAAATGAGGAGGCGTCCAAATAAAGATGATCATCACCAACAACCAAGCATTTGAATGCAGCTCGTTGGTGACTGCCGTCCAGCCCAATAACGGTGGCATTGCGCCAGCTATCCCTGCAATTACGATGTTCTGTGGCGTCGCTCGCTTCAAGTACATGGTATAGATGACCGCATAGCCCAATAAACTTGCAAAGGTTAGCCAAGCCGTGAGTTGATTGACCCACACCACTAACGTAGCGAACCCAAATAAGCCGATACCTGCTGCAAAGCTAAACACACGCACACTACTCAGCTCACCGGATGGTAAAGGGCGTCGATTTGTTCGAGTCATCTGGCCGTCGATCTTTTTATCGATCAAATGGTTAAACGCAGCCGCTGAACCTGCCATTAACCCTATCCCAATCATTCCGAACAGAGTTTGTTGCAAAGGCAATCCATTCGGCACGGCCAAACACATCCCAACCAATGCTGTCAGCAACATCAAAACCACCACTTTAGGCTTAGTCAGCGTTAAATAAACTTTCCAAGTGGCTTTGTTTTTTTCAGCCTTTTCGTTACTTAAAGTTATGTCATTATTGGCTGTTATCTTATGAGTTAAGGCTGCGTCTTGAGCCACCACTTCATACTGTGTTGACGTTCTACTGACCATGATTACCTCCTTGTAATACACTGTTCTTCACCAAGCTCTCACTCGGTTTGCGTTGCCACACCACAAAATTGGTTACAACCATGCTGATGAGCAACATTGCTGCGACTAGGTTATGCAAAACCGCAACTGAGATTGGCAGGTGAAACCATACATTACTGATCCCAAGGCTGATTTGAGTAAACAACACTATTGCGACAATCACGCTCAGCTTTTGGTGAGGCACTTGGCCAAATTTCCATAGCTGGTACACGATCATCAGCACCATTAACGTCGCCACAATAGCCCCGAACCTGTGCATGACATGGATGGTAAGCCTTGCGGGATATTCCAACACACCAAACTCATAGTTATCGTGTCCATGTTGAGCAAAATCGAACGCATTTTTGAAATCGAGGTAGCTCATCCAGTTACCTTCACAAATAGGCAATTGGGTACACACCAAAGCGGCATAGTTTGACGATGTCCAACCACCAAGCAGTATCTGCCCAACCACAATGAGTAACCCAAACAACGCCCAAAATTTAAGTGTTGGAGAATAAGAAGCCTCGCCAAAACGGCTTTGGAATTGAGACAAACGGCAGTAGAGCAGACACAACAGTGACAGCAACGTGAAGCCCCCCATCAAATGCGCCATAACCACAACGGGCATCAACTTAAGAGTCACCGTCCACATTCCAAGCAAAGCCTGAAAAATCACAGTGGCAGAGATAAGTAATGGAAGACCAACTGGTGTGATGTTCTTTTTAATACACCAAGCTACAACGACAAAGATAAGCAACCCTAATGTTCCTGCAAAGTAGCGATGGATCATCTCTATCCACGCTTTGTCTGCTTCGAGAGCTCGTTCTGGAAATTGCAGATTCGCTTCAGTCACCGCCAATACATCAGAAGGCACCGTGATCTTTCCATAACAACCAGGCCAGTCGGGACAGCCAAGACCGGCATCAGACAAACGAGTGTAAGCACCGAGTACAATCACAGTCAAAGTTAGGAATATAGTCACTCTCATAATCAACATGAGTAACTTTGGAGCTCCTTTTTGCATAGCTTATCTCCCTATCTAGAATCATCAACGCCGACTAATTACTGGCCTTTACCCCACTCTCGACAACTTGAGTAATTTTCGTAAATCATGAATCATGCCTTTAGATTGGCTGACTAACTGCGAAGGATCAGAAACGCTTTTATATTCCATAACCAATTGCCCGAGTGGGTCAATTATCACAATGGAAGCTGGCGCAAACTCGGTACTTAACTGATCACCACCAGCTAACAAAGATAGATCAGGCTTATCAAGAGAACCCGATAACGAATTACCTTCTGAGACGAAAACAACGGCGGTCACGCGTTCTTTGTTTTTTCCTAACGCTAAGTAGCTTTGATTCAAATAATGAAGCTGTTGTTCACACAAGCTTTCGCACTCCATCGGTGCGATATAACCTACTAACCAACCCTCTCCAGCCATGGGTACCGTTACGCCAAAATCCGCTAGCGTGACTCTTGGTTCTACCAATTCGCCTGAGTTAGTGACACCTGAGGTATACCAATTCTGGTCCAACACAGTTTTGGCGATAATCGCAGGCAAAGCGAAAATTAGAACGAGTCCGATTAATACCAAACGTCCCTTAGTACGACGGCTTCTAAGCTCAGCCATGTTTGCCTCGGTACTTTCCCTGTTCACTTGTGCTTGAGATTTATCCATCGTTGTTCTCCGTGATAGGTGTCGCTTTTAGGTACCGATAGCCAATCAACAACATCAAAAACAAAAGTACCGCTGCCATTACAAACCATTGAAATGAGTAACCGAAGTGCTTCTCAGATTTCATTGCCGTTGGACGCCATAACATTTCATAGGGCCATGAATCTAAACTCTGAGGTTGGAAGACAAAGGGCAGCACTTCTTGTCCTGTATACTGTGATAACGCTGCTATGTTTAGGTTTTGGATTCTATTCGGTGTCGTATTTTCTAAACCCAACTCATGACTTAAAGGATTAATTGAGCGTGTATACAAGCGCCCTGACATTTTGGTTGGTACAGTGATACTTCCTAATTGCGGTAGTTCTCTTCTGTCATTACTTGCCGGAACAAACCCAAGATCGATCAACAACTGTTTTTCAGCCACTAAGGACTGGTTTCCATCTTCAAAGCGAACCTCACCCAACATGTAAATCACATACCCCACCGTTCCTTGGTTAATCTGATTGTCTAACAAGACCACCAAACCACTTGGTGTTTCCAATTCAACATCAACCTTCAAACCATTTAAAAACTGCTGTTCAGATGTACCTTGGGCTTGTGTACGCGAGCCCTTCCATTCAGAGATAACCGTGTCCAATGCCCTAAACGATTGCTGCGCTCTTTCTGATAGTTGCTGTTCATAACGTAATTTCTCGTTACCACGATCGAGTTGCCATAAACCTAACTTGATTAAAGCGCCGACTGAAACCACAGTTAAAACAACCGCTATCCAAAAACCTTTACTGCGGAACTTGTGTTCATCATCAATCAATCGGTTTGGAGTTATCACTATGGCGTCATCTACCTTTGTTCTGTTATTTAAAGTCGTATTGGTCGCTTTGCTGTTTTTTATCGCTTTCAATTTGATGAAAGGTCTAATCCAAATCGCCTCAGGTAAACACAATGGAAAAAGACTCAGTTACTTCTTGGGTCGTCGTGTCATGTGGTCAGCCGTTGTCGTGCTACTTTTATTACTTGCTTTGGGATCAGGAGTGATAACTCCTAACCCTCGCCCCTATTAATCCCCGATAGGCTCAGCAGTTAAAGCACATAGACAAATACAAACAGGCCTAACCAAACCACATCAACAAAGTGCCAATACCAACTGCCCGCTTGGAACGCAAAGTGGTCTTTCGGAGTGAAGTGGTCTTTCGCAACCCTTGCCAGCAACACAATCAAAAAGATCGTCCCTAAACAGACATGTAAGCCATGAAACCCAGTAAGCAAAAAGAAGGTATTACCGTAGATGCCAGACTGAAGTGTCAGCCCCATCTCTTGATAAGCGTGAAGATACTCTTCAACTTGGAAGAACAGGAAGAAGCCAGCCAGAACAATGGTTATCTCCAACCACACGATCAAAGCCATACGCTTATTTTGTTCAAGACTGATATGTGCCATGTGCAGCGTCACAGAGGAAAGCAGCAGAATAATGGTGTTCTTAAGCGGGATACCTTGCCAAGGCATAGCTTGTGTCGTTACGCCATCAGGGGTCGTCGTTAGTGGCCAAATTGATTGGAACATCGGCCACAATACTTCATGGGTCATTTCATTATTGCCCGCACCACCAATCCAAGGCACAGAAATCATTCGAGCATAGAAAAGCGCGCCAAAGAAAGCGCCAAAGAACATGATTTCGGAAAAGATGAACCAACTCATTCCTTGTCTAAAAGAACGAGAAATCTGCTCAGAATAGAGACCACTCAATGATTCTGTGATCACATTGCTAAACCAACCTGCGAGCATGTAAAGCAGCACAGCAAACCCGACTAACAACACCGCTTTGCCAAACACACCACCTGCGGCGTCGGTACCCATGTTTTGCACCGTCAAGCCAGCGCCAACCGCGACCAAAAACAGTGCTACAGCACCCACCAATGGCCAGTGACTTTGATGTGGAACGAAATACACTTCATTTTTAGAACTCATCGCTCAACTCCTTATGTTGATACTGGTTCTGTAAATTCCTAGTTACTTGCGAGTACGTTAGGCTCAGATTTATTGGCCGCAGCACCCACCTCATTCGTGATATTGAATAATGTGTAAGAGAGCGTCAGCGTATGTATCGATTCTGGAATATCTGGCTCAATGTAAAATATCAAACCCATTTCTGCGCTCTTGTGCCCGTCCAATGGCTGCTGATTAAAGCAAAAGCATTCCATCTTATTGAAGTAGGTTGCCCCCATACCTGGAGAAACCGACGGTACGGCTTGGCCAACCAATGAGGCTCCAGAAAGGTTTTTGGCAATGTAGTTAGTTTGAACCACCTCACCAGGATGAACCTCTAACACTCGAACTTCAGGCGAAAACTGCCATGGCATATCTGGCTTGATGTGGGACATGAATTCGACTCGAACCGTACGAGAGTAGTCTGGCTGCATTCCCTGAGGTTGCACCGCTGAAACAGTATTAGTTTTGCCATTGATGCCTAAGGCCTCACACATGACATCGTAGAGCGGCACCAAAGCGAAACCGAAGCAAAACATCGCAACCACGCTCAACACCAAGTAGCCCGTCAGCTTTTTGGTCGATCGCTTATTAGACAGGCGCTTAGGTTGTTTTTTATCTTGATTGGGATCGCTTTGCTTATCACTCATGGTTCTGCCCTCTAATCCACTTTCGGCGGATGGGTAAAGGTGTGGTGAGGCGCTGGGCTTGGTACTGTCCATTCAAGACCTTCAGCTCTATCCCAAGGCTTACTTGGCGCAGGCTCTCCCCCTCTTACGCACTTAATCGCTAGCCATAAGAAAATTAGCTGAGACAACCCAAACGCAAAACCACCAATCGACACGACTTGGTTAACGTCAGCAAACTGAATCGCATAATCAGGAATACGACGCGGCATACCCGCTAACCCTAAAAAGTGCATCGGGAAAAACAGTACATTAACTGAAATCACCGACGTCCAGAAATGCCACAGGCTGAGCTTGTGGTCGTACATATGTCCGGTCCACTTAGGCAGCCAATAATAGGCAGCAGCCATAATCGAGAACACGGCACCGGTTACCAGAACATAATGGAAGTGAGCCACAACAAAATAAGTATCGTGGTATTGGAAATCAGCTGGCACGATAGCGAGCATCAATCCAGATAACCCGCCAATCGTAAACAAAACAATGAAGGCAATCGCAAACAGCATTGGTGTTTCAAAGGTCAAAGCACCCCGCCACATGGTCGCTACCCAGTTGAAGACTTTCACACCGGTCGGCACCGCTATCAACATGGTGCAATACATGAAGAACAGTTCGGCAAATACTGGCATACCCGTGGTGAACATGTGGTGTGCCCAAACCAAGAATGACAACAGTGCGATACTACAGGTCGCATAAACCATCGAGTGATAACCAAACAGGCGCTTACCACTGAATGCAGGGATGATGGCTGAGACAATACCAAAAGATGGCAAGATCATGATGTACACTTCGGGGTGCCCAAAGAACCAGAATATGTGCTGGAACATCACCGGGTCCCCACCACCAGCGGCATCAAAGAAGCTAGTCCCAAAATACTTGTCAGTCAGTACCATAGTCACAGCCCCCGCGAGAACGGGCATCACGGCTATCAGCAAGAAAGCGGTAATTAACCATGTCCATACGAACATCGGTAGCTTGAACCAAGTCATACCCGGAGCGCGCATGTTCACTATGGTTACGATGACGTTAATCGCCCCCATGATCGAACTGATCCCCATAATATGAACTGAGAATACGAATAGCGCGGTACTGTCTGGGCCATAAGTTGTCGAGAGTGGCGCGTAGAAGGTCCAACCAAAGCTCGGGCCGCCACCCTCTGTAAACAAAGATCCGATTAAGATTAGAAACGCAAAAGGCAAGATCCAGAAACTGAGGTTGTTCATTCTCGGCAGCGCCATATCTGGTGCACCGATCATCATCGGAATCATCCAGTTAGCCAAACCCGTAAATGCAGGCATTACGGCACCGAATACCATGATTAAACCATGGACTGTAGTCATCTGATTGAAGAAATCTGGCTCAACGAGTTGCAAACCCGGTTGGAACAGCTCCGCACGGATCACCATCGCCATTGCGCCGCCCGTTAAGAACATTGCAAAGCTGAACCACAAATAAAGTGTACCAATGTCTTTATGATTGGTTGAATACAGCCAACGAGCCCAGCCTTTAGGTGCCGCATGTGAATCGTGATCATCAACAGGCAAATCATTATTGCCCAAGGTGCCTTCCGCAGAATGGATCAGTACTTGATCTTCTGCTGGAGCCGATTTCACCGGCTTATTGATTGGTGAACTCATAACTGATCCTTAGCATCATTTTGTGCATCATCCGTTGAGCTTTCAGAACTGCCTTCTTGCTTCGCCTTATAAGCGTTGATATCTGAGGCCTGAACAATATCGCCGGTATCATTACCCCAAGCGTTTCGTTGATAAGTTACTACCGCTGCGATCTCTTTCTCGGTTAACTGATTATCGAATGCTTGCATCGCCGTACCGCCACGACCATAAACAATGGTGTCGATATGAACATCCACATCACCAAGGGCAATAGGACTTCCTTTGATGGCAGGGAATGCTCCAGGAATGCCCTCACCGTTTGCTTGGTGACAAACCGCACATCGAGTTTTGTAAACCTCTTCACCGATGGTATTCAACTCCGCCAAGGAAAGTGACGCATCTAATGCATCTTTTGCGGCTTGTTGTTCGGCTATCGCTAACTCTTTCTGCTCCGCTAGCCATGCGTCAAACTCATCTTCTTCCATGGCATGCACCACGATCGGCATGAAACCATGGGCACGACCACACAACTCTGCACACTGCCCTCGGTAAACACCAGGCTCATCTATCTTAGTCCAAGCCTCATTAATAAAGCCCGGAATGGTATCTTTCTTAACGGCGAATGCTGGCACCCACCATGAGTGAATCACATCATCGGAAGTCATCAAGAAACGGACTTTACGGTCAACAGGCAGTACCAGCGGCTTATCAACTTCTAGCAGGTAATGCGCGCCTTTCACTTCGAGGCCTTCAATCTCTTTGTCACTGGTCGCTAGAAGGCTGAAAAATTCGACGTCTTCACCAAAATAGCTGTAATGCCATTTCCATTGTGACCCGGTGATTTTAACGGTCAGATCTGATTGGGAGGTATCTTCCATCGCTATTAAGGTTTTGGTGGCGGGTATCGCCATAGCGATGAGAATGATGATAGGGATGATGGTCCAAAGAATTTCGACTTTCGTGCTTTCGTGAAAATGGGCAGCAACTGCGCCCTTCGATTTCCTGTGCCTCAAAATCGAATAAAACATCACACCAAAAACAACAAAGGCAATCGCACAACAGATGTAGAAGATCAGCATATGAAGTTCATACACCTTACCACTGATCTCAGTGACGCCTTGAGTCATGTTGTAATCACTGCTAGCGTGCACTAAAGGCGATACTAAAAGCACAACAAAACTCTTCAAAAGCCACGCTAGCCTAACCAGTAATCTTTTCAAAAGATCTCTCCTTGTCCTTCCTAATTGGATACTTGCGACCTAAATGTCGTTGCGAACTGGACAACATTCATTGTTATTCCGGCTACACATGAAAAGGCTGAATCTCAATCTACAACTCACATGGAACTAGCCTGTGAGCAGGCTACTGACCTCATATAAACCCAAGAACTACTACGGTTCAAAAGCGTTGGAGGTTTCCATGAAAGATTCAAAAACGGCGGATTTGTTAAATTTTGTTATATTTATGTAAAAGGCTAGTTAGTGATATCCAATTATTCAAGGTAAGTTTACTTACTAAACAGTCAATTATTTGAAGTGGCTTAATCTACGTGCCCTCTTGCCGTTGGAATTTATTTTATATCGAGTTTTACGATTGCTTTCATGGAAATGAGAATTAATATCACTTAAATTAAGTCAACGGTAAGTCATACAGACATTAATAGGTTTAGTGATTATGCAAGATGCAATGAATTGGTTAGCGAGAGACCCAGATCCAAGAACTCGTGAAGAACTTCAACACCTCATCGATGAGGGAATGCACGACGAACTTGAAGACCGCTTTACTCAACGATTAGAGTTCGGAACGGCAGGACTTAGAGGCAAAGTTGGATGCGGCCCAAATCGAATGAACCGTTTAGTCATACAGGAAACAGCAACCGGGCTCGGCCACTACTTAATCGAACATGTCGCTAATGCGACCATTCGCGGTGTGGTCGTCGGTTATGACGGCCGTTTAGATTCAAAGCAGTTCGCGATTGATACCGCTTCCGTACTCACGGCTTTAGGCATTAAGGTTTATCTAACCTCGAACGTCGCGGCGACCCCTATCGTTGCCTTTGGTATTGAGCACTTCAACGCCGCAGCTGCCGTTGTGGTGACGGCCAGCCACAACCCACCGGAATACAATGGTTTCAAAGTGTACTGGGAGAATGGCGCTCAAATCATTCCTCCTCACGATGCGGGTATTGCCGCTGAAATCGATATCGCATCGACCAAGCCGCTCCCTTTAATGAGCCTAAGTGACGCTGAGACGCAAGGTAAGTTGGTGTGGTTAACTGAAGGCTATTATCAAACGTACCGCGCTGCGATCAATCAGAGCCCATACGTGAGTGACGAGATCGAATCGGCGAACACCACCATCACCTATACCGCAATGCATGGTGTCGGCGCACAAATGGCCGAGGATCTACTTCATGATTCTGGTTTCCATAAGGTGTTCAGCGTCGCCGAGCAAAGAGAGCCCGATGGTAACTTCCCGACCGTCAACTTCCCGAATCCGGAAGAAAAAGGCGCGATGGATCTGGTGGTTAACTTAGCAAAAAGTGTCGATGCCGACATTGCTTGTGCCAACGATCCAGATGCAGACCGATTTGCGGTTGCAGTGAGAACAGATGATGGCTCATACAAAATGCTAACAGGTGACCAAGTCGGCGTGCTATTCGCTCATTATCTACTCTCAAAGCCACATACCAAAAACCAATTAGTTGGTAACAGTATCGTATCTTCAACATTGCTTGAAAAAGTAGCTCAATCCCACGGGGCGACTTATTTCCAAACGCTGACAGGTTTTAAATGGTTAGCGAATATTGGCATGCAATTGGAAAATGATCAGAACGCCTTCTTGTTCGCCTATGAAGAAGCATTAGGCTACACAATTGGTACTCAAGTACGAGACAAAGATGGGCTGTCTGCTATTGTCGTGTTTGCTCAATTGGTTGAGGAGTTAAAATCTCAAGGTCGAACAGTTTGGGATCTTCTCGCTCAAATTTCATTTGAACATGGGGTTCATACCAACGCTCAGCGAAGTATTGCACTAGACCCAGATTCACCATCGATTGGTTCTAAGCTCCGCTCGGCACAGCCTAAAGCAATCAACGGTGTCGCTATCTCTGTAATTGAAGATTTGCAGTCTTCTTTACGCTTCGTCATTGGAGGCAATACTGAAGCCATTAACCTGCCTGCAAGTGACGTACTCATCTATCATCTCGAAGATGGTTCACGCATTATCGTAAGACCTTCCGGTACTGAGCCAAAAGTTAAGATCTACTATGAGACGGTGACAAAATTTGAAGGGACAGAAACCTACGAAGACACTCGCCTGCGCGGTGAGAAGTACATGGAGAAACTGATTGAACAACACCAACAAGAGTTGAATTCATAGCGATTTAGCGCGTTCAACATGTAACGGTTAAATATAAAAAATGGACGCTCGTAGCGTCCATTTTTGTCTCAGCGGCTAACCACGAGAAGATGTCTGATTTGATTCGTCTACGAAGTAAAGAAAGAAGACAACATCCAGATAGCTAACACGATGAAAACTCCGCCCATGACTTTCTGTTGATAGGTACGAAACTTCGCGTTTTCTACGAGAGATTTACCAATCGTACCCACTAACGCCACCAGCAAAAAGTTAAACGTTAAGCCGAGAACATTCAGTAATAAACCCAGAACAAGCATCTGCTGACCGGAAGTCGCTTCAATATTCGTCGACACAAACTGAGGCAGAAACATCACAAAGAAAACCAAGGCTTTAGGATTAAGCAGGTTACTGATTAGCGCTCTTTGATAGTAGGCTTTTGCTGCAAAGTTATCGCTTAACTCAGGCGCGTTACCCTGCTCTGTTCGCAGGCAGTCCCATCCCATCTTCAACAAGTACGCGCCGCCTAACAAATGTAGAGCTTTAAGCGCTATTGGGCTCATTGCGATCAACGCTGATACACCCATAGCCGCTAATACTGTCAGAATGATTCCAGAAGTCGCATTACCTAGGCTTGCAAACACGCCGACCTTACGGCCATAGCTCATGCTTGAACTCGCAATCAGTAACATATCAGGGCCAGGTAAAAGAAGAAGTGCAACAACGGCAGTCAGGTAGACAGGTAAAATGGTTAAGTCGATCATGAGGGTCAGCATTGATAAAAACGGAGGCGGATTTTATATCAATTACCAACACCCTTCCAGATGCAATCAGTTGTTCGACGTTT
This sequence comes from Vibrio sp. 10N.286.48.F5, assembly GCF_041469785.1. Lineage (NCBI taxonomy): Bacteria > Pseudomonadati > Pseudomonadota > Gammaproteobacteria > Vibrionales > Vibrionaceae > Vibrio > Vibrio sp. 10N.286.48.F5. The sequence goes on along the minus strand of NZ_JBFRLG010000006.1, from coordinate 98,135 downwards.
ATTTAATCGAATTAAAAACCAACATTAAGCGACAAAGCCAATTTATTAACTAAATAGAAAAGACTAATTAACTTGCTACCCATTCGATCTCAATCAATGTCGTATCGCCACACTTTAGGCGACCAAGGAAGATATCGCCTCGATGTACGGCCCCAACACCTTTTGGCGTACCTGTCATCACAACATCGCCGTCTAGTAAGGTGGTATAAGAAGACAGCTCTTCTAGGATAGTTTTTGGAGAGTAAAGCATCTGCTCAACATGTCCTTTCTGAACACGAACACAGTTAATAAACAACTCTAGGTTTAAGTCTGCAAGGTCTAAGTTATCAATTGGAACAAAGCGACTAAATACGGCTGAGCCATCAAAAGCTTTGGCGCGTTCCCAAGGTAAGCCTTTCGCTTTTAAGCTACTTTGCAACTCACGCTTGGTGAGGTCTAACCCTAAGCCCACGGCTGAGTATTGGCCATTTTCAACGATAAAGCAGATTTCAGCTTCATAGTGCAGTGCTTCTTGATGAAACGAAGAAAGAGAGGAAGTCACGCTGGTGCTTGGCTTATTGAAAACCACCATAGAGTCAGGGATCGCATTGTTAAGTTCTTCAATGTGATCGACATAGTTACGCCCAACACACAGTACTTTTGTTGGGGTTGCTGTTCGTTTCGAATTCATCAATTGTTTCTGATCTACAACGCTGCTCATAGTTTATCCCTGAACTATTTTTAGAGAGCAGAGTTTAGCGCATCATAAAATGAGAGTCTTCGACAAGATGATTACCGATCTCTAAATTCTGATCTTGAGCTCAATTCATTGATTTGAATACTTTTAGGTAAATATCGGTGTATATCTCGACCTACCCTCCAGAAATAGAGTCATCGGCTTACATCAATTAGAGAAAATGAAACTAAAGTAGGCAGTTAAATTTGAAGAGCATTAAAACGAAAGAAGCCCTCTCAAACCAAAAGGCTTGAGAGGGCTTAGCATGGTGTCTAGGACAGTATCCTAAAAGGTAAACTTAAGAAGTAAACACTATGCTAAATAAGTCTGCGACTTATAGGTAGTAACGAGCACCAAGAGTCCACTTGTCGTCAGACTTGTAACCAGTTTCGTCGTTTAGATCGAATTGGTAACCAGTGTAGCCAACAAAGTTGCTAGTGAAGTTGTATTCAGCTTGTAGAGCTAACTCTTCACGAGCTGTAGTAGTTGTTCCACCTTTAAGAACTTCGCCTTCAACAACTTCGTAGTTCACACTTAGGTTCAAGCTGTTCGCAAGTGCGTAAGCTGCTAGTAGTTCGTAAGCATTGCTCTCTTCAAGAGTTGTACCACTTACAAGACCAGCGTTCATATTCTCATTAAAGCCGTAGATACCAGCTAGGTATAAACCAGAACCGTATGAACCGTATGCTGCAGATACTAGGTGAGATTCAGCAGTCTTAGAGACACCGCCTTCAGTGAAGTCGCCAGTGTTAAATGCATAGCCTAGTTTAACACCTGCAATAGAGTAACCAAGCGTTGCTTGAACACGATCACCGTAAGATGCAGTTGAACGCGTTGTAATAACTAAACCGTTGTTACCAACCGTTTCTGTTTCAGTAGTAACATCGTTATCACCCTGCCAACCTAGACCAAAACTAAATTCACCAGCTTCACCAAAATCAAAAGCATTGCGGTAGCTTACCATTTTGTCTGCACGACCAGTACCAAGTGCACCGTGGTTGTCGTATAGGAAGTCATTCGCAAAAGCAATGGGCATATCTGTTGCTGCAGCTACATCGTAGTATGGAGACCACTGTGTACCAGCAACTACACGACCAAGCTCTTCATGAGTCAAACCAACGTAACCAAGACGTGTTGTAAATGTGTCATCACCACCATCTAGGTAGTTAAGTGCCCATTCGCCTTTAGCGTCAGCAGTAAAGCCGTTACCCAGATCTTGAGTAGCGTTAAAGTTGATACGTGGAGAGTTTGTACCTACTGATGCATCGTCTTTTTCAGAACCGTTCACGTTTACTGAAACGTGGCCGCCTACAGAAAACGCTGTGCCGTCTTCGTTGTAAAGTTCTACAGCAACTGCCTGTGTACCAAATACTGCACCAGAAATTGCTAGCGCTAAAAGTTTCTTATTCATTGTCATATCCATTATGTAACTGGGTGAGTTATTCACTAACAACCTCGTGCTTACGGAGAAGTTGTTACCTGCATTTAACAAGTAGGCAAACACTAATATACGAATGACAAAAAAGTTGCATTAAAATATATAAAATAAAAAAAATCGCACTATAAAAAACAAAAATACCTTTTAAAACAGTTGATTAACACGACAATTACTGGGATTTCCTTTCATTCTTTGAGATAAATACTTTGATTATTTTTGATTTTATAATCACTAAAAAAGCATTAAAAATCTAAACCCAAGGTAACTCATCAGACCATCGAGAGGCTCGCCTTTGCCTTTGAAACATTTTGTAACACGTAGAGCTCAGCTGAAATATTTAGCTTTGTGAAACAAATCCCAATATGAGCTAGGAAAAATCGTTCAATAGAAAGTTCATTAGAGAAAAACAAAAAAAGGGCAACCAATCAGCGACTGGTTGCCCTTCATAACTCATCATTGAACTCTTATTTGAAGCAAACCTCAGCCCAACGAGCTAAACCTGCAGTTACTGAACCGAAGTAATTACCACTCACAATCGGTACATTCGGCACAGCTTGTTGTACGGCTTCACGAAGTATCGGTGAACGAGCGGAACCACCCGTCATGTAGATTACGTCTGGCTTTTTCTGGCCTTGTTGAATCGCTTCTTTAACCAACTCAATCATCTTAGACTTTGGTGTTTCAATCGCTTCAACCATCTGTTCGACTGAGATATCTACCTCGACCAGTTCAGAGGCAACATTAATCGCAGCACGATATTGAGGGGATTCTGCCAGCGCAATCTTGGCCTCTTCCGCTCTACGCACAATACCGTAACCCAAAGTGTCGTGATAAACCTTCATCAAACGTTCTAGCTTTTGAGGCTCTGACGCTTCTTTACGAAGTAATTTTAATGCCGCTAGGTTTTCTCTTGAATAGAAGTTCTTTTGAGCTTCAACATTATTAATCGCAATTGGGTTCCAGAATTGAGTCAGTGGCATATCAATACCCGAAATGCCTTTGCTGCCCATACCAAAAGGTGACATCAGTTGTTTGAATGCAAGATAGATATCGAGGTCATTCCCCCCTACCCTTTGCCCACTGTGTGCCAACAAGCTCTGGGTACGATCCGCTTTACCAGACCACGTTGGTCCCATTTCTAATAATGAGCAATCGGTGGTACCACCGCCAATATCAACAACCAATACTGTTTGGTTTTCAGTTAATGTGCTTTCGTAATCAAGGCCTGCGGCTACGGGCTCAAATTGAAAAGCGATATCAAGGAAACCGGCACGCTTAGCTGCGCGAGACAGTATGTCTTCAGCTTGTCTGTTCGCCTCTTCACCACCTCGACCGTGGAAGTTAATTGGTCGGCCGATAACAGCTTGCTTGATCTGCTCTTGAGTCGTGAGTTCGGCTTGATTCTTGATATTTGCCATCATGGCGCACACTAAATCTTCGAAAAAGCTCACCTGCACATCATGCAGTCCACTCGCGCCAAGGAAAGATTTAGGGGACTTAACATAATAAACATCGCGAGGGTCTTCTAAATATAAGTCCAACGCAGCCTGACCAAATGCCATGTCTTCTGGCACTAAGTCGATACTCTCTTCTCTGTTCAGCGCAATCGCACGTCGTAGTACTTGCTCACCGATCGCATCACTCGGCTTGATATTCAAGTGGCGGAATAGATGTTCAGAAACACTCTCACGAGTAGGCGCAAACACGGTTGAGGGAATATAGTGGTTGTTACCTTCTAGCGGTAACAGGCTTGGCTCTCCATTAACCATCGCCGCGACAGAACAGTTCGCTGTTCCATAATCAAATCCAATAAACATAATATCCCCCCACTCAACAAAAGGGGCGAGATGCTACATGAAAAGCCTAAAAATTACGAGGTCATTTCTAAATTTAACTGAGTAATTTCTTAGCTTAACGGCTCTTCAAGAAGAAACAAATATGCTACATTTCAGCCCAAATGAATCACAGGTTAGAGAAATGAAAACACCTTGCCGAGCGGCTTGTAAAAATAATGGCGGAATGTGTAGTGGCTGCTTTCGAACAATGGATGAAATTATAGGTTGGAAAGGCTTATCTGAAGAAGAGCAAACGTCGGTTATGGATAATCTTAGTGGCGCGAGTTCGACTCACCAATGTCCACAGTGTAATGAGCCAGCTCAATGCGATATCAGTGCGGGCAAAGAGACGTGTTGGTGTTTTGAGTTAGAAAAACGAGATACTAGCGATATTCCAAAGGCTGGAGTTTGTATGTGTCGTAAGTGCTTATCTGCCCTGCCCGTTCAGTAGTTTAGAGCCCATTTAGTAAGTTACTGGATAGCAAGTTACTAGCCAGTTCAACATAGACAAAAAAAGCGAGAGGTTGTTTTCTCGCTTCAAAATACTGAGATTAAATTTCGACCTAATCGTTACCTGGTTAGTGTCTACTTCACTTTTGCAACCAGCGCAGGCTGAGAAAACTGGATACCATTCCAGCCATGAACCATAAAGTTACGAATATTTTGATGGTCGCTGTTCTCAGGAAAACCGAGCACGTCGTTACGATAAAATTGACCAAAACAAGCAAGTGTTTGCTCTGCTGATAGGCCTTGCTCTAAACCAAAAGCAAAAATCTTACACGAACCATTATTCTGCCCTGCAGCGTTCACTACCTCACCATTGCGAAATTCGCGCTCAGAAAAATCATAGTGAGCTTCGATCACTTGCATTGTATCTTCAAATTGCACGGCCTCTGGGGTTTCAGCCAGAGTATTCAATAAGGTTTCCAGTTCCATTTACTATTTCTCCATCAAGTATATATCTGTCAGCAGTGTATCTTGTTTTAAGACAAGAGTAAGCCGTTGTTTACTTGAGATAGCGATTCACTTTTTTGTTGTACGCTGCTAATTACTTCAATGAAACTAATGACATAGTTTTATCAGGGCGTTATATTATTTTATCAAACGATTAACATTGTTCAGTAACGAATATGCATAAAGATAAAAACTTAGAACTGTTCAGATACCTAAAGCCAGGTACAAAAACAGCAGGTGTATTGGAATTTGGCCCAGACGACTCAATCCAGATCAGTACACTTTATATCGGACACAAAGAAGATCAGTACCTCATCCTAGAGCTTACGCAAAAAGCGACAGAAGCACTGACGCTGAGAAAGCTCACAAACGTTGATATTATTGTTCGTGCGATTACCGACACCGAACTTGGGCACATTGTCGCGTTCAAAACCAATGTACTGGCTCATATCACCTCTCCAGCACATCTAATCTTCCTTCGCCCACCCTCAAACTTTGCAAGCAAGCCTATTCGTGAACACGAAAGGTATAAAGTACGTCTCAGCTGTGAAGTCACTTTTGATACCTTGTCGCTGGATGCCACACTAGTCGACTTTTCAGCGTCAGGGTGCGGTATCTATCTTACCCAGCAATCAGATATTGATGTCGGCTGGAAGATAAAAGTCAATTCTGACTTAAATGAGTACTTAGATGACGATCTTGTCTACAAGGTGGTAAGTAAGAAAAGGCAAAGACAAGGCTGGCTGCTAGGTATCCAATTCCCTGAACACCTAGATATGAGTGATGAGTTGAAAACGCTGCTATTGGAACAAGCCTTTGTCGCTGGCTCGATATAAAGGCAGAAAATTAGTTACTTCTCTTCAACAGACTCCATTAAAGAGCACTAAGTTAAAGCCTAGTGCTCTGTGTCATTCCAGTATGAGTTTTTGAAATGAACAAACGCTTGGTGGAGCGACTCTTCTTTAATCGGCTTTACAATCACGTAATTCGCCCCTGCGGCCATAAAGCTGTCTCTAGTTGACTCTTGAGCATCAGCGGTACACGCATAAATAGGGGCTGACACACCAATCTCACCTCTTAACTGCTGAGTGGTTTCAACACCACCGAGATTAGGGAGTTGGTTATCCATCAAGATCAAGTCATAGGTAATCGTCTTAGCCATCTCAATCGCTTCTAAGCCATCTTTTACCCAGGTGACGACCATGCCATATTTCTTACAGAAAGCCTGAGCAATAAAGGCGTTGGTGTGATTGTCTTCCACCAGCAACACATTCAAAGGTCGACTAAACAACGCCTCTGGCTCAACCTCAGCTTGTTGCTTAGCATCGACTAATAGCGGCTTGGCGTGTACGACTACAGGAATTTCTATCGTGAACTCTGAGCCTTGACCTATCACGCTGCGGACTTGAATGTCCCCTTCCAGCATATCGACCAGATTTTTTACAATTGTAAGTCCTAAACCAGTGCCACCATATTCACGAGTGGTGGTCTCTTCGGCTTGAACAAAGGGTTCAAAAACAGCATCAATTTTGCTTTCATCAATACCAATGCCAGAATCTTTCACTCGAACGATCAAGCTGGCGTGATCGGAGTTAAAGATACTCTCGAGCTCAAAGCTGACGGAGATACCGCCTTGATGAGTGAATTTAAAAGCATTACTCAACAGATTAAACATGATCTGATTGAGGCGTACTTGGTCGGTATTGATTTCAATGTCATCAACCAAGTGATTCACAATGGTAAATTCGACGGATTTATCTTCACACAGCGGTCGATAGATACTGTCTAAGGTATTAACTAACTCCCCTAAACGGAAGTCTTTCTTTTGAATATTAAACTGCCCTTGCTCAATCTTTGAGAAGTCCAAGATATCGTTAAGTACCGCCAGTAAATGTTCCGCACTATTACACAGTACATCCACCTGCTCGCGATTATCTTCATTGTGCATAGAGCGCTTGAGCAGCTGAGACACACCGAGAATACCGTTGAGCGGCGTGCGAATCTCATGACTCATCTTAGCTAAGAAGTCTGCTCGCACATTCGCAAGATGCTCAGCTTCTTCTCTTGCTCGATCAGCCTGTCTTTCCGCCTCGATTAGCTTAGTAATATCTTGCCCTTGTACCACCACTCCTGTGATGCCGTGTTCCACGCGAATAGCAGACATGTTCCAACGAAACACCTTTTCACCAATGGGTACGTTAATACCCGTCAGTTTAGAACCCTGAACCACCATTTGAATATTAGGCAGCATTCGCTGCTCAAACTCTTGGGCAATTGGACCATAATTGTCATCAGCATCGAACAACGCCATGCGAGCGGCGGGGTTCATCTGAATCAAATCGCCTTTTTCAGACCAAACTAAGATAGGCGAATGAGCAAAGTTAAAGAGATCTTGGAATTTTTGATTCTGTTCAGATAAGCGCTCAAAGGTGTCTTCAAGAGTACAACCAATATGATGAAATTCGAAAATGTTAGAGCCATCGAACTTGTTGTACTCTTCGCTAGCACTTGCCGAACGAGTAAAGTCCATTAGCTTATCAAGCTCGGCTGAGACTCTCTTTTGAATCCAAGTTCGAGCAAAAAAAGACATCAATATGATCACCACAATCACCACGATGATCGCACGCTGATAATTCTCTTCTAACGCAATGAAATTATTATTTTTTTGAACAGCTCGAATGATTAAAGGAGTTTCAACAGCACTAATCTTAATGGTTGCGATGGTAACGAAATGACGCGGCAACTGTTCGTACATTTGGTAATTGAGGATGTCAGTAATGGTGTAGCTTTCATCACCACTGAATGTCGATGTCACCGGTGTACCGTGCGCTTCAATCACGATATTTTCGCTATTACTGCCCTGTTGGATTGACTCAGCCAAAGAGAAGTTGTTGTCAAGCACAATGGCGATATAGAGTTGACCAAGGACTTCCCCAGTAGCGTTATCAACAATAGGGGTACGGCGAGCCAACAAGTGACGCTTACCTATATCTGTCCTCAGTTTAATAAAATGCCAATTACTGCTGAACGAAACCTCATCAGAAATATGCTTTAAGTTGGACTCATCCAAACCATAAAATTGACTGTTGCCGTCTTCCCAAGCCAAACCATCGTGGGTTGAGACAAAGCGTAAATCTGGTGCATGATCCGGTTCACGTTGGTCAACACCAAAGAAAAAGTAGCTCAGAGTCTCGTCATTACCCGTATCAAAATACTCTCTGAGAGTTTCACTGTGTGAGCTACTGTCTTGATGGATTTGCAGCACCGACAAACGATAATCAAACATGTTTTGGATCAGGCTTGAGGTTTGCTGTACCGTTCGATTCGTCTCTTGCTGTACGATATTACTGCTGGTTTCATAATTATGAATAAGCACGCCAAGTGCCATCACGCCTATCACCAAAATAACGATACGCGTAATGAGTCTAGCTAAAGTGTTTCTAGGTGTACTGGCGTAACTTTTCTTCATTAGTGACCTGAGTACCTAAATGCTCGCTGTTTAAGTTCTGAAATACGTTCTGGGGAATCTTCCTTGGTGACAATTTCAAATTCACCAGAGTAAACGGTAGGCACTTCCAAACCGGCTAGATCCCACTTGATCGCCTCTGCCATTGCAATGCCTGTATCGTCGTTCATACGCATGACAGTAACATCTAGGTCGCCCCTTGCAATGGCTTCAAGTTCAGCCGAGCCGCCTCCCCAACCATTCACTAAGATGTCTTGGCCCGATTCACGAATCGCTTCCATTGCACCGAGAGCGACATCCGTTGAACATGCATAGATAAAGTCTAGATCCTTATCGTTCTCTATGCTGATTTTAGCCGCTTGGTAGCCACTGTCTTTGTTTGATTTTGTGTAAAACGAAGACTTAAGGGTAAAGTTGGTATCCGTATTCACTTCATGGATAAAAGTATCTCCACGCGCATCACTGATATAGCCTTGTGAGTAATACAAAACAGAATACTTACTGTCTGGCGGACTTACTTGTTTAAAATAGTCCGCCAGTTTTAAACTGCCTGTCGCATGGTCAAAACCCACATACATAAATGGCTGTCTATCTGCCCAAGCTCGCACTGGCGTCGTGATATTTTGAAGAATCAGTTTGGTGTCTGTAGAGGTCAACACGTACTCGATAAACTTGCGGTGGCGCGTGGTATCTAGCGTGAAAATCAAATAATCCGTCTTGTTTTCAATCGCTTCTTGCAACGAAATACTCTGCTGCGCGAGATCGGCATTAATACGGGTAAACACTTGATTTATTTGATAGCGGATCTTCAGCCTATCGAGACGCTTCTCAAAAGCTTGAATATTGCGAACCCAGTAATCCGAGATCTGTTGACCCGGATACACCACGGAAATCGTAATTGGTTCGTCTTGGATTCTTCTCAGTGGCACAGGGTGATTTTGTACAGCCTCGACCATTTTATCGGTCAATGCTCTTTGTTCTGGAAAAGTGGAAAGATAATCTTGGTATTCCCAGTACCTATTGAGGACATGAGTACCATGGGAAAGAGCGGACGCAGAAAATACGGCAAGTCCAAACAACATCAGTAAACGTTTCATATTTTTCTCGTTTTATATGAGCTACTTTGGCTCATTTTTTAACCTAGCATGACACCATCTCTTTGTATGGCTAATGGATATTATGTAGGACAACGATGATAAATGATAGCGTCTAACACTAATTAGAACGACATTCTAAATGAGCAATATGTTAATTTGGAATGGAGATTAAGAACATCGAGTTAAATTATGATTTCAGCCCATTCACGGTAAGAGTAATTACCATTTAAATTCATAAGCTTAGCTAGAGCCGATATAGCTCCTTACACTATTAAGATTTAATCAATAACAAACATTTTAGCTATGAATTATGAGACTTCGATATATTGAATTTTGTCTTTTTGCCACTCAATAATCAGTTTGAGTGATACCAGTTTTTCTTTGCGGGATTTGGGCAACTGCTTGATCGCGTATTCGGTTTTCAACGCCTCACTTTTTGAGCCAACACCAAAGCTCCAAACCAGCTTAAGTGGGCCTTTACCTTTTAAAGCTTTGGCGCCTTTACCGGTTTGATGTTGTTCAAATCGACGTTCTAGATTGTTCGTCACGCCACAATAAAGGGCATTGTGACGATTGCGGATCAAGTACACGACCCAATCCGCATTTTTATCAGCATCTGACATTTAAAGCAGTGATTCAACCAGAGCCTTAAGCTCTGCCACTTCTGCTCGTAGGCTTGCAACTTCAGACTCAAGCTCTTCAAACTTTTCACTCGTTGCAGAGGGGGCAGCCGCGCTTACTGATGCCATCGCAAACGCTTCAACGTCCACTTCACCGCTCAACAAATGCTGGTAGCGTGATTCACGTTTACCCGCTTCGCGTGGCAGCTTCACAACCAAGGCACCTGCTTCTCTTGCAGCGAGTTTGTCTAATGTTGCTTCTACTTCTTTCACATCACTAAAGTTTGCAAGGCGACCCGTTCGAGTACGAAGTTCACCGGGTGTTTGCGCACCGCGCAGTAACATACAGCAGATGATTGCACGCTCTTGCTCTGTAAATTGCAGATCGCCGAACTCAGTGTTGCAGAAACGATGCTGATACTTATTAACACGGCTATTGAAGCTGCTCTCATCACTCACCATGCGACGTCCGATTAAACCATCAACTGCATCTAAAACATCTGACTCAGAAAGAGAGAGAACAGGTTCACGGTTACTCTTTTGATTGCATGCCGTGGTTAAACTGTTCAGTGTCAGTGGGTAATGATCGGGAGTAGTGACTTCTTTCTCGATCAAACAACCGATAATTCTCGCTTCAATTGGGGAAAGTACTGTGTTCATCGTTTTTCCTTTTTATTATTTTGATAATTCCATCTCAACACCTAACAATGCAGTAACTAGTGTTCAGACAAAATTGGTACTCGTTTCTTTCTGCCCTGTTCATCAATCATTATGATCTTAGAACGGTTTAGCTCTATTTCCACGACTTCCAAATAAGTACGCTCTTGTACATACGCATCACGAAGCTTGTTTTGTTCTGCTGAAGATTCAGTGACATTCTCGTCCAATTCTTCGTTTTCCAATTGTTGTTGATTCATTTCACATTTCGTATCAATGCAGTATCTACATGGGATACTAACTTGAACGGTAAGATAAAAACAATCACACATCAGCGAGAGTGACGAATAATTAAACAACCTTACTTTTGCTTTGATCTAAAGACTGTTACATCATCAATTGATGTGCTTTAATCAGAAGCAGACAACGTATTTGACGAATAGGAAAAGGAATCTATGAGCAGCGTATTTGAAATTGTTAACCAAGCACGACGTAAGAACAAACTTAAGCGTGAACTTTTAGACAACGAAAAGAAAGTTCGTGACAACCGTAAGCGTGTCGACCTTCTTGATAACCTACTTGATTACATCAAGCCAGAGATGACCCACGACGAGATCCTAGGCATTATCAAAAATATGAAAGCTGACTACGAAGACCGTGTTGATGACCACATCATCAAGAGCGCTGAGATTTCTAAAGCTCGCCGTGACATCAGCCGTCGCATTCGTGAACTGACAGAAGAAGACAAGCAAATCCAAGGTAAGAAGTAATCTAACCTCTCTAATTCACTTGTAACAATGTTAGTAACCCACTCTTAGTAGTGGGTTTTTTTTACCTAAACTCCAGCGTCTATACTTAAGCATCTAAACCTAACCGTCTAGGCTTAAGCGTACCTAAGCAAAATGAATGAAACTCAACAGCAGTATCAAACTAAATAACGAGTGTACACTAGCGATGGAGAGACTTTATGTACGGAAGTATTCTGATAACCTTGGCGTTATCAACGACACAACCTTACCCTGAAAAATTTGAGAAACTTTATACCGAAGAAACCGAAATCACTTATGACGATCTCGTGGTCGATGTTCATGGCTACAAGGTTCCGACCCGATCAGCATTTCGAGGTTGGATGCTCCTCAATCACGCTCAAGACCAAGTGAGAGCAATCGGACAACAACTCAAGGACAATGGCGTTACTCAGAGCATGCCTCTGCATCTCGTTCTATTGCAAGGGACGGATTGGGCAATGAGTAATACAACCTTGTTTACCCTCCCAAATAAGAAACATGTGCCAAACATGATCAATACCCTGAAGTACATACAACAATATATTGAGCCTGAAATCGGTGTTGTTATACCAGTATCTGGAGAGCGAACCGATATCTACAATCAACAAGCTGGTGGTGCACTGCGAAGTAAGCACTTAGAGTTTTGTGCCTTAGACCTAGTGCCTGCAAATGACATTACTCGCGAAGATCTACACGTGAAACTTAAAAAGATTCATTCGGAATTCGGGCAAAAAAATAATGTTGGGCTTGGTTTATATTCAGGTGTTCGATTCCACATCGATACTTGTGGGTTTAGACAATGGTAAAGAAATACGATCAAGTCATAAAGACCTGCAATTCGCACGTGTCACTTAGACTCTAAAAACAAGCGAAATTACATAAGATTATGATTTTAAATGTAAATTAAAACTGGAACGCTAATTGATATTAATAACAAGTATCATAATTATTAATAGCAATTAGGAATTCAATATGAAGACGATGACTCAACGCTTTCAAACTCTACTTTCTGTTTCAAACTTCAGTCTAGCTATCACAACCTTGCTTATGCTTCTCAGTATTATTGTTGCTTATCCAATGGCCGATCACTTCTCACTGCCAATTCAAATCGTCGCCCACATCAGCACCATCTTAGTCGCAGCCTTGCTGAACATCAGCTATGTCGGTCGTTGCCTTGCACAATACAACCTTGGATTGGAAGTTCGTTAAGTAGCGCCGCGCTAGCCTTGATACGGGAGCCCTAGACAATATCAAGGCTACTGAAAAGATCGTACAGCTGGTGAGATTTATAGGGTTTAGGTAAGTAGGCGTTCATACCGGCTTCAAAACAATCTTTGATGTCTTCTTCTAGAACACTGGCGGTTAAAGCTATGATGGGTAATGGTGTGACTTGTTGATCGGCTTCCCACTGACGTATCGCACGAGTCGCCGTTATGCCATCCATAACAGGCATCATGCAGTCCATTAAGACTGCATCAAACTGAGCACCCTGGGTGATGACATCCACCGCTTCTTGGCCATTACTGGCAATCAAATATTCATAACCCGCTTGCTCAAGGAAGAAGCTCGCTATTTTTTGATTCATCAGATTGTCTTCAACGATCAAAATGCGTCGATTCAGAGAGCGAACTTCTTCATCTTTTGCTTCCACTTGAGGCGTTTGCTCTTCGCCCACATCGAGAGATTGTAAGCTGGTTAAGAAACGTCGGCCCAAGAATGGCAAGGTATGAGTCGAGTGGACCGTTTCTCTGATTAGGTTGGTTTTAAATAGGTGATGCTGACAAACGATGACGCGAGCAAGAGGATATATCACCTTCAACGTCGCAAGATCTTTTTCCATAGAGTGGTGCAAGGTATGACAATAAAGTATGAAGTCACTTTCTTTTACACTTTCACTAAGAGCAGCAATGGATGACACCACATTGGCTCGAACATTCAAACGCTCACACTCTTTAACGAGCTGATCGAGGTAATTGAAAGAGTTCGAGATGATGGTCGCTCGGCTCAGGTTATCGAAAGTTTGAACAGGCGCTTCTACAACATCGACATACAAACAAAAAGTGAATGTAGAGCCCTCTCCTTTCACTGAACGCGCGGTAATGTAACCACCCATCAAATCAACAAGCTGTCGACAAATCGCAAGCCCTAACCCCGTACCGCCAAATTGACGGGTAATGCTGCCATCTTCTTGAGTGAAAGGTTCAAATATGGACTCTAACTTCTCGGGCTCAATCCCAATCCCGGTATCAGACACGCTGCATTCAAGCTTGCCCCTGCCCATAGACATAGGTGTATAAGCAATGTCAGTTGTAATTGTGCCCTTAGACGTAAATTTGATGGCATTAGAAAGCAGATTGGTCAGCACCTGTCTCACGCGGTACTCATCGAAAAACAGTTGTGACGGCGTTTGATAATCGATATTGATGTCGAGCTCAATATCCTTACTTATCGCTTTCGACTGAATCACACTCACAGAGTCATAAACCGCTTCTCGCAAATCAGCATTGTGTGGTGACAACATCAAGTTACCCGACTCGATTTTAGACAGGTCGAGTATGTCATTCAGCAGCACCAGTAAAGAGTGAGAGGACGATTCGATATCCCCCAGTACTTCTTGTTGATTTGGGCTCAGTTGGCTTTGAGATAAGATCTCAGCCATGCCAATGATCCCGTTAAGTGGCGTGCGTATTTCATGTGACATATTTGCTAAGAATGCGCTTTTGGCTTTGTTAGCCGAAATCGCGTCTTCTTTTGCTGTTATCAACTCTTTGTTGTGCAGATAGTTGCGTTCCATCACTCGATTTAGGGTTTCAGTGAACTCGGCAAGCTCATCGTTCCCTTGGATACGAATCACCTTTGGCTGGCCGTAGCTATCAGCGCATTCCGACACACCTTTCAAGATAATCGACAGGTTTCTGTTTAAGCGCAGAGATGTCGCAACCCCAAGCCACATCAAAACACCAGAAGCGATGAGTATAAGCAACGTCATGACCAAGGTTTGCCTTTTCTGCAACGCGATATTCTTGGTCAGTTCAAACTGTATTTGATTGGTGTAAGCGCCAATCGCGTTTGAAATAGCCCGTTTTTTAACCTCTAAGCTTTTCAAGTGTTGATATATTTCGGGTGATGAAAAGTCCCCTTTGAGGATTCGAGATGTAAATTTGTCTTGGAATTCATCTTTGGCGACAGCGTTTAGCAACTGTCTAATGTTTGGAGAACGCGTATCCGAACGGAAAAATGTATCTAATAGCTGTTGCTGCCTCTCTAGAGCAGCGACATAGCTAAGCAAGTATTGGTTTTTAAACTCTGGGGAGCGATTCAAACTGAAGCTTAACCACGCTTCTCTCTGAGTCCAAAACACATAATGCGTAAGATTGATAAACATCGCTTCAGCTTGACCGATATTTTCATCGACTAAAGCCATGCGATATTCGGACAGCTCCATCAGCACGTCTTTTAACAAGTCGAAAGCGCGCTCTGTCAATTTTCTGCTGTCTGTCGTTTCAGGTGTACTAGCTAGGATCATCAACAACTTTTTCAATTCAGCTAACTGAGGGTCAATACTCCAATTGCTGTCGAACCGTTGAAGTCGCATTCCATACTGAGTCAGTCTATCCAGTTCTGATTGCAGTGTTAAAAGCAACTGACCTTTCTCAGGGGAATCATTAGACAGCACCAACCATCGATAAGCATCACTTGAAACCGTATTAAAAAATTGAAGCGCTTCGACCTTAATACGCGTTGTTTCAAGGTGATTCATCTTCTCATCGTTCTTAAGCACTTCATTCACTGTAAACCCGAACATAATGAGTACAGAAACCGTGGAAAGAAAAATAAGACGCCATCTAATTGACATATTTATCATTTTTATAACGACTCCCTTCCCGAAAGTAATTTACCTAGCCCAAATTAAGAATAGGACATTAACAGGGGGTTATTGATCAAATTGGATATGAACAAATGATACTCTGAGCCCAGAACGAAAAATTAGAATCAACAGGCATCCAAAACAGGGCTTTAAAGCGGAGGAGTCTGCTTTACTAAGTGAGATTGAGACAAGCCGATTTTAGACAAGTGAACGTTACGTGAGAGAGGTCTACTCGAGGAGGTTTCTACAAATGAGATGTAAGCAAGCGAGGTTTTAGTGAGCAAAATGTAAACAAAAGACGTTTTCTCCAGTTATTATCACCGGCATAACAAGTACACATCCACATTCTGCGGCTCAACTAGACTGTGAATAATGACTCTGCGTGCTAACAAAGTGGATAGTTAGGTTAAAATTGTGACATCCAATCGTTTGCGTGATGCACTTTTCACACTCAAGCTAGGCTTATTCAAAGGTCAAACATCAATACTCGTTAATTCCCTTATTTATCGTTTACTGTTTACGTGTAACTTGAGTTAGCGATCACACCTTTAATGTTCAATATGACCTGTATTACATATTATCCTTTGAATTGAGTATTTTTTGACGAAAAATAAGTGCTACAGATTATTAAAGTCAATAGTCTTTATCGACGTTCAAATCTTGATTTATGGCTAATATAAAGCCAATTTGCAGATATTTTGTCTGCATTTATTTTTCCTAGCAGAATAACCCGTCGTACCTTACAATCCTGCCACATAAAAATTACAAGTTACACACAAGGTATATCAGCACATTTAAGTGGCAATAAAGACCACAGACTGATGCCTCAAATCCCCTATGCTGATTGGCTTCCCTACAACCGCCATGAATGCAGAAACTTAACGTGAAAGGTCCCGAGTAAAGATGAGTCCCGAAAAGCACCTCCTAGATTGGCAAACTAGTCAAACCATTGCTGAATCCATCGCTCCAACTTTAGGTCAGTTATACCGTCAAAAAGGCGTAGAAGTTATCCTCTTTGGTAAGACCTTAGTTAACGCGACAACTATCGACATCATCAAAGCTCACCGCATCGCAAAACGTTACACTGGTTCTCCTCTTACAGCAGAACAGACTCAACCTATTATTCAACACCTTCTCTCTATGGACTTATCTCCATGTCGTATTGATGTTGGTCGCCTTGCGCATTCATTCTGGCAAGATCGCGAAGACACACATGGGTTGGATGATTTCCTACAAACTGCACTTATCGAATCGCTTGAAGGCGATGCAATGACAGAACCTCGTGACGTTGTATTGTACGGTTTTGGTCGTATTGGCCGACTGCTAACTCGTCTGTTGATCGAGAAAAGTGGCCCGGGGTACCCACTGCGTTTACGTGCAATCGTTGTACGCGGCGGCAAAGATGGCGACCTAGAAAAACGTGCAAGCCTGCTTCGTCGTGACTCTGTACACGGCCAATTCAACGGCAGCATTGTTGTAGACCAAGAACGCAAAGCGATCATCGTTAACGGTAACTTCATCCAAGTTATCTACGCAAACAAACCAGAAGAAGTGGATTACACGGCTTACGGTGTTGAAAATGCACTTGTGGTTGATAACACAGGCGTATGGCGTGACGCGGAAGGCCTGAGCCAACACGTTGCGTGTAACGGTGCGAAGAAAGTGCTACTGACTGCACCTGGTAAAGGCGACATCAAGAACGTGGTATTTGGTGTGAATGAAAATGTTATTCAGCCAGAAGACACCATCATCTCTGCAGCAAGCTGTACTACTAACGCAATCACGCCAGTATTGAAAGCGGTTCACGACAAGTTTGGCGTGCTGTCTGGTCACATCGAAACGGTGCACTCATTTACCAATGATCAAAACCTAATCGATAACTTCCACTCGGGTGATCGTCGTGGTCGTGCTGCATCATTGAACATGGTACTGACATCGACTGGCGCTGCTAAAGCAGTATCAAAAGCGATGCCGGAAATGGAAGGTAAGCTAACAGGTAATGCGATTCGCGTTCCTACGCCAAACGTTTCAATGGCAGTTGCGAACCTAAACCTTGAGAAAGGCACAAACAAAGAAGAGTTGAACGAGTACCTGCGTGAAATGGCGCTGTCTTCTGCTTTGTCTGCACAAATTGATTACACAGACTCGACTGAGATTGTATCTACCGACTTGGTTGGCTCTCGTCACCCAGGTGTGGTTGACGGTGTGGCGACTATCGCACAAGACAACCGTGCCGTGCTGTACATTTGGTACGATAACGAGTTTGGCTACAGCTGCCAAGTTGTTCACTGTATGGAACAGATGATGGGTGTACGCTACAAGACATACCCAGAAGTTTAATTAACTTCGCTCTTGTAGATACGTCCATCGCAACAAGCTCCACAACATAATAACTATATCTGCGAAGTCTGTATGGACTTCGCAACCCCTTTTGTTTTACTCCCCCGTATAAACAAGAGGGTTGCCACTTAGATCTGCTCTCTCTAACTGATCTAGGTGGCCTTTTTACATCTAGCGCCCTAACTTTTATCGCTATAATAAGATCTTGTCTTCATCACTCTTGCACAGCTTTACGTCTGTTATAACTCAACCTCAACATCTGACTGAATCGAGCTTGAACATGCAAGCACGTAGCCCTGTTCAATCTGCTCTGGCGTCAATGTTTCTTGGCTGCTTGATTCCACAGATCCTTTGGTCACTTTGCATTTACACGAACCACAAATCCCACTACGACAAGCGATAATAATTGGAACGCCTGCTTTTTCTAATGAATCCGCCAATGGTGTGCCAGTTTCCGCTTCAACTTCAGCGCCGAACGCAGGCACAAATACCTTAACAGCACTATTCGTATCGTCAGCAATTTCGGCGTTTGACGCTTCTGATTGAGCATCCTGAGTAGCAGGAGTAAAGCTTTCTTGATAGAAGTTATCCATGTTGAACTCAAGCTCTTTCAGATAACTCTCAATATCTTGCATGAAGCCGACAGGCCCACACAGGTAAACCGTTCTATCTAAGATATCTGGGCTCAGTTTCACCAACCAGTTTTTATCTAAACGACCTTGAGGGGCGGTTGTTCCTTCGTTGTCTTTTAACAGCAGTTTTAAGTTGAAATTCGCATGTGATTCATCGAGCTGATGAAGTTCTTGAAAGTAGATAGTCTCAAGCTTGTTGCGTGCCATGTGGACGAAATCAATCTCAATGTCACTGTCACTGTCTTGAGACAGCCAATATTTTACCATCGCCATTACGGGTGTAATGCCACAGCCCGCACTCACTAGCGTTACTTTCTTTGTTGCCGTTGGCATGCAATCAATACAGTTAAACGCGCCTGCCGGCTTCAACACAGAAACCTCGTCACCTTCATCAAGCTCATCAACAATAAAGTTCGAAACCAAGCCACCTTCCACACGCTTGACCGTCAACTTCAGGCGGTTATCTTCGGGGCAAGAAGCCACGGAATAAGCACGGTAATCCGTTTTCGTCGGCATATCTAAACCCAAGGTGATGAACTGACCGGGCTTAAAATTGAAATGTAAATCTTGTGGAACACTGCCAAGCTCAAAGCTGACCGTATCTGGCGTCTCGTGCCATTTCTTTAAACACACTAAATTGATTGAATCGCTATCCGACCATGCATACATAGTTCACACACCTCACTGATACTAAAGAATTAAATCTAAAAAGCCCCGCCGCTGCACGTTCCTAGAGAACAGCAACAACGGGGCTTGGGAGTGGGCTTAGATTAAGCCGCTAAGATTGTTTTAAGATCTTGCTCTGGCGTTGAGATAGAACGCATATCGAACTCGTCTTGAATAATCTTTAGTAGGTTTTCAGTTAGGAATGCAGGCGCTGTTGGGCCTGTGTAGATACCTTTCACACCCAGTGCGAACAGAGTAAGCAGGATAACGATCGCTTTTTGCTCGAACCAAGAAAGAACAAGTGTTAGTGGTAGTTCGTTGATGCCACAATCAAACTCTTGAGACAGCGCAAGAGCAAGCTGAATCGCTGAGTATGCATCGTTACATTGGCCAACATCGAGCAGACGTGGAATACCGTTAATGTCGCCGAATTGGTTTTTGTTGAAACGGAATTTACCACATGCCAATGTCAGGATTACTGAATCTTCTGGCGCTTGAGCTGTGAAATCTGTGTAGTAGCTACGTTCAGATTTGTCGCCGTCACAACCACCCACTAGGAAGAAGTGTTTGATGTTGCCTTCTTTCACTTGTTCAACAACCGCAGGCGCTGCTTCCATCAAGGCGTTACGACCAAAACCGACAGTGATCATTTGCTCGATCTCGTCATGCTTAAAGCCTTCTTGCGCAAGAGCACAATCGATCACTGCACTGAAATCGTCACCTTCAAGGTGAGCAACACCCGGCCAGCCTACGATGCTACGCGTAAATAGGCGGTCAGCGTACGAGCCCACATCTGGGTTAAGCAGACAGTTAGATGTCATTACGATCGCACCTGGGAAGTTCGCAAATTCTTTTTGCTGGTTCTGCCAAGCGCTGCCGTAGTTACCCGCAAGGTGTGGGTACTTGTTTAGTTCAGGGTAGCCGTGTGCAGGTAGCATCTCACCGTTGGTGTAAACGTTAATGCCCTTGCCTTCCGTTTGTTGAAGGATCTTTTCTAGATCATGCAGGTCGTGACCAGAAACAAGGATACAGTGACCTCGCTTCGTCTTCACATTCACGGTTGTTGGTTGAGGGTGACCGAAGGTATCTGTCTCGCCTTTATCCAACATTTCCATGACCTTGTAGTTCATTAAGCCGATCTGCATAGACGTATCTAACAGTTGTTTTAGGTCTGATGGATCTGTGCCTAGGAACGCCATGATTTCATGGTATTCAGCGAAAATAGCGTTATCAGTTTGACCAAGAACACGTGCGTGATCCATGTAAGCTGCTGCACCTTTTAGACCGTATAGGCAAAGAAGGCGAAGACCAATCACATCTTCGTGTTGAGAGTCGTGACCACGGTTTACCGCCGCTTGAGGGGCAAGCGCCAATAGCTCTGAAGAGTCCGTTGGAAGGTCGAATTGAGCAGCAGCAGAAAGCGCTGGGATCTCAAAACCAATCAATGTCGCTGCCGCGCGAACCTGTTGCTCTAAACGCTGCTTGAATTCATGGGACTGTTGTGCGAATTCGATGATACGAGCAGGGTCGAAGTTAACGTTGGTTAGTGTTGCGAAAAACGCTTTTGGCGCCCACTCGTCGATTTCAGTATCAATAACATCACACGCACGGCCCAAATTGGCCCAAAAAGAAACACCTTGAAGAGAATGCACCAACACGTCTTGAAGGTCGGATACTTCCGAAGTTTTACCACACATACCTTGTGCGAAAGAACAGCCTTTTACGGTTGGGGTTTGAATTGTTTGTTCACATTGAATACAGAACATATAAGGGCTCCAGTAATTTTTATTAACTGTAAGTACTTTGCTTACAGTGACTTATTCCAACCCCTATAGAGCATCAAGCGTGCCAACTTTTAACATATTGATTTTATTAAACTTAGTTTTATTCCATGTTTTTAGTGCGTGATTATGACTACATATAAACTCCCTAACAGCACACATCCGTGTCATAGTGACTCTCAGAGATTTATTAACGGCGTTCATGTTTCGTTCAGAATAGAAGCGATAAAGTAACAACATAGAAAAAGAGGAATGAATATGAAAAATATATTAGTTACGATTGTTGCATTGTTTACTGGCCTTTTGGCGTTATTCACAAGCTTGATCCTTGCTATTCCTTTAGCTATTGCAGCTTTAATTACTGGCAAGCGCATTCAGAATCAAATGAAGAAACAAGGTTTCGCAGCTCATATGAACACTCGTCAGTCATCAACCAATGATGCCGGTGTTATTGAAGGTGAATACGAAGACCTTTCAAGCAAAAAGTAACCTAAACTTTAGTTTCAGACATAGTGAAAGCACAACAGAGACAAGATTACATAATGCAAAGAAAGCCCCTCCTAGCACTGCTAGCCTTAACGACTTTAAGTCTCGTTGGTTGTTCCAACGAGACACCGATACCCGCTTACGAAACATCTCCAGACTTGCCTAGCTATCAGCAAGACAGCTTTGATGCCTACGTCAATGACACACAAGATTGGTTATTGAAAAACCGCGTGTTCATGACGGAAGACAAGCAACTCGAGATCCAACTCAATTCACCAACCGAGTATCAACCAACCTCGCCAAACGGCAAGGCGGTATTATTGGTTCATGGATTAGGCGACTCACCTTACTCATTTAAAGACATCGCTACCCATTTGGCAGAGCAAGGTTACTTAGTGAGAACCGTATTACTTCCGGGTCACGGCAGTCGCGTGGGTGATTTAATGCAGCCGAGCCTAGAAGATTGGCAAGGTGTGGTGGCTCATCATACGAAGTTACTTGAGCAAGAGTATGATTCTGTTTGGCTAGGCGGCTATTCAACCGGCGCGAACCTCGTGACTTCACAGGCGATGAACGATCCAAAGATCTCTGGGTTACTGCTGTTCTCACCTGCGTTTCAACCGAGCTCGTCTGCCGTTCAATACGCGGGACTAGCAAGCTACTTTGTCACTTGGGCGGATCAAGATCCTGAAGACAATGTGTTGCGTTACAACTCGTTGCCAATGAATGGTGCATCGGTTTACTACGAGACATCAGAAGTCGTACGTGGTGACTTACAAGATAAACACTTCGATAAACCAGTTTTTATTATGATGAGTGAAGGCGACAGCGTGATTGACACCAACTACGTTCAGCAAGCCTTTACTGAATCTATGCCGAATCCAAACAATGTGTTGGTTTGGCAAGGAGAGACGACTCTCGAGGATCCTCGCGCTGTTCAGTACAGCATGAAGATCCCAGAGCAACGCATCTCGAACGGCTCTCACATGGGCTTACTGTTCTCACCAAACAACCCTTATTACGGAATCAATGGTAGCGAGAAGATTTGCTCCAATGGTCAGGCAGAAGGGTTTGAAGAACAATGCAATGCAACCAGTGAGGTTTGGTACTCAGCTTGGGGGTATCGTGAAGAAGGGAAGAACCATGCTCGTTTGACCTATAACCCTTACTTTGCTGACTCAATGAAAGAATTAGATTCGGTTCTAAACTCAGCAGGCTAACTTCTTTTAGCTGTTAACTGTTAGCGTTTAGATAAGTAGAAACAAAAACGGCTCACAAGATAATCTCTTGTGAGCCGTTTTAGCTCTTAAGGTCTAGTGATGACTAAATCATCCACACCACGCGAACAGCAAGCAGGATCAGCACCACGCCAGATAGTCGATCAATCAACTGAGCTTTCGAGCGAATACGTTCAACAATCAACGGGCTAGACAGTACCAAGGTGATAAAGGTGTACCATAAACCGTCTACAAGTAGCGGTGTTGATACGATAATCACTTGATTGGTCAGTTCATTACCTAACGCCACAAATTGGCTAAACAGAGCGATGAAGAACAGCGCGATTTTTGGGCTCAAGATAGAGATCAAGAAAGCCTCACGAGCAGACTGCATGTAACTCATCTTTTCACCCGCTTCTAATTTCGCGGCAACACCACCTTTCGAACGTAACGCATTAACGCCAAGATAAAGCAGATAAGCAGCCCCCGCTAAGCTAATACCTTTAAATAACATTGGGGATTGCTCAAGCACAACGGCTAAACCAACAATGGTTGCGAACGCATAAATACCGATACCAGCAGCGTGTGACCAAGCTGCGATAAGCCCGTTCATACGGCCACCAGCCAAACTGTGTTTAGCGATCATCGCCAAGCTTGGGCCCGGAGACATTGCACCCAACAAGCAAATCGCTAATAAAGAAAACCAAATTGTTACTGTCATCATTCCATTCCTAATAAAATAAAGCGTTCCAGCTGAACGCTCTACGCTTAATACTCAATACTTGGCACTTACCATAATTCGCAGGAGGTATTATTTGAAATCAAAGATTATCATCACACCTATGATTTCAAGTCATACTGATATTGTAACTCGACTTTTGCATGGCTTGGAATGCTTTTTCTCGCGCCCATTTGTGGGCAGAGTCGTTGTCATATTTAGGATGCCACATTAACCAATAGGTATGCATTTCCGTATCAAATGGCAACGAAAAGTAGGTAGTATCGAGGTGTCGACCTAGGTTATAGGCGATATGTTCTGGCACGATCATCAGATAGTCGTCTTGCAATAACACAGTACCAGCAGATGAAAAGAACGGAACCTGTAAAGCCACTCTTCGCTTCAGCCCTTGCTTCTTCAATGCTATGTCCGCGTAACTGTCTTTATCTCCACCACCCGTCACTTTGATGTGAGAGTAGTGAACAATATCTTCTGCACTCAAAACCGCTTGTTGAGCCAGCGGGTGCGACTTTCGCATCAAACACACCGACTTATCTTCACCAAGTTTGATACTTGAGACATGTTCTGGCTTTGTGGGAAACATACTGGAAGCCAAATGAATCCCAGACTCGTTCAGTGCTTCAAGGTAGTTTGGCTGCCACAATCGATAAGCCAGATTAATGTTCGGTGCTTCAGCAGACACCTCTGCCACAATCACAGGAAGAATATACTGAGCGACATAATCACTCGAAGACAACACCAATTCACCCTGCCAGTCTTGCGGCTCGAAGGGTTTATCATCTAACAGGTGGTCAAACTCGCCAAGCAGGTCGTCGAGTTTACCTTTGAGTAGCAATGCACGGTTGGTCGGCACCAGTTTGTTGCCGTCACGGACCAGCAAAGGGTCGCCACACAAATCACGTAACTGGCTGAGCTGACGGCTCACCGCGGATTGTGTGATATGCAAACGTTGGGCGGCACGGCTCACATGACACTCTTCAAGAAGTACATGCAGTGAACGCAGTAGGTTTAAGTTGATATTGCCTAACATGAATGCACCGTCGCATTCTGTTTGTTGAAAAACTCGGTCAAAACCGTATGAGTCATTAAGTGGCGAAGATCCGGGTAACTTTGCAGCTGATCGCGAACTCGGTTCAAGCTCTCCATGCTTTCCACTTCCACGTACAACATCATATCTGTCTCACCGCTAATAGAGTGGCACCATTGCACCTCATCAATACTCTGGATTTGTTTCGCGTAAGACTCACAACTATGGTCACTACTCGACATGTCGAACTTCAACAAGATATAAGCGCACACATTCTTCGTTTGGTTGGGTTCTGCCACTTGAGCGCAGTAGCCCGTAATCACTTTGTCGCTTTCCAGTTTCTTGATTCTGGCGTTCACCGCTGAGCGCGAGAGGCTGACATCTCGGGCGATATCGCTCACTGAGCATCGTGCATTGGTTTTGAGAATATCCAAAATCTGGCGATCAAATTTATCCATGCTTCTGATTCTTTTCATTTATTGTTCTATTTATAACGCCTAATTTGACACAACTTTCCTACTTATAACAGCCATTCTGACAGCCGACACTTTCACACTGAATCGGATTAATACCGTTAAAATGACGGTGTCTTACGACGTTTCGCTAGCTGTATTATTGATGTCAACAATGTATGCTCTCAATCATAACTTCTCACACACCAGAAGAAAGTTACTGGAAGACCGTGACCAGAATCAAATAGCTAGGAGAGCGAATGACACAACTCAAACAAGAAATCACGCTTATTTCAGGAATCGGACAACTCTCGACGACCTTGCTAGGCACTGGATTATTTATGATCCCTGCGATCGCAGCAGGCATTGCAGGACAGTTGTCTCTTCTCGCTTGGTTAATCCTGTTTATCGCTATTTGCCCGATTGCACTGACCTTCGCATCATTAGGAAAACGCTACCCGAATGCAGGTGGTACTGCCTATTTTGTGCGCCAGGCGTTTAGCGAGCGATTAGAAACAAGCGTGGCGTGGTTGTTTGTGAGTGTTATTCCTGTCGGTATTCCAGCGGCCATTGCACTGGCTGGTGGTTTTGCTCAACAATTGTTACCCGCACCTCTCGATACACCACTTGGTGCTCAATCCTTTACCGTCGCCCTGCTTATTGCCGTCAATTTGATGGGCAGTAAATCTTCTGGCCGACTGCAAACCGTGATCGCATTGTCGATTTTTGCCTTAGTCAGCGCTTTTGTTTGGAAAGCCGACATCACGGCAACCGATGTTGCTCTTCCTGCCATCTCATCCAATTCAATGTGGTCTATCGGCGCTGCTTTAGCTGTCATGTTTTGGTGCTTTGTCGGAATAGAAGCTTTTGCTCACATGGGAGAGGAATTCAAAAATCCACAACGTGACTTCCCAATCGCCATCATTGCAGGCTGTTTTGTTGCGGGGCTAGTGTACTGGGCTTGTTCAGTAGTGATTCTTAAGCTGGGTGCTTTCGGTTCATCTGAATTCGATGCCGCATCCATCCCTTGGGTAACAGAACAACTGTTTGGTAATGGCTTCAAAACCGTCATCAGCGTGCTCGGGTTCTTTGCTTGCTTTGCCAGCCTAAACCTTTACACACAAAGCCTGTCTCGGATGATCTGGGCTCAGGCCCGCCAACACAGCCCTGCAAGTCGAATGGCTCAACTGAACAGCCGCGGCGTACCGCTCTACCCAACGTTAGCAATTGGCTTTGTCGTGCTTATTTCGTGTGTGATTGGTGAGCTGTCTAATTTAGACCTTGAGTTCTTTCTCAAGCTCGCCAACGGTATTTTTGTTCTGGTTTATCTGCTCGCAATGTTAGCCGCTTGCCGATTACTAACAGGCGCATCTAGATACACTGCCATGCTTTCATTGGTCATCTGTACCTTGGTGTTTATCTGTTTAAGTTGGTCGATGCTCTATGCTGTGACTGTTTTTGTGACATTGTCACTCCCTTGGCGGAAGTGGCTAGGTAAAGGTAAACCCACCGTCTCTATCGACAAGTTGTAACTCGATTCGTGATGAATCAGAAAATGGTAAACAAGCCCTACCAATATTACTGATAAAAAAGCCGAGCGATCTGTTTGATCTTCGGCTTTATGTCAGCCAATCGGATATTTCCAAACCCCAACACCACCCCACTCCAATCACGAGCATCACTTGATCCATATTCATAAAAATCAAACGGACGAATGATGATATTTTCAAGCTCAGCTCTATGACTCCATTCAGTCTCAGATATACCTTGATACCACTTCACGGTCACATGTAGCCCTGCTGCCTGACTGATCACTTCAAGATCACCGTTAAACTCGCTTTCAATCGCTTCTATCATGGCTTCATACTTGAGTTTGTATGACCGACGCATCTTTCTAATATGACGCAGCAAGTCGCCTTCTCGAACAAAATCCGCCAAAGCTTCCTGTGTGTGGGACGCCGTGTCTCCAGTAAGCGCGTCTTTGATCTCAAGACACTTCGCCACCAGACTTTCTGGTACCACTAAGTACCCTAATCGAAGGCCATTGAACATAACCTTACTCAGAGAGCCGACATAGATGATGCGATCATCGAACCCCAACTTTCCCGCCAACCCTTGCATGCAGGTATAAGGGCGATGAGCAAACTGGAACTCACTGTCATAGTCATCTTCAATGATCCATGACTGATGTTGATTGGCCCAATCGATCAGTTTAAGGCGCTGCTCAGTATTTAAAGTCGTGCCCATTGGGTATTGGTTACTCGGTGTGACATACAGAGCCTTAGCATTACTGGCCAACACTTTCTCAATATCCAACCCCACCTTTTCACGCACACTTACACCTTCTAACTCTAGTCTCAACAGATCGATAATTTTATGTACTTGTCGATAACCGGGTTCCTCCACGAGGATTTTGTCGCCCATCGCTAACGTTGCCATTAATCCGATTGAGATGGCTTGCTGCGCACCTGCGGTGATGATGATTCTGTCGGCATTACAATGAACGGAACGACTGCTTGCAAGATACCCACTCAACGCTCCCCTCAAGGCTGAGCTTCCCTGAACCTCTTGATTGCCCGCAATGTTCTGACGTGTAGAGTGACGTTGCAGCAACCTCTGCCATTTCGCAAAAGGGAACGCATCTAAGTCAGGAACTCCTGGGGCAAAGCTGCGGTTAATGTCGTTAGGTGTCGCTATGTTTGTACTCGGTTTACTGACTGTTTGTTTGACCTTCGGATCCTGAACACTGTTTGGCTTAGACAAACTTAGAAAGTGTTCTGGTTGTTCAACCGAGACATAAAACCCTGAGCCTTGCTTACTCTCGATATAGCCTTCAGTAACCAGTTGTTCGTACGCATAAATCACCGTATTTCGACTCACCGATAACTCGACAGCCAACTTACGTGTTGAAGGTAACTTACTGCCCTTGCTCCATAAATCTTGAACGATCTTCTCTCTTATCGCGTGGAACAAGGCGGTTTGACGCGTGCCGTGTTGTTCGTCTAACTGTAGATCACCGACATCGATAGGCTGCATAACTGGATCCAAATAGTGTTTAAAAGTGGCTCTATTTAATAGACCAGTTAATCGCTACATTAATCAAAAGGCAATGATTAAGGAGCGATTATGTTATCTAACACGAAAAGAACCACGATTAAAAAAGGGGCTCACAAAGCCGTATTTGAACAAGAGAAACTGCACCAAATTATTGATGAGAGCTTAATCGCACACATTGCATTGCAGGGCGAACAAGGACCAATGGTCATCCCGATGCTCGCGTGGCGAGTGGGTGATATAGTCTACATTCATGGAGCTAAAAACAGTCGCCTACTAAAAGGACTAAAAAAGGGAGAACCAACCTGTTTAACGTTCACCTTGTTCGATGGTTGGGTGCTGGCTCGTTCGGCATTTCATCATAGTGCGCATTATCGTTCTGCTGTGGTATTGGGGTCATTTTCAGTCATCGATGACAATCAAGAAAAGGATCGCTTGTTGAATATCTTTATTGAGCAAATCGCACCGGGCAGAACCGATGAAGTGAGGCTCAGTAATGAAAAAGAACTCACTGCGACCGAGTTGTTGGCGATACCTTTAACAGAAGCTTCCGTGAAGATTGGTAAACATGGAGTGAATGATGATAAAGCCGATATGGACATTCCAGTTTGGGCTGGCGTATTACCCTATAGAACTGTTGTTGGGCCGTTAGAAACCGTTCCAGAACAAGAAGGCATCATTGAAACACCAGATTACCAACAAGCTTATGGTGAACGCTGGTATCAGAATTAACACTCGAAGATGGTGAACTTGATAAAATTGTATACAATCTGAATTACAAAAATTTAACATGACTCAATAATGTAATCAGACGATGAAAACGAACAAGGATATTCTGCCGTTTCAAGGCTTGCTCAATGGCATTGGGCAAGTCTATTTCACACCGTCTATCATGACGTCGACTTTGCTGTTGCTTGCCATTTCTATTGAGTCACTGGCGCTGGCTTTTCTTACCTTACTTGGCGCCAGTTGCAGCTATGCATTAGCTTTCTATGGCTATATGTACACCAACACCAACACCAACACCAACACCAACACCAACACCAACACCAACAAGTCAGTTGACGACATTGATAGTGGAATGTACGCGCTAAATGGCGCTTTGATTGGTTTATTTATCGGTAACTTTTTTGGTGTGACACCATTATTGGCTTTAGTGACTGCGTTAGGTGCATTACTCACGGTGCCGATTGCCCACATCGTATTCAGTTTTGAGAAATATCACGGTTACACTAGCGCCTTTATCCTCACCACTTGGCTGATTTATATTATCCAATCAACCTTTGAGCTGTCAGCGTTTTCTGCACCTGATTCCGCACTGATGCCACTCATCAGTATTGAGGCTAACTCGTGGTTCAACCTGCCGACAGTGGTGATCCCGTTGTTAAAAGGGATAAGCCAAGTCAGCTTCATCGAAAATGCGTTGTCGGGGCTCGTTATCTTAGTCGCCATCGCACTCAACAATATCAAGCATGCCATTTGGGTTATGCTCGCAGTAATAATTAGCACCGTATTTAGCGGGTTGATTGGCGCTTCTAACGAACTGGTAGCCCAAGGTCTTTACGGGTACAACGCCATTCTTGCCACTTTAGCACTTGTGCCCTATCCGCGAATCCGTTGGCCGTTAATCCTATTAGGCATGCTGTTAAGCTGTCTCATCACACTTGGTTTTCATGAACTGTCACTGTTACCACTCACCGCCCCTTTCATTTTGAGTACTTGGGGGATGGTTTACTTGTCCAGCCTGATCCATAAACGAACCATAAGTTAGCTCTGAATAGTTACAGGCCAGTTTTTAGGCGCTCAACATATTGCTTGGGTGTCAAACCTCGATGTTTCTTAAACATCCGATTAAAGCTCGCGACATTGGTATAGCCGAGCCTCGTCGCGACTTTATCTATTGGCACTGAATACATCAACAACTCCACCGCCACATTACTTAACGCATAGCCCATAATGGTAGAAAAGTTGATGCCTAAGTTATGCAATCGACGTTGAAATTGCTGTTCAGATAACCCAAGCAAACTCGACACTTTATGCAGTGTTGGCAGGCCGAAATGGCGACTGTAATTGATCATCTCATAGGTCACCTTATGCTCATCCGCGGCATCAGGCATGTTGAGGTAATTATCTAAGTCATGAAAGTTCATTGCCAAGCTCATCTTGCCGCTAGAAGGGGCTTGATTGCTCGATAACCTCGACTGGCTTGGTATCCAGATTTCAGTTCGTGGCTGGCCCCACTGAATATTGCACCCAAAATACTCTTGATAGAGTTGAGTGTTCTCGCGATAACCTGCGATAGAGACGGCTGCGGGAGTAAAGTCGTCTCCCAAGTAACGCCTTAATATCTTCATCATAAAGATGGCAACTCGAATTGAGTCATGAACTTTACCCACCTCAGTATAAGCAGGATTGTCGTAGCACCATTTGATGAAATTACCGACTTGAGCGCCATATAGAAAAGCCCCGGACTGCAAACAGTGCAACCCGATGTTAACTCGGCGTATAGACGACGCCAGATCGTGCCCCGAGAAAAACCAGTTAGAGAGAGGACCTAGCCTTTCAATATCCACTCTATCAGCCAGCTTCAAGATAATATCGGAATCACCGGTTTGTTGTTCAAGTAAGCCATACCATTTGTCCACTTCACTTACGGGGATAAGGTTCATCGGGTTATTAAACACCGATTTAGGAATACCTAATTGCTCAGTATTCACAGCCTTATTAGTCGTTGCGTATTGGTAAATACCCAAAATACCCAATGCTCTTAAGAAGTTACAATTGTTCATTAGCCACCATACTTAGAAGTCACTATTACAGATCAAATCATAATGGCATCATTATTAAAGTAATTGGTAAATTATCAACTTCTAAATCTGATATCAATAACACTCGGTGCTCAATTTAACCTAGGGTATATCAATGAGTTTAGTTAGTGTCCCATTTGTCGGAACCGGCGCAGATACCGCACTACACGTAGTTGCAGGCGTAGTGTTAGTCGCAACCATCGCTGCTGCATGTTACGGCTTCTGGCGTGTGCATGAATTACCAATCAACAAGGCTCACAGTAAAGAGCATCAACAACTCGGTTTGATCACCGCATTAACATGGATTGGTTTTGTATGGCACTGGGTATGGGTACTAGCAGTAATTTTGGCCTTCGTTGATATGGAAAAAGCCATCATCAATCTAAGAGACACATGGAAGTCACCGACCACAACCAAGGAGCAAACAACTTCCGACAAGCAAGATGAGGAGAGCCAAACATGTTAGAAGGCTTGGCAATTTGGGCACTGTTCATTTACTTACTCAGACTTGTTGGTATGCCTTGGAACAAAGGCACCAAGGCGTTTGCGTACCTAGGGGGTACATCTTGGTTGCTGTTTGTATGGGTTGGCCTACTCAATTTTACTCCGATGGATCTATCGGGAGGCTCAGTGGTTCAGTCTCCACATATTCAGCTGCGTCCCGATTCAACTAATGTGTCGGGAAAAACTTCCAAAGTCCACATCGACCCAAACCAGGATGTGACTGAAGGACAGCTAATTTACGAAATTGATGACACTAAATATGTCATCGCAAGAGACAAAGCCAGCGTTCAACTTGAGTCTGCAGAGGTCGCTTTAGACACAGCTCGTCAAGAAGTGAGCATTGCAAAAGTCAGCTATCAATCGGCGCTTGAAGACATCAAAGCTTCAGTCGCACAAATAGATTCGGCTAAAACAGACTTAGTACTGCAGTCAAAGACGCTTGATCGTTACCAGAAGCAAAACAAAGTGGTAGAACATACGATCACTGAAACTGACATCGACCAACAAACAGCAAAGGTAGACTTAGCGACGTATAACGTTACGACATTGGAATCTCAGCTTAGCAAGAAAGAAGTCGATGCCGAGAATGCGAAGTTGAACATCCACAAAGCTGAAACCAATGTGAGCAAGAAGCAAACTGAGGTCGATTCAGCAAAGGCAACACTGGCACAAGCACAATGGGACTTGAACAGCACCAAAGTCACGGCACCGACTGACGGCTTTGTAACGAACTTTATTCTTCGTGAAGGTCAGCGTGTTTCAATGATGCCTCGTATCCAGATGTATACCGAAGAGAAGTACGTGCTGATGCGAGTTAACCACCAAGCGATTCGTAATATTAAGGTCGGTCAACCTGCGGAATTTGCGACAGCGGTATACCCAGGAAAAGTGTTCTCTGCAACCGTAGAAGGCATTGTAGAAGCCACTGGTGAAGCGCAAGCAAGTTTGCTGGGTATCGATGAGCAGGTTCGTGTTACCACAGGCAAAAACCTTCAGAACAAGCACCACTTTGTTCGTTTAAAAATTGATGAGGCAGAGGGTTACGATATTCCTGTTGGCTCTGTCGGATTAGCGTGGGTAAGCGGTGAGAAGCCTATCAGCTTTATGGCGTTCCTAGACGTAATACGCGGGATCATCATTAGAATGAAGTCTCAACTGTACTTCTTCTACTCCATCTAATACTTCCTATTGGTGAAACAATACCCAAGCCCGTGCGCTCTTAGATCGCACGGGCTTTTTGTTTATTTCACCATTCGTCGCCAGAAAGAACACAAACCCGAAAAACGAATAAACACTCTAAAGTTGCAAATCGCAATTGCATTTTGCAATTGGGTATTTCAAAAACGCAAATTAAACGCTCAAATACGCACCAGATTGCTATAAAACTGCCGTTTTACGTGGTTTTAAAAGTTGGCACACTAACTGCAATGTATATATTGACCCTTCTTAAGCCGAGGGTCACCTAGCCAACTGACGTTGTTAGTGAACCTATTCTTGTTCACAAAATATATAGGCCAATTGCGATTATTGCGATTGGCTATTTTTTTGCCTGCAGTTTGGCCAACCGCCCTCTTTTTCGATACAGACACCCATTCAGACGTATAATAATAAGCATTCATAGCCAACCAAGAACAGCAGATAACCAACGCATTATAGAAAACGTTTTCTATTTGTTTTTTTTAAATAAAGACAGAAAATAACCCTATGTTTTACAAGATAATTACTGCAATAACTGGTTTTTATGGGCAATTATTGACAAAATTAGCATTGACTATGTGATTTATATCACCATAATGCGCAAGTTTGCCTGCAATACGGCGACCGTTAATTTTAATTTTGATCATTTGCGGAGGTAAAAAATGGCTGCTGATAATAACTACAGTCTAGGGCCGGTTCCTACATCGGCTAGGAAAGGAGTCGCTTCACTCACCATGGTAATGCTTGGACTCACTTTCTTCTCTGCAAGTATGTGGACAGGTGGTTCACTCGGGACAGGTCTTTCATTCAACGATTTCTTCCTCGCCGTTCTCATCGGTAACCTAATCCTCGGTATTTACACTTCTTTTCTTGGCTACATCGGCTCATCTACTGGCCTCTCTACTCACCTACTAGCTCGTTTCTCTTTCGGTACAAAAGGCTCATGGCTTCCTTCTGCTTTACTTGGTGGTACACAAGTCGGTTGGTTTGGTGTGGGTGTTGCGATGTTTGCTATTCCAGTACAAAAAGCAACGGGCATTGATACCAACACCTTGATTATCGTATCTGGCTTATTGATGACGGGTACAGTGTACTTCGGCATTAAAGCGCTAATGGTGCTTTCAGCGATTGCAGTGCCTGCAATTGCGATTCTGGGTGGTTACTCAGTACTGATTGCGGTAGACAGTGTTGGTGGACTAGAGCAACTGCAACTTATTAAACCAGAGACGCCAATGGACTTTTCAATGGCTCTTGCAATGGTTGTAGGTTCGTTCGTAAGTGCGGGTACGTTAACGGCCGATTTCGTTCGCTTTGGTAAAAAGCCAGCAAGCGCAGTATTAATTACTATGGTTGCGTTCTTCATCGGTAACTCGCTGATGTTTATCTTCGGCGCAGCAGGAGCAGCAGCAACCGGTCAGGCTGATATTTCAGATGTGATGATCGCGCAAGGTCTGCTGCTTCCAGCCATCATCGTGCTAGGCTTGAATATCTGGACAACCAATGAAAATGCACTTTATGCATCCGGTTTGGGTTTATCTAACATCACTGGTCGCTCAAGTACTACAATGTCAATCATTAACGGCATTATCGGTACGATTTTCGCACTTTGGTTATACAACAACTTCGTTGGTTGGTTAACCTTCCTTTCGCTGGCGATTCCACCAATTGGTGGCGTAATCATCGCCGACTTCTTCGCGAACCGTAAACGTTACAAAGATTTTGCAAATGCAGAGTTCCAAACCGTTAACTGGGCTGGCATTATCGCGGTAGCAACAGGCGTAGCCGCTGGTCACTTCCTACCTGGCGTTGTTCCTTTGAACGCAGTGTTAGGTGGTGCAATCAGTTACCTCGTGCTTAATCCTCTATTGAACAAAAAAGCTCTGAAATCTCAGGCCGCTTAAGGACACACTATGACAACCTTATTAATCAAGAACGCGAAACTTCAAGACCAAGAAGGCTTGAAACAGATTCTGATTGAAAATGGTCAATTTTCTCGCATTCTCGATAATGGCGCGCAAATCAATCATCAAGGCGACATCCTTGATGCTGAAGGTGGCATTGCAGTTACTCCTTTCTGTGAACCGCACATCCACCTAGATACTACTCAAACTGCTGGTGAGCCTAACTGGAACATCTCTGGCACTTTGTTTGAAGGTATTGAGCGTTGGGCTGAGCGCAAAGAACTGCTATCAATCGAAGACGTAAAGTCTCGTGCCAAGCAAACACTGAAATGGCAGATAGCTAACGGTGTTCAACACGTTCGTACACACGTTGATGTGTCTGACCCAACACTCGTTGCGTTAAGAGCGATGGTTGAAGTTCGTGAAGAGATGAAAGAGTGGGTCGACATCCAGATCGTTGCATTCCCTCAAGAAGGTATTCTTTCATACCCTAACGGCAAAGAGTTGCTTGAAGAAGCAGTGAAGATCGGCGCTGACGTTATCGGTGCTATCCCTCACTTCGAATTCACTCGTGAATACGGGGTTGAATCTTTGCATTATGTGTTCGAGCTTGCACGCAAGTACGACTGTCTGATCGACGTTCACTGTGATGAAATCGACGACGAACAGTCTCGCTTTGTGGAAACATTAGCAGCCCTTGCTCATAAGTTTGAAATGGGCGAGAAAGTAACTGCTAGCCACACCACTGCAATGGGTTCGTACAACAGTGCTTACACATCTCGCCTGTTCCGTCTATTGAAGATGTCAGGTATCAACTTCGTGGCAAACCCGCTAGTGAACATTCACTTACAGGGCCGTTTCGACGATTACCCGAAACGCCGCGGTGTAACGCGCGTTAAAGAGATGCTAGCAGCAGACATCAACGTTTGTTTTGGCCACGATGATGTGTTTGACCCATGGTACCCACTGGGCACAGCGAACATGCTTCAAGTTCTGCACATGGGACTGCATGTAACACAGGTTATGGGCTACGACCAAATCAACAACTCACTTGATTTGATCAGCAAGAACTCTGCTCGCACATTGAACATTCAAGACAACTTCGGTATCGAAGAAGGTAAGCCAGGTAGCTTGCTGATTCTTCCTGCTGACAATGGCTTTGATGCAGTACGCCGCCAAGTACCAGTGCAGTACTCAATACGCCACGGTAAGGTGATTGCAGAGACTCAACCAGCGAAAACAAAAATAAATTTAGATCAAACTGAAGATATCAACTTTAAGCGTTAATATCGTCTATACTAATGATCAAAAGGAAGCTGAGATGCTTCCTTTTGTTGTGTTGGACGAAGCGACAAAACTATCACTAAATCAGTGTAAATCTTGTACATTCGCACGGTATGACAAAAAAAACACAAATTTCTTAAGCAATGCGTGTACATCTCAAAAGACTGTGTTAACATGCTCTCGCTCTGTTAGCCGGAGTTATTTAAGTTAGATGAATAGTAAAAAATTGACATGTAAAATCGTTACCCGTTTTTGTAAGTAGTTTTTCCTTATTTCTTAGCAATATTAAATAATTCAATTATCAGCGCATTGCATTAAATGCAATCAACAACTTAGAAAATTTATGAATAAGGGACAAATTATGTCTAACACAAATACTGGCACTGTAAAATGGTTTAACGAAGAGAAAGGTTTCGGTTTCATTTCTCAAGACAACGGCGGCGCTGACGTATTCGTACACTTCCGTGCAATCGTTTCTGAAGGCTTCAAAACTCTGAAAGAAGGCCAAAAGGTTTCTTTCGAAGTTGAAAATGGTCAAAAAGGCCTACAAGCAGCAAACGTTGTTGCTCAATAATTAGCTCTTATAGCTAAAAAGAATTTTAAAGCGCTGATTTTTATCGGCGCTTTTTTATGCCTGCTTATAAACATTTCCCCTCTCGATACAGGCTTTCCCCCGTAAACTCTGAACAAATGCAAATCACCAGCCAAGCGTCCTCAACCTAGACTTTCTCAATTAAAGCTCAACGATCAATTTACGTCACTTTTTGTATGCACTTCCCTAGACAACACTTAATTCTCAGTAATCTTTTGATACTAACTCACGCTACGCCGAAAGTTTGATAAGCCCAAATATGGTTAAAGAACAATCCATTAGATTACGCTTATGAATACGCAATCGATATTCATAATAAAAATGAGTTATTTATCCAACCCTCATCCACTAATCATATAATTTTTAAAGCAAAGACCTTCGAAATCCGCTAACCTTGTTCGCAAGTGGCTTAGTTGTTTTGGTATCTGCAGTAAAAATAATGAACAAAGACGAATTTCAGAAATCCACCGCAAATCTAAAAAAAGCGGTGCCTCTTATGATGAAGAACAGGGTGTCAACGACACCTGCAAATTACGCACTTTGGTACACCTATGTCGATAACGCTATTCCCCAGCTGACTCAAGACATGGATGGTGTTTTAGAACACTACGGTATTTGTCCTCCTGCCGTTGGTGAGCAGCTATACAACAATTATGTTGCCAGCAAATCCGAAACCAATATCAATGACCTTCGCGCTAATTTGGAACTGTTAGTTTCTGAAGTTTCCAATTCAATGAATGACACCCTGACCGACACCTCCGCTTTTTCTGACATGATCGATAAAAGCTTCGAGGACTTGGCTCGTGTTGATAATGAAAGCCTATCTATTGATGAAGTCATGTCCTTAGTTCGACAGCTGGTGTCTGAATCCCGTCATATTCGTCACTCTACTCAGTTTTTAAACTCTCAGCTAAACTCTGCAACCTCAGAGATCACCAAGCTAAAAACCCAGTTAGTAGAAGTTCAGAAAGATGCGCTTTTCGATAGTACAACCACACTCTATAACCGTCGCTCTTTCGACCGTGACATAGAAACCCTGTGTGAAGCACAACAATCTTTGTGTCTGATTCTTCTCGATATCGACCACTTTAAAAATTTCAACGACACCTATGGCCACTTGTTTGGCGATATGGTGCTTAAAGCGATCGCTCGCAAGCTGAAGTTAAGTTGCCGTGAAGGTATTTCTGCCTATCGATTTGGTGGTGAAGAGTTCGCGCTGATTGTGCCTAACAAGTCTTTGCGTATTGCTCGTCAACTCGCTGATACCAATCGTCGCTCTCTAGAAAAGCTGTCGATTAAAGATCGCCGCAGTGGTCAACAAGTCGGCAGTATCACTGCATCGTTTGGTGTCGCTGAACTTGAACCCGGCGAATCAGCTCAATCGCTGATTGAACGTGCTGATAAGCTACTTTATGAAGCGAAATCACTTGGCCGTAACCGAGTCATGCCTTTGTAAAACACACCAACAATGCTCTTATCGACATATTAGTCGGCTCGTATTGAGACTAGAAAGCCCCAAAGTTCATTATCTTCGGGGCTTTTTTTCTTTAGTTGTATAAATTACTTTAGCTAACTAGGATTCACCGTTAGATCTGGAAGCAATAATTCAAGCAGTAGTCTTCACCACTCTTTGCTCTGAACTCTTTATCTTCACTGCATGCCTTTGGTTTACCCTTTGCGTCACCTTGAATCAAACTGATCCAGTGGCGCATCGCTGCAATGGTCTCTTCACGCATTGTGGTTGTTGCTTCCATTGGTGATTGGCCAAACGTGGTGCATGATTCCAACTGAATATCATCAATTTCTACTAGCTCAATACAACCTGTCCCTTTGTGGCAACCAAACATCACCTCTAGGTGGCTGCCACTGCCATCTCGAAACAAGATAGAGTCTGGGTCGTTCTTCTCACCCATGTACGCTACAAACTGCTTAGGGTGCTTCAGACCGCTGTGCTGACCGTCTTTAAAGTAAGCCATAATATGGCGGTAATCGACTACGTAGCTGGTTACGTCTTGATGTGAGCCATTCTCTAGTGGGAATAGTCGATCAAGCAGCTGCTTTGCTTTCACTTGCTTTTCAGTTTGCTGATTAGCATTGATTGTCTCCACGGCAAAGACAGCTTCAGCGATAAATGGCTTTGATTGTTTTTGGATTTCTGTTTTATCGAATGTAAGCATATTCATAGTCTTTCCCTCTTGACCAGTCCGGTGATAACCACCGATTTCTACAGCAAAAATGTGTCCTAGAGCAATTATTCCAAACTAACGTTTAATTTATTTGTCATTTTGTGAATTGCTTAGTTTGTAGATTAG
The DNA here is from genome assembly GCF_041469785.1 of Vibrio sp. 10N.286.48.F5. NCBI lineage: Bacteria > Pseudomonadati > Pseudomonadota > Gammaproteobacteria > Vibrionales > Vibrionaceae > Vibrio > Vibrio sp. 10N.286.48.F5. Next base: position 59,706 of record NZ_JBFRLG010000006.1, on the reverse strand, counting down.
CGCTTTTTTACATACAATTTCACAACAAAAATTTTACAATGTGAATTTTACAAATATGCCCTTGTCAAAAAGTTTAGTTCGTCAGTCACATTTCCTAGGTACGAAGATACGTAACCTAAGAAAACGTAACCATTTAACGATGGAGGACCTGTCTGCGCGTTGTATTAGAATCGACCCAGAATGTGCCCCTTCCGTTTCTTACCTTTCAATGATTGAACGTGGAAAGCGGGTTCCGAGCATCGATATGCTGGAAGTGATTGCACAGGTCTTTCAGAAGAATCCGACGTGGTTCCTCGACGACGAATCTGAACAACAAGCCATTGCTCCTGATAAGGGGAATCGTGGTGGGATAAGTGGCATGGCGCTCGAGCCGAGCTTCCTATTCTCAAACGACATCCTGCAAATTGCGATTCCTGAGATGCTGTCACAAACGGGCATTTCAGGCCGCCAGTTTGCGCACCTCTTGATTCGAGCACACCAAGAGAGCAACCAGAACCACTTCCCTGACCTTGAGCGCGCTGCGGAAGAAGTAGGCTTAAAACGTCTTAACCTCAGCGTAGAAGACCTGATAGACATCGCTAGAAGCCTAGGAATCAACATCCGCTGGGTGACGCGCACGCCGCAAGACGTCGTCGATGAGCTCGGAATTAACGCTAAGCAGTTAGTGACCTCCTTCTTTGAGCCTCCCGGTACTATCTTCTTAAACGAGATTCTTAAAGAGTATCCAACTCGTCTGAAATACGACCTTTCGGTTTATATCGGTCATTGCATTCTGCACAGCAAAGAAGGCCTAAAGAGTGTGTTGTCGGTCGGTAACAACAACACGTGGGACGACAACCAGGTATCAGGCTCTTCACAGCTCAACTCCCAAGATATTCTTCAAGCATGGCGAGACTTTGAATCCAGCTTCTTTGCTGGCGCACTTTTGTGCCCGAAAGTCCCGTTTAGGCAGCTACTTGACCGCACTGGTTACGAAATCGACGTTCACAAAAGAGCAGGGGTTTCCCCCTCTGTTGCGATGCGTCGAATGACTGTAGTATCGCCCTACCCTCACTGGCACTACTTTGATGCTTATGGGCCGGGGAAACTCAAGGCGGTATATCGCGGGAACGGGATTCCGCTACCTTGGGGAAATATGAGAACGGTCGCTGACCCATGTCAACATTGGGCTGTGTTCCGTCGATTATCAGAACCTCGAGCGGGAAGCTCGGCTCAAATCTCCATTTTGAACGTGGGTGATGAGCCAAGAATCTACTGCTGTGAATCCATCAATATGACTGATCCTGCGGGTAACAATCGTGTGTTGTGTGCTGGTATAGATCTCAACCCTGCAATTGATGCTCAAGGCGGTAATTCAAGAGACATAGCAGAGCAGCTTAAAGCGTCATGCGTTAACAATGGTGGCTCTGTGGCAATTCCGCGTAACATCAAAAAAGATCTCACGACAATAGCCAAGATTCTAAATATAAATTGGATTGAACGTGGGATTGAGACAGAGGCGAGGCTTATCTGCTCCAGAGGTGGAGAATGCCCACGCCAACCAAGCTGTTACTCTAAGTGTGGTGAGTAAAAAAGTAATAACAAAAAATAGAACCTAAATTTCAGGCAAAAAAAAACCAATCACAATAAGGGTGATTGGTCATATATTTTGTGTGAACAAAAAAGGTTCACTAACAACGTCAGTTGGCTAGGTGACCCTCGGCTTAAGAAGGGTCACCATTACTAATGCAGCATGCGTGCCAACTTTTAAAACACGTATTTACTACGCATCTGGACACGTATCGGCCGGATATCCTTGTTTGTTTTGCAAACTGGAATTGCAAATTGCAAAATTCAACAAAAACGCTAGTGATTATGTTATTATTAATGAATAATTAAAGATTCATTACCCTTCCCAAAAATGTCATATTTCCCTTAGATTCAATCACTTTAAACAGCAATAAACCTCCCCTAGGTTACTCAACATAAACGGCTACTCAACATCAACAATACCCCAAACAGCGCCCATAAAAAAACGCGAACATTGAGATTCAATATTCGCGCTTATTCGATTTCAATGACAGAAAGAACTTAACCCACGAGACGCCTTTTTATAAAGCGACTCATGTTCGTTGCTCTTTCAATATCTCAGAAAAGATTACTTCTGAGGAGCTGGCTTAGAACGGCTTCGAGACGGTTTGTTTGTCGAAGGTTTGTTGTTTGTCGGCTTATTTGACGACTTGCTTGGGCCGTAGCTACCGCCGTAACCAGACTTCTTAGGTTTGCCTGCAGGTTTACCCGCGTTGTTTGGCTTACCAGTACCGTTAGATTTACCCGCACCGCTTGGTTTGCTCAGAGTGTTCTGAGCACCTGCGTTATTTGCAGCAGGTTTATTGCCCGCACTACCGCGTTTAAAGTTGCTGCCGTTGTTTCTTACTGATTTATCTTCAGTTGTCGCAGCTGAGTTGTTTTCAGCAGGTTTCTTACCAGATGTCGGCTTACGCTTTGGAGCCGAACCATTACCAGCTACATGACGCTTGTTCTTACCTGCTGGCTTGTGCCCGCGAGCGTTATCACCAGAGCGTTGACCATCAGCATGTTCACGTGGCTGTTTTGCTTTCTTCGGTTTCTTAGGCTTGATTGGACGTGAATCCAAGCGAGACTCAGGTAACTTATTTACTGGAGAGAAACCTTCCAGTTCACGACGCTCTAGCACTTGTTGAATCAGGCGTTCAATACCGAACAGCTCACCCACTTCATCAGCACAAACCAATGAAATCGCTTTACCTACTTCACCTGCACGGCCAGTACGACCGATACGGTGTACATAGTCTTCTGATACATGAGGAAGATCGAAGTTAACTACTTGAGGCAGTTGCGGGATATCGATACCACGAGCGGCGATATCAGTTGCAACAAGTACTCGTACCTTACCTGTTTTAAAGTTCTCTAAGGCTTTAGTACGTGCACCTTGGCTCTTGTTACCATGGATAGGTGCAGCAGTGATGTCTTGCTCTTCAAGGAAGCGAGCAAGCTTGTTCGCACCGTGTTTCGTCTTGCTGAACACCAACACTTGTTGCCAATCGTTATCTTTGATTAGCTTCGCTAGCATTGCGCTCTTTTTCTTTTTGTCTACTGGGTAGATGCTTTGCTCAACCGTTTTTGCCGTCGAGTTTGCAGGGCTTACTGAAATCTCAACAGGATTGTTCACTAAGCCTTTCGCTAAACTGCGGATATCATCAGAGAACGTCGCTGAGAACAGTAGGTTCTGACGCTTCTTAGGCAAGAAAGCTAAGATCTTACGAATATCGCGGATGAAACCCATGTCTAGCATGCGGTCCGCTTCATCTAGCACTAGGATTTCTAGTTGGTCAAAACGCACTGCATTTTGGTTGTATAGGTCAAGTAGACGACCAGGTGTTGCCACCAACACGTCACTACCTTTACGCAGTTTTTGCATCTGAGGGTTAATCTTCACACCACCAAACACTACCGTCGAAGTCAGCGGTAAGTTAATACCGTACTTCACTACGCTGCCATTCACTTGCGCAGCAAGCTCACGAGTTGGCGTTAGCACGAGCGCACGAACTTGGTTCTGACGTACGCGAGTACCTTTCGATAACATTTCAAGAATAGGTAGCGTGAAGCCTGCAGTTTTACCTGTACCTGTTTGAGCAGCGGCCATAACATCTTTGCCCGTTAGGACAGCTGGCACGGCTTTCTCTTGTATTGGTGATGGCTTATCGTAACCTTGTGCTTCAATAGCTTTAAGGATCGGTTCAGAAAGGCCAAGGGAGGTAAAACTCATAGATTATTTTCTCAGTTGAATAACATTTAGTATGAGCAACACGTTAAAAAGTGCGTTGCTTCAGCTTTTGCTCATCAAATACATTGATACGGAGCAAAGCGCGGTATTCTGAGGCTTTTCCCCCCATTCAGCAACTAAATTCTAATCGCAGCTAAAATTCAACCTAGATAACTTGTCGCTTCTGTTCGTACATTTTTTCATCAGCGGCTTTTAAGAGCGCATCGACATCATTGTAGTTGTTATTGTGAATAACCCAACCCACACTGATTCTGAGATAAATAGAGTGCGCGTCGTACACAACTGGTGCCGAGCATATCGCCTTTCGTAGTTTAGTCACGATCGACGATACGTGTTGATCATCGATAATGCGTGGCAACAAGACCAAGAACTCATCACCGCCTATCCTTGCGACGATATCTGAAACACGCAGCTCACTTCTTATGCGGTTAGCACACTCGATCAATACCTGATCGCCTGCCGCGTGACCATAAGTGTCGTTGATTGCTTTAAACCCATCGAGGTCGATATTTACAACAGCAAAGGTTCTCGCTCTCTGTTTTTGAGTGGTTTTGAAGGCCTGCTTGAGGCTATACATGAAGTATCGACGATTCGGCAACATCGTTAACTCATCATGCATAGAGCGGCTATCTGCAATGCGGTAAAGGCGATAAATAGTAAAGAAAGCAAACGCCAGCACTAATATTATGGAGTAGCCCACCAGCCTTACCGCTTGGATGCGATACCAAGGCTCATCCATCAATACATGTTCGTTACCGGAGAGAGCAAGGTACCAACCCCCGTATGGAAAACTCACCTGTTCAGTGGCAAACGCATTATCGAACACATCCTGAGTACCATAAAAGACAGCGCCATCTTTCCCTGAACTGTTTGCACCACGAATTGCTAATTCATACTTGTTCTCTATCTTGCCGATTCCAACATCTTCAAACAGCTCATCTAAACCGATAACAGCACTGGAGACACCCCAATAATCTTGATTAAAAGGCGGATCTCGGAAGATCGGAGTACGTGTAATAAGGGCTTGCCCACCTTGAAACAGCTCAAAAGGACCAGCAATAAAGGTGTTGCCAAAATTACGGGCTATCTCAACAGACTCCCATTGATTTGGGTGATCACGATAATTAATACCGAGAATCTGCTCATTACCTTCCATCGGGTAAACAAAATTTAGAATGTCGTCTTTGGCGAGTCCGATAAGTCGAATATGGAAGCCATCTTGAATGATATTCTCTGCAATCTTATCCCAATTTTTTACCTCTCCATCGGGGTTGATGGTCACTAAGGTCGAGAAATTATTGAGGATATACATATCTGACACGATCGCGGCTTCAATCCGAGAACGAATAATGGATAGTTGCTTTTTTGCCTCTGAATACGATTCGTTTTTAAGAAAAGTTAATTGCTTGGCATGAAAGAACTCAATTGCGCTTACTATCGCAAGAAAAAAAAGAAAAGCTACTACTCTGGCAGACCACTGCTTGCTAGAACCACTTGGCATTTACGAACCTCTAACACTATTGTTCTATATACTGCCTTATAACGGCTCATTTCTGGCTTATTGCCCCAGTATGCCGCTAAGTCATTAAAAATCCATACTGACGTCGACTATCTATCAAATATTGAGTGATCCATCACTTCAAACTTCTTTACTAAACGAATGGTTTAATCAAAAAGGGTTAGTGAACCTTATAAAGCTTACATTGTATTGACTCAACGCTTACATTAAAGGATTCATCAATGTTATTTTACATAGACTAATAATCAGCTTGGTACCTCACGACATGAAGTTAAAAACTATCACACTGTGTACATTGCTATCAGCCTCGGTTGCCGTTCACGCACAAGAAAACGTTCAAGCGCCAACCGCAGTGAACGTTCAATCCCAAGCAGATTTGCTCAATTCTCAAGAACAATCTTTCAAGCAATCTGCAGACCTAATTCGCACCACCTACGAAAGCCAGCTTTACACCCTGCCTGCATTCAAAGAAGGTCACTACGGGCTGCGCATGTATCGTCAAACATTAGACGATAAGTATTCAGCGGCGGTGTGGAGCGACATGGCTCGAGTGGCAAGCAAGCTCAGCACCCTGTCGAATGACGTTCAAACCATGGAACAAATCGCACTCTACTCAGAGAAGCGAGTTGCATCTTATATTGGTGATAACGATGAGCGCAGTATTCGACGCTACAACATCACCAAGCACATGCCTGAATACCTTTACCTTGGTGTTGACCTTCTAGGCTCTATGGCTCGTGCTAACGAATACGGTTTAGAACACAAGAACGATGCCAAGCTACGCGAAATCATTCGTCGCTATGACTTCTCACGATACGTGACCAATGAAGACATGGTGAAAGCGTGGGCGGCTCAACTCGCCAATCAAGTCTACTGGCTGCGCCAACTGGGTGAACAAGATGTCGTTGATGAGTTTGTCGAAACCTTCAAAAAAGCGTACCCAGACGATGAAGATAAGAAGCTTTCAAGTCAGCAATTTGGCAACAAACTCTACGGCATGACACACGTCATCTTTGGCGATTCCGAGTACTATCAGCATCAAGTGAGCGAGCAAGATCATCAATGGGTCTACGATTACTTCAGAGAAAACATCGATACGATTCTGTTGCGTGCGAAAGAAGATGTGATTGCTGAGGTTGGATTGACCTTCTTACTGGCAGGTTTAGAAGATGACCCAGTTCTAGAGAAAACTCGACTCGCGATTCAAGCTTCTATCGATGAGAAACAAGGCATGATCCCTTCTATCACTGGTGATTTTGATCTTGAGTACGGTGAACACCGCAATGTGCTAGCAATCATGCTACTCGATTGGCAGCAAGTGAATGAAGCGCCGACCTATGAAGGCAACCCTAAGGTATTTACTAACATCCCTTACGGACTTATTAAAAACCAACCACCGAAGAACTAGCAGCATACCTAGCCTAGGTTGGTCATAGAACCCAAAAAGCCGCATACCTTTCAAGGCTGCGGCTTTTTGCTGTTTACTACGTCAGTACTCGTATCAAAAGTTGTTAATATCAAAACCTGCGTAAAGATAAAAACAAAGACGACATCAAGCTCCTGACACGGCTTTGTTCATCACTATCGTAAAATCCCCTTCTGCGTAGCCCTCCGTTAAAGAGACATCATCGCAGAGCGTTTTACAGAAACGATAGACACCTTGAGGGTGATAACTCATCAAGGTATTACGCGAAGGATACTGGCTTGAGTTGAGAAGATTAAAAATCACCGTCTGATTCGCCAGTTCATACATGCGAGTAATCATGTTTGTCAGATAATCAGAATCACGAGAGATGTAGTTCAGTGAACCACTAGCGATGACAATGTCGTGCGCCTCAAGGTTCATTTTGCTCATATCACCCGCCAAAAACTGACAACGATCTTCTGTGTAGTTTTGCTTCGCCTTCTTAAGAAAGCCTGCGTGTTGGTCAACGCCGGTATAAGATTGAATACGATAGATGCTGTCGAGCAGTTCAAACAGCTCGCCATAGCCGCAACCCAAATCTAAAACACTCTTCTTTTCGAAGTCCGCCGCACGAGCGATTACTTCAAAGCGACACAATTGACTCTCTTCACTAGTCCAACCGAGAGCTTTGGCCTTGTCGCCATTCGAGCGGTTAGTCTGTTTTCGGTGATACCAATACACCTTAAAACGATCACGCCAGTGCATTCAAATCAGTCCTACTTCAATGAACATCAGCACACCTTGATAAGATTAAACTTTAGAACTTGAAGAAAAGAGCCCACCGATTTTATAACCGATCGCATAGCAAACCACGGCGACAGTGACAAACACCAATGCCGAGAAGAAATACGCTACAGACGCTGCAACACCAGCCCCCCACACGACGCTGAACACCAAACCGAGATAAGCCTCTTTTGGCCACTGGTAGATAGGAAACTGAGCGCCGCCAGCAATTAGGTAAACCATCGAAAACAAGCCAATGAAGGTAACAATAAGACCGATGAGAACGCGAATGTTCATGGAGAGACCCTTGATTAATTTAGCTTGGTTGCCATTGTTCCTAATCGAAAGCGGATATGCTTAGTCGGAACCGAATATTCTCAATCGAAATCGAATGTTCTTAATCGAAGCCGAATGTTATTAATCGCAACCTGATGATATTCAAGTATATCGGATAAAAGGAACTGGCTCTATTACTCTTCCGAGTGAGCTTTTACTCACTATAGACAAATCACAGTCGACGGCCAAAACCCGATTTCGCCTGATTAACAGGCACAAAAAAGCGGACACCCTCCTTACGTTAACTCCGTAAGCAAGGTGTCCGCTTTAACTGAATCTAGCTTAAAGCAGGATGAAAATACCCGCTAAGCATGCACTCATTAGGTTTGCTAGCGTACCAGCAGCTACAGCTTTCAAACCTAAGTTTGCAACTTCAGCACGGCGCTCTGGTGCCATAACACCGATTGAACCTAACTGAATCGCGATAGAACCAATGTTAGCAAAGCCACATAGAGCAAAAGTCACGATCACTTGGCTGTGTTCAGATAACAGAGCTTTGTTCTCAACGAAGTCGATGAAAGCAACAAACTCGTTCATAACGATCTTCTGACCGATGTAAGAACCCGCCATCAATACTTCGTCACTTGGGATACCGATCAGCCATGCAAGAGGCGAGAACAGGTAACCAAAGATAGCTTGTAGCGTAATACCCGCAAAACCGAACGTTTCACCTAGGCTTTCTAGGCCAGTGTTGACCATCGCAATCACACTCACGAATGCAACCAACATAGTACCAACCGCTACCGCAACCTTCATACCGTTCATCGCGCCGCTTGCCAATGCATCAATCACGTTGCTTTGGTCAGCTTTATCTAGTTCGATATGGTCGTAATCACTTGGTGTGCTGCGCTCAGGAACAATGATCTTCGCCATTAACAGACTGCCCGGAGCCGCCATAAAGCTTGCAGCGATAAGGTATTTAAGCTCAACACCAAGGCCAGCATAACCACCAAGTACACTACCCGCTACCGACGCCATACCACCTGCCATTACAGCAAACAGTTCCGAACGAGTCATAGACTTTAAAAAGGGACGAATAAGAAGAGGAGACTCACCCTGAGAAAGGAAGATATTACCTGTAGCAACCAGAGATTCAGCTTTACTTGTACCCAGCAGTTTTTGCACCGCTCCGCCCAAGATTTGAATCACTTTCTGCATAACGCCTAAATAATAGAGCGCAGAGATCAAAGCACTGAAGAAGATAATGATTGGAAGTACGCGAATCGCGAAAATGAAACCTTCAGTAGCCAGATCACCAAATAGGAAAGCGATACCAACGTCTGCAAAACCAAGCAAACTCGAAACGCCATTGCTTAGGCTTGTTAACGCCAGTTGTCCCCAAGGGAAATACAATACTAAGGCTGCAAAACCGATTTGAAGTAATAGTGCACGAGAGACCGTTTTCCAGTTAATTGAAGAACGACTTTCAGATAACAGGTACGCGCAAGCAATCAGTGCAAGAACACCGACAAAACCAAATAGAATATTCATAATGTGTCCTAGTAATCCTTAAAGAGTGAACATGAGCCAAGCAAATGACATCAAAGGAACAGGACAAAGAACCGCAAGCAAAACGCTACGCGATGAAGGAGCTAACAGGGTTAGCGAATGTAACAACGAGTTGTTCATGTAAAAAATCACCTTATACAAGCAGTGGAACGTAGCTGGTCCGGTCCGTGGGGTCATTCACATATCCATGTGACGGCTTGTATTGGTTAAGCACCGGCTTAAAACCGGAAGAGAAGTATAAACAGTTAAGTGAGACTTTCATCACATTTTTTGACGCAAACGATCGCGCGGTCATAAAGCGTACAAATCGAACTACTTCTCGCAATAATTCATTTTCCCAGCAAGAAATAATGCAAAAAAAAACATCATTAAAACAAAAAGCCACAGAGTGTGGCTTTTTCAAAATATGAGATCAAAGTGGGAATAACTAGTTTAGCAGGGCACTTTTCACTTCAGCATCTCGGAATATCTCTTCAAAACGCTGTTTGTAGATCAGTTGCATCTCATTGATGATTGCACCACCATCAGGTACATCATTCTCGCCTTGGAAATTTTTGCTGAGTAGCTTATTACCAGCTTCATCATAGATAATCACATTAACGTTGTACCAAGAGTTATCCGTAAATGCGTGGAAGTCATACTTCCACTCATTCAAGACAAACATCATCGATTTGTTGTCGAATGCTTTCATCTGCTCAGCAACCTTGGTGATATCCTCTTCAGGCGTCGTCTCAACCGACTCAACAGCTACTTGCTGTTTTTTCAAGCCTGCGACCAATCTGTCAGTCAAAAATTGAGACATTGGCTGCTGTGTCGCCGTGTTGTAGGTATAAGGAATACCTAACGAACTGCGAATAATTCCCTCAAATTTTGGCTCTTTATCATGATCGAGAACGTATGGTCTCTTATCGATTACAGCGACGGTCAACGCTTTTTCCTGTGGAACTTCATTGAGTTGAGGCGCACTTTGTTCTGCTGTTAATACCGTTGCACAACCAGAAAGCCCTAACGATACTGCAGCGAGCAGTAAACTGACGAGTTTTTTCATAGATTTACCTATCTTATTGTTTTGAATAGGCTGTTCTAACAAAAATCGACTTAATGAGTAAACATTCATAAAATCAATATTTTACATAATTGTTATTTATATAAATTCGCTCACACATCGGGTTAAATTTATTGAGTCATCAGTCAATAACAAGGGTTTGTAACGGAACGTTATGAAATGAACAGATTATGTTCAAGCTATCAAGCAAAAGCACAAGGACATCGGCGCGTACTATGTTCTGGCACCAAAAATTGCGATGCCTCATGCTCGCCCTGAAGATGGTGTGAACGAAGCATCACTGCAAGTAACGGTATTCAAAAAGGGTGTTGATTTAGAGTCAGAAGACAACGGTGACGTTTACCTTTCGATTACTCTGGCAGCGATGGACTCAGATAGCCACATCCATACGATTATGGCGCTATCAGAGTTGTTCCAAAATGATAATGACATTGATGCCATCATCGCAGCGGAAACTGAGCAAGCGATCATCGAGATCTTAAAGCGATACTAATCTCGATCTAAAAATCCTGATAAGCCCCCATTAAAAAAAGCGATAGCCTCGGCTATCGCTTTTCTGTTTCTGGTGTTTAGTCATTTCGACCGAGTATGAGTTTAGGCGTCACACCTCGAAAGCATTCAGTGGCGTTAAAACGCGTACATTCGTTTGTCTGTCGATAATTCAAAGCAATATTGCGCGTGTTTATTAAGGCACTCAAACACTTCTCGATCCAACTTAAAGTTATCAACGTGGTCCCTCAAAATAGCGAGAGTCTCTTCTAACGTCATGCCTCCACGATAAGGTCGAGACTGAGTTAGCGCTTGAAACACATCCACCACAGCAACAATTCGACTGGGTTGATCCAACTCTTCCGCCGTTTTTCCCATTGGGTAACCCGAACCATCTAACCTTTCATGGTGATTAGATGCCCACTGACAAACCTGAGGTGAACTGAACAACTCCTGCAATGCGAATCGAGTGTCCGTTGCATGGCGTTTAATACAGCAATACTCTTCTTCAGTGAGTAAATCCGGCTTATGCAGAATGTCATTAGGGGTTTGCAGTTTACCGATATCATGGACTAACCCAGCCAGATAGAGTTTGCGCTGAGTGGTGTAGGAATAACCCAGCTGTTTGGCGAGGTATTCTGAAAGCTGCCCAACCTTTAAAGAGTGCTTAAAGGTAAACGAACTTTTGGTATCAACAACATTGGCGATAAACTCGGCAAAGGCCACCGTCTCATCCAGCGACATTTGCTGGGAGAAAAATGGCACAGGTTCAAAGTTATCCCTCATGTTCTCGATGTATGGAATCTCCATAGAAAACCAGAAGTCATCCAAATCAACCAACTCGCACATGTGTTGCACAAGGTTGGTTTCGAACATCTCATCCGCTTGTTCAGTCAAACGTTCAATGATGCTCGCTTTGCCATCTGGTGTTAGGTTTCCATAACGATCAGAAGAGGTTATGCCGTATAGATAATCGACTCTATCGGCAAGCATCACGATGGCAGCTAGTTCTCTTTCTAACTCGCTGATATGAATAGCCCTTAGCTCAGACCACGGAGTATGGTGATAAAGAACCGGCTTAGCAAATATAGAAAGAACTGGGCACTCTTTTAAGATTTGGTAGCCCTTTTGACAATGGTGATAGCTTGAGTCAGGTACAAACCCAGACGTTAAACTGAGCTGTTCATTAATTTGCGAGACACCACAGTCGTGAATCAAGCCTAACGAAAACGCGAGCTGCGCTTGCTCTTCTTCCCACCCCACACTCAGAGCACATCGATACGCGATATAGCCCACTCTCTGTCCATGATTTTTACTTTCGAAACCGACGTTATCAAGCGCCTTAGCAATACCGAATAGAGCCTTCCTTAAGTCCACGGTCACGTCCTGGCAATGTTGATTCATTATTTAAGCCTAGCATTTTTATATTTTTTATATATTTAGGCCGCTAATACTAATGCATAGCTAATTGATTATATACACAACTATTGTAAGGTTTAATGAGTTTCGTGATAGAACCAACGTATCACGAAAAATCCGTGCTACAAATGGTTGCATATTAAAAATCATGCGACATTATAGCCTGCCGACTAAGATTCGCTTAAATAAGCAGCCATAAGAAAAGGAAAGACATGTTTAAAACGGTTATCGACAACGAACTCTCCATCGCATTGGTTGAAGAGAGCTTCGCTTCTCACTACGCGGACATCTCACAAAACCAGAATGAGTACCTAAGCCAATGGCTCGTGTGGCCGCCACATTGTAAAACCGAGCAAGACTTTAGGATCTTCATCCAACGCTCGCTACACGATTATGCGGAAGGGAAAAGCATGACCTGTGCGATCGTGTATCAAGACAAGGTCGTCGGTAACTGCAGTTTCAATACTATTGATCATGATAAGCAAAAGGTGACGATAGGTTATTGGTTATCTGAGACATACCAAGGAAAGGGGATTGTGACGCGCGTTGTCCAGAAGCTGATTGATATTGCTTTCAATGAGTTAGATATGGAAAAGGTAGAGATATCAGCCGCAACCGGTAACCAAAGCAGCCGTAAGGTTTGTGAGCGCTTACATTTCACGTTAGAAGGTATCATCACGCGTAACGAAAACTTGAATGGTCGCATCATTGACCACGCTATTTATGGCCTTCATCGCTCTAAGCTCTAAGCTCTAAGCTCTAGGCTCTAGGCTCTAGGCTCTAGGCTCTAGGCTCTAGGCTCTAGGCAGTAGTAACTAAGAAGTCACTAGCTTGTAAATCGGAATATGAAAAAGCCACGGTATTAGTCGGTGGCTTTGTTATTTGACGAGCCTGAAGAGTTCTTAAAGCTACAGTTTATGCGATCTTAGGAATCACGATACTGAACTTGGCACCACCATGGTTGCTGTCGTCGATTTTGATATCCCAAGAAAGTTTTTTAGCCGCCGATAGAGCAATCGCGAGGCCCAACCCCAATCCACCGTTGGTCGACGTTCTGCTTGAGTCTAGTCGAGAGAACGGAAGGAATACCTCATCACGCCTATTCTCTGGTATTCCAGAACCATTGTCTTCAATCACCACCAGCCAGTTTTCTGAGTTCTCATCCAGCGTCATCCACACTTTGTCTTGTGTGTAATTACCCGCATTCTTGAGAACGTTATCGAACACCAAGCGTGCCATTGAGCAATCACACTTAATATTGCACTCTAGCTGTACCTTAGATTCAAAGGTGGCATTGTCTAGTTTCGAGTAACGAATTCTGTCTAGGCAATACTCACGAAGATCGGAGGTCACTTTAACGAGCTCAAAGAAAGAGTTATCCATGACATTCAACTTCGACAGCATGATGATTTCTGACGTGAGCTCGTTGATATCCTCAATGTAGGTATCAATGTCATCGAAAAGAACCTGATGATTATCGGGGGCTCCCCTTCTTAGGATATCGGTCGCCAGTTGAATACGACTTAGCGGAGTTCGTACTTCGTGTGGGATAGCTTGAGCGAAAATATGACTTTGTTTTACTTTGCTTTCGATCTCTTCAGCCATGAAGTTAAAACTGCTGGCCAAATCAGAAACAGGATGGATGTCGTCCATGTCAGATCGAGTACTAAGCTTGCCCTTACCAAACTGTTTCTGCTTCTCGACGAGCAACTCTATTCTTTCTTGAAAACGCCTCACAGGTAAGTAAACACTTACTCCAATCGCCACAATCACAGCCAACAACAGCCCTAACAAAAAGTGTCGTTCTGAGTCTTCGTACCATTCAATGTCAGGAGAGAAAAAGTCCCCTACCTCACTGAACCCAAAACTGAATTTAGAGTTTGGTAGCTGAAACACGGTCGAATAGAGGTTGTCATCACTTAGATATATCGGCACACCGTTTAAGGTTGTGTATAACTCACATTGTTGGCAAGGCGCCTCGCCCGACCAATTCTCCAACAGGCGTAAATTGAAGATATAAAATTGTTGGTAGCCTGTTCTATCGAGCTCTTTATAGAGTGAGTTTTCTTGATTGTGTTGACGAACATACTGCTCCGCAAAGTAGATGCCATCATTGAGGAAGGTTTCGATCTCGGTGCGTCGCATGTGCCCCTCACCAAGGTTCAAGAACAAAAATATCGTTGCCGACATCCCAGTCACAATCCCAAGGTATAAGCGAGCAAACATCGAAACCGAGCGAAGCTTCGTAGCAATGAACTTACGCAACCAGCATGTACCCCTTGTTGCGAACCGTACGAATCAACTGTTTGTCTTTTGCGTGAATGCGCAGCTTTCGGCGTAACCCAGACACGCGCATATCAATCGAGCGGTCGTTGAACGCGTAATCTATCCCTCTAAATAACTGACAGCACTGGTCTCGAGTCACGACCTGACAGATGTTATTAACGAGAAGGTTTAAGATTTCAAATTCAGCAGAAGTAAGCTTGAGGTTTTGGCCGTAGAGCGTGGCACTTTGAGCAGAGCTGTTGATTACAATATCGCACTGTTTTTCAGCCGTAGTTTCTTGCGCAGTTTTTACGGGAGTCGCTCGACGCAATAACGCTTCAATTCGCGCTAACAAGGCATGGCCACGAATCGGTTTGGCAACGTAATCGTCCGCACCAAATTTAAACAAGCTGACCTCGCTCATTTCATCGGCGGAAGCCGTTAGCACTAAAATCATTCCATTGTAAAACTCACGGGCTTGACGGCAAATTTGCGCGCCGCTCATCCCTGGAAGCATCAAGTCCAACAGCACTAAATCAGGTTCAATACTACGGATCGCTTCAAGTGCCAAGTTCCCTTCATGAACAACGCTAACATTGTAACCTTCAGCTTCGAGGTAAAGCGTCGTTAGACGAGCTATCTCTTGGTCATCTTCAACAATGAGCACTTTGGTTTTCGACATTCCTATCACCAGTATTTATTAAAAGCGAAGGCAGTATATATACTGGTCATAGATCATCAATATTGGAATCAGAGCCCTACATTTACCGTACGCAAAACATAGTAATCACTTTTGTACATACACGTTTACAGAATAGAGAACCAACAACCGGTGCGCCTTGGTTTATCAAGGTTTCCTCCTTCAGAGCACACCATTTTGATGTGCAAGGAAAGTGGCTCTTTGATAAAAGCGAACTGCTGCTAAACCTAGCCTGTACAACAAAGCAAAAAGAGAAGCTGATAAAAGCCAGATACAACGCAGAACACGACTGTTTAACGGAGCTTTATAATCGCCGTGGGATCAGCAACCTTCTAGAAACCAGCATTGCCTATCGCTCACCGTTTGAATTGATGTTTGTCGACCTTGATGGCTTCAAATTAGTTAATGACACTTATGGGCACACTGTCGGAGACCAACTACTCAAACGGGTTGGTGAACGCCTTAAACAGTTGGTTGATGAGAAATGCATGATAGGGCGATTTGGTGGCGACGAATTCATTGTGATTGCCCACACCTGCCGAAATCAAAATATCCCACTACTTTGCTCTCGCATCATTGATGCCTTAAACCGAAGTTTCCATATCAGAGGCATCGGCAGTTTATCTGTCGGTTGCAGCATAGGTACCGCGCATTTCCCTGATAACGCGGTTGACCAAGAAACATTGCTAAAGCAAGCGGGTATGGCGATGCATCTTGCAAAAGCGAATGGTCGAAACCGCTTCCAAACGTTTACCCCAGACTTAGCACAAACCCTGCATCGCAAAGTAGAGATCCGCCATCGACTGGCACGCGCCATAGAAAACGACGATCTCAACCTTCACTACCAACCGATCATGAACACCAACAGCGACAAGGTGAAAGGGTTTGAAGCCTTGCTTCGATGGTCAGACAAAGAGCTAGGTAACATAGGCCCTGATGAGTTTATTAGCTTAGCGGAGGAGACGGGGCAGATTGTACCGCTCGGGAAATGGGTTCTGAACTCTGCACTCAAACAGCTATCGATATGGCAACGTGAGTTTGATAGTGAGTTGATGATGAGTATCAATATTTCGAGTATTCAGATGCACGCGACCTTTGCCGAGCAGCTATTAGCAATGTTGAACTTCTACAATATCCAACCTCAAAGCATCGCCCTTGAGATCACCGAATCTTCCATGATCTTCAAGCATGGTGAAGTCAGGCAAGCGTTAAGCGATATTTCTAAATTGGGCGTAGAGCTTCACCTTGATGACTTTGGCACAGGCTACTCGTCACTGTCGATGTTGCATGACTTACCGATTAGCACCGTGAAACTCGATAAAAGCTTCGTCCACGGTTCACACAAAGGGAGCAAAGCGATTGTCCAAGCCACCCATGCTATCTGTGAAAAATTGGGGCTAAAAGTGGTTGCTGAAGGTGTCGAAACCGAAACGCAAAAAGCGTTCTTAATCGATTGTGGATACCAGTATCTTCAGGGATTTTTATTTAGTAAACCAATTCCCTCAAATGAAGTCGAAAGTCAGTTTTTGAATGGTCGACAATCCTACAATTAAAGACTTATTTATCAATAAATTAAGTCGTTTGAATGCTTCCTAAACAATCGGCTGCTGTGGGTGTGTACGCTTACGTATGCTTACATAGCGTTTAACAGTAAGAGGAAATAATTAAGCTATTGTTTATAAAGAAAATTACTTAGAAATTCACACAATAAAACACCAAACCATTATACCCACTAACTGTAATGACTTTGGTATTTAGATTACCCTCATTCCGTCCCTTTAGCAGAGCAAATAATCGGTAACCATGAACAGACAAAACGGCTTCACTCTTTTAGAACTCATCATCTCTGTATTAATTTTAGCGATCGTTTCGGCGACAGCTATGGTCAAGTTCTTAGACGTTCAAGGAAGTGCTCGGGCGAGTAAAATACATGATGTGGCTGGTAACCTACGTACCGGTATCGATATGATCTACGCCAAGTCTGCGATTGCTGGCGTTGAGGGAGAGTGCAACTATGTAGAAAAAACGGAAATTGAAACCTACTACGTCTGTCATGGTTACCCAATAGCTTATGTGGATTCACTAAGAAGACTGCTCAATATCGACAGAACAGAGCTTCACGTGATCAACAAAGAAGTCGATCCTGGCAGCAATGCCGAAAGAGTAGCTGCTATCTCTTTTGACGCAGATAACTACACCTATTCACCTGAAGGTGACTTTTGTCAGGTACTCTATCAACCAGAAAAAGAACCTCAAATCGTCGTACTTGATGGCGCATGTTAAATATTCAACGATTTTACTCATTCAGAAGTTAGAGCTAAGCCATCGAGACAGTTCTTTGAATATCATGTGGTTACGATAAATTTGTTCAAAAATAATACGAATAGGGTTAAGTTGTTGCTACTTACATCTTTAAGTGCTGTTTACGTTATAACATGAACTTAATTCATATCTTATTTTTTATAATTGGACTGTAAAGATCTACATAGGTGCATGTCTGATATAGATATCAACAGTATTTTGGTTAAACACCTTTCGTAAATAGATAGGTATAAATATATAAATAAAATAGCATCCTCGTGCTATCTAAAACTTCCCACCTAAAAATTTCATTATTTAATAAGACGTAATAATACAAATAAAGAAAACTCAAAATACAATATTATCAATGCCATCATCTAGCCATATAATTCAATTACTAAAATCATGTCTCAATTAAATTATATTAATATCACATAAAATGACATAATTTAATTTTATCATGAAAAATTCTGATAAATCTCACACATCGATAAACCGAATAAATACCATCAGAAGCTACATTAGAAACCTCTAAATCCAGTCGCTAAACCTACCGCGTAGAAGCTGTGAAATGGATAAATACCAAAACAAATGGATAAATCCCCCTTACCCCTTGTAAATCATTGGCTTTCATTTATAAATTCAACTTTTGGGTGAACATCTCCATAACCTTTCATTAAAGCCCAAATTCTGCGATTAGTATCAACATCTTGAGATAAAATGGTGACATTTTGGTTATATTATTTAGATCGAACTCTTGTGTTGAATGAAAATCCCAGCCATCACATATCCATCACACAAATATAATAACTATCGCTTAGGAGTTAAGCTATGCACTGTTCTTTCAATATAAATAACAATAATGAGAGCTTGCAACTAATCTACAATGAAGAAAAAATATACATAAAAAGAGACAGTAATAAGATATCAGAGGAAACTCTTAATAGTAAAGAGAGTTTTGTTTTCAAATACCTTATTGAACACTCGTCAATATCAAACCCTCAATCTGCACGAGATGTTGAAGAATCTTTTAAATTACACTTTGACGAAGAGTTTAGCTTATACGCGTTAAAAAATATTATTGCTTCTATAAGAAAGAAATATCGAAGCTTATGTAAGAAAGCGAAGGTAGATAATAATAGCGAACTTATCTCTAACCTTTATAAGGTAGGTTACTTTATCGATCTCGATAAAAGCTCAACCAACCGTATCGCACCTAAGTACGACATCAACCAGTTCAAGCCCAGCCAGTTCGAGATGTTGAAACTGATGTTCAACACCTATCATCGAGAGCTGATTAAGGCTCTGATAGCCGTGTTCACCATCTCTTCCTTTTTCCTATTCGTTGTCTACTTTTCCCAAATCCTTTATACGACGAAGATTGCGAATGAATACAGTGAGAACACCAAACACATTGCCGCAGAAGTCATGGACTACGGTTGCGATAGCCACGGGGCTGTGCACTCGCTAAGGCACTCGCTCAACCTTGATTCTGTCGTCATGACCACACCTTATGACTCCTGCTATATCTCTAAAACACGTTCTAAGATGATAGAGCTCAATCAATTAGACGACTTCTACGATAGTGCTGACTTTGCCTATTCACGCTTCATGGATACCGAGCACGACATTGAGATGGTTGCTCGAATATCTAAACGATCTATCGAAGCTCGATACAAGAACTCACTATTGCCTCTATTAGTCGATTCGATTTCCATCCAGAAGAATGGTTACCACATCTTAAACCTTGGCGAAGAGAGTAAATCTATCTATCAAACCTCCCTACCAACGGGTGCAACCATCACCTTCTACAGTGACGACATTGTTGCACTATGGATTGCGCTTTCTCTGATACTCGCCACCCTGCTTTATCGCTCCTATATTCTGGGTTTCGTGATCTACCTGTTTCGTTGGAAACACATCTCCTTTGAAGAAGAGCCGATCATCAACACCGAAGACAACTGCGTTCTCTACTACGAGTTGTTATCTCGTGTGCGTAACGTTGGCGTTTTAAGCTTCATCAACACCATGAGACGCACCAATTTACTCACCTTTCATACTATTTTACTCATCGAGACAGTCAGAAAAGCGAAGTTAAACAACAGCCATGAGATCTATGGTGTCAACGTGTGTCCGAGTGCTTTGGTAGGGTCGAACTTCGCAAGGCTCAGAGAGCATTTAGCCGCGATGGAAGCGAATGAGTTTGTCGTAGAGATTACTGAATATTCGAACATTGGCTATGGGTGTGAGGTTATCGATAACATTAAGGATATCAAAAAGCTTGGTATCACTATCGCTCTGGATGACTTTGGTACGGGCAATAACAACATCGAAATCATCAATGTTATCTCTCCGGCCTATCTAAAACTGGATCGTTGCTTTGTTAAGGATATCGAGTCAGGAGAGCATCATCAGGGTGTATTGCTCAATATCTCGGAGATTGGACGCCTATCAAATATCACAATGATTTATGAAGGTGTCGAGACGCGTAGGCAGCAATATATCTTGTGTCAGTTAGGCTACAACTTACATCAAGGTTACCTATATAGCCGGCCTAATGACTCAAAGGAGCAATAGGCCCAGCCTAATAGAAATCTTGATCAGCAACCATTCCCTATTCAAATAATCATCGCTTATACAGCTGCTTGAGAGCCCACAAGGATGTAGGCTTCAAGTGCCCTCCCCACCAAACGTGCTTTATCTAAACATAAAAATACCCGATGCACTTTCATAAAATCCTTGCCAACTCGAATAAATAGGTTAGTGTTATACACATGTATATCACCATGCAGTTTTAATTATGACCGAATGGAAAGACGACCAGCCGATCTTTAGGCAGCTTGCCGCCAAGATCAGTGACCAAATTCTTCAGGGTGTTTGGCTAGAGCTACAAGCATTGCCCTCTGTGCGTGCGGTTGCCGCCGATCTCAAGATCAACCACCTTACTGTCATGAAAAGCTACCAGTTACTGGTGGATGAAGGCTTGGTAGAGAAAAAACGCGGCCAAGGCATGTATGTGGCCGAAGGGGCACTTCAAAAATTGAAAGAGTCTGCACACCAATCATTCATCAACACACAGATCCCAGCCATCGCTGAGACGCTAGGCATCATTGATATGAGTGTCGAAGAACTCGTGAAACAGCTAGCACAACATATAAAGGACAAGTCATGAGTACTTTACTTTCCGTGAAAAACGTAACCAAAACCTATTCAAATCAAGTGGGTGTCGAAAACATCAGCTTTGAGTTAAAGCCAGGGCAAGTACTTGGTCTGCTTGGCCACAATGGCGCGGGTAAATCGACTCTGATCAAATCACTGCTTGGTGGACACAACTATCAAGGTGAGATTGAAGTAAACGGCTACCACCCTATCCACCAGCACGCAGAGCTCATGCAGCACTTGTCGTACATCTCAGATGTTAACGTGTTACCAGAGTGGATGACGGTTAAACAACTGCTTCGATACACACAAGGTGTGCACCCTAGCTTCAACAAGCAAAAAGCAGAACAGACGTTAAGCAGCACCAATATTAAGTTGTCTTCTACTATCAAGCAGCTTTCTAAAGGGATGAAAGTACAACTTCACCTTGCGATCATCATCGCGACTGACACTCAAGTGTTGATCTTAGATGAGCCTACACTGGGCTTAGATTTGCTGTATCGCGATACTTTTTATCGCCACCTACTAGAATGGTTCCACGACGGCGAACGCGCCATGATCATTGCAAGCCATGAGGTTTCAGAAATTGAACACCTATTAACGGATGTACTGATTTTGAAGCAAGGTCATTGTGTACTGCAAAAAAGCATGGAAGACATCGAGAGCGACTATTTCATTATTGAAGTCGCAAACAACCATTCAAGCGAGATTCAGAAACTCAACCCACTGACCTCACAATCAGGGCTAGGAACGACTAAGTGGTTATTGGAAGGTCAATACAAAGCGCAGGTTGAATCACAGGGTAACATCTATAACGTTGGTCTCGCAGATCTATTCCTTGCAACACAGACGGAGAAGGCATAATGCATCCAAGTTTTTACATGCTAGAAAAAGAACTCATCGAGCACAAAGTTAACACTCGATTGCCTCTGTTTGTCGCGTTATGTGGTTTCTTACTGTTCGTTGGTCTGTTCTTTAATGGCGCAGCACAACATGAGTTTTTCTTTGAAATGCAAGTGAACGGTGACGTGAGCGACATCCACAGAGAGTTCGCACAAGATCTCAACTCAGTGATCTACTTTGGCGCGGGCCTTATTTCACTGATCCTGTCGACGCTATATATCCCTAAAACGCTGCGTAAAGAGCGCCAAGAAGGCAGTTCGATGTTTTGGAGAAGTATGCCGGTATCTAACGCAATGACTCACGGCGTGAAACTCGGCTTCGGTTTAGTGGTTATTCCGGCTATCTGTGCATTGTTAGTACTGTTCGCAGATTTTCTATTCTGGATATTGAACGTCTCAAGTGAACAACAACTGGCGCTATTAGTTGAGCAGCAATCTCTGTTTTATGTGCTGAGCAACTGGGTCGTGTTTTTTGGACGAATGATGTTAGTTGCACTGGTTTTATTGCCACTGGCAACCGTCACTCTAGCGATTTCGCAGCTGGTAAACTCTCCACTGCTTGTCATTTTCATCTCAAGCTATGCGATTAAGTTCCTCTCTGTCGCCGTGTTTGGGTTCTATGGCATCAATGACTTCCTATCTCTCATCGCGTCATTGCCAATGAATGTGCTCATAGCAAGCAACCCATTAAGTGCGATTGCAGAAGCGCCGATTTTATCTTTAGGTATTTACGCACTGATCGGTGTTGGTGGCTATCTACTGAGCCTAAAGCTAAATAGAACGGACGATGTGAGCTTAAAGACGCTGTTCCAACGTTAGAGTCTATCCTAAGCACGAGCCTTTATCGGGCAGTCACATCAGATATCAAAATCTAAATCAAAGCTTCTGAGAAATCGGGAGCTTTTTTATTATCAAGACGTTAACGAGTACAGGGATGCGATAACAAGGAACAAGGAACAAGGAACAAGGAACAAGGAACAAGGAACAAGGAACAAGGAACAAGGAACAAGCTTTAGTTTGGGGTAACAGGTTTAACAAACGAAGATAAACTTAGAGGAGGTATTAATGAGCTGACATTGAATTGCATTGTTGTTAATGCCTGCCAGCTCTTTGGGGATGATTTCGTTAGTCGCCGACCAGATGAAGGTCCTTGAGAGTGCTAATGAAATCAGTTTGTTGCGTTTTACATTTGATTAAGCTTTTCAGCTTTTAAAGCTCTACGATTAAAGCTTATTTCTTTGATGCTTCTTTTGACGTGTCTTTCCAGTATTGGATACGAACGCGATGAAGCTGTGCTCTTCTCATTTTTTTCATAAGGGATATTTCCTTTTCTTTAACTGCTCTTCATGAGCTATTTTTATTGCCAACCATTCGAATCTAACGGTGTTTGATGTCCAGATCAATGATACAAATCACAAAATTTATAGAGTTTTGAGTACCATTTACATCAAAGTATGACCTAGATATCAACTATGGCTCAATTCAATCCTATGAGCCGCTCTTCAAAATTAAGGTTAGTTCTCTCAGATGACAAATTCATTTCAGTATCAATACAGTTCAATGATACTAATTTAATAGACCGGACCAACGCGGATTTAGTTCCAACGTCTTATTTTTTATTGCTCACATCGCCCCTAAAGTTACGCTGTAACCAAAGATGTATTCAATGTGAACAATTAATCGCCACATTAGCCTATACGTCACAACATCAAAATGGGATTATGTTTGTAACGGGTAAAGCTTTTTATAGAAAAAAGCCGTAGTGGACAAAATTAAATAGACGTAATTAAATGGACGTAATTATGAGTAAAGTAATTCTGCAAGGGCATATTCTAGTGCCAGACAACGACCTAGAAGCAGTGACACATGCCTTGGTTGTGCACAAAGAACTGACACTAGAAGAACCTGGTTGTATTGTGTTTCGAGTCAGTCAAAGCACGCTTCAACCTAATCGCTTTGAAGTGTATGAAGAATTCACTAGCCGAGAAGCATTCGAAATGCACCAACAGCGAGTAAAAGCCTCTGAATGGGGTGAAATCTCCCAGAACGTGACACGTCATTACCAAGTCACTGATGTTCCGACATCATAATGATACATCCGCTAGCCAAACGCATCGTCACGTTGATCAAACAAGATCCCTTACGAATGAAGGTTTTAGACTGTGTCGCTCAGTTGGATTTGCCGCAGTGTTATGTCGCTGCGGGCTTTGTGAGAAACCTCGTTTGGGATCACCAGCATGGTTATGCCTCCCCGACTCCATTCAATGATATTGATGTGATCTACTTTGATCCCATTGATACCTCTTACGAATCGGATCTTAGATACGAGGCTCAGCTTAAACAACGGTTACCCGAACTGAATTGGCAAGTTCGCAATCAAGCCTACATGCACACTAGAAATGGGGATGAACCTTACCAAGGCTCATTGGATGCGATGAGTTATTGGCCAGAGAAAGAAACCGCCGTCGCCGTGAAACAAAGCCTCCATGGAAACATCGAGTGTATTTCTGCCTTTGGCTTAGAGAGTTTGTTTGATTTGCAAATCACACCCAATCCAAAGCGTAGCCGAGATATCTTTGATCAAAGAGTGCAATCCAAAGGTTGGCTAACCCAGTGGCCCAAGTTAACGATGAGTCACAGTTAACTAGCAGTCGAATTCAAACGCTAAAACCATTGACTAAAAGTCCAATCAGATCGAACATGCCCCACTTATTAGCTTATTAAGTTAGTAATTAACCAACTCATCAACCACGCGTGGCGACTAGCTGCTACGCTCTCTCGTCATACTGAGTAACGACCATGAACCAACAATACATGCTGCAAGCACTCGAAGCTTCGCGCCAAGCCCTACCCGATTGCCAACCAAACCCGCCTGTGGGTTGTATTTTGGTGAAGAACGATAAGGTGGTGTCTGTTGGATATACGCAAAAGGTCGGTGGAAACCACGCCGAGGTTGAAGCACTGAATAGCTATGACAGCGAAACGGGCGGAGAAATGGAAGGCGTTACCGCTTACGTAACTTTAGAGCCATGTTCATTTGTTGGCAGAACACCCGCTTGTGCCAATACATTGGTTAAAGCAGGTGTAAAACACGTAGTAATGGCGATGCTAGACCCAGACCCTCGCAATAATGGTCGTGGTGTGGCGATACTTGAATCACACGGAGTGAAAGTGGATGTAGGACTATGCCAAGAACAAGTGAGCGCCTTTTTAACCCCTTACCTTGGTAAGTCCTAGATCTTAAACAGCCAGTATTAGTTCAATTTCACTCGATAAAGCGGATTGACTGGCTTATCGACAAAATACGACCAAATATGATCGTAGACGGCATGTTGGTTGGGGAACGGCGCTAACGCTTTTGCTTCTTCTAAATTACACCAGCGGTACTCGGTGTGTTCGTCATTCAGTTCAATCGCTTGGTTGGGTGGGCATAGCACCGCAAACACAGGGATTAGCTGAATCACATTCACGTGCGCCTCATAAAACTGCTCCAGAAACTGCGCGTTATACAAAGCTTCCACTTTAATTTGGGCCTCTTCTTCAAACTCGCGCACGATAGCCTGCCAGCCTGTTTCACCCGCTTCAATCGAGCCTGCGACGTGACACCAAAACTCACCTTTAACACGCTTCATTAATAGCATTTTCATTTGTCCGTCGCTCTCTGAAATAGCGACACCGGAAACAATCGAAGTATTGAGTGGAATCATAACGTTACCTTAGTTTTAATAAGAGGGCGGCAAGGCTACCACCCTTGGTTTGTTAAATTGTCTTCTATGATTAAAAACGAGAAGTTACTCATCAATTAATGGCATTCAAGCCATAACTCATGGGTTCAGTGTTAACCATCTCGCTTAGCTATCCTGTAATAGAACCATTTCTTATTTGAGGCGTATTTCGATAAAGAGTAGAATCGCCGCCTTGTACTGTGTTTAAAGCCTTTAAACATACACAGTAGACTCACAACCATTTATCACCACGATATAAGTATTAATACGACTATGCACTCATCAAAACCAACGCACGACTCAGAAAACAGCCATACTCCTGAGCATTGCTTCACTCGTTTTCAACAGCCGATCGAGTCATATTCGTTGCCTGAGCGTTTCACATTCCCGTTCTACTACGAACCGCACCCACTGTGTGAAATAGCCTCTCATCAGCTTCAACGATATCTAGAAACACAAACCGACTGGCAGCATGACTTCGGACTAGATTCTGACGCTGGTCGCGGCAAAATGTTTGGTGTGTTACTGGTGAAAAGCCCAGAAGGTGAATTGGGTTACTTCTCTGCTTTCTCTGGAAAAATCGCAGACCAAAACCTACTGCCTCACTTTGTGCCGCCCGTATTCGACATGTTAAGCAGCGATAGCTTTTTCCATCAAGACACAGCCGACATGATGGCTGTAAATGCGAAATTTAAAGCGCTGCAAGCAAACGCTGAATACCTTGAATTGTGTGAACAGTTAGCACAACAGAAAACACAGGCAGAACAGGAGATCGAAGCGCAACGTTTGTTGATTATAGAAGGCCGAAAAACACGTAAAGAACAACGCGAACAAGGTAAAAAAAACCTTGATGAACAAGCCTTCGAACAACTGAATAATGAGCTTAACAAGGCCAGTGTTGCTGACAAGAACCAGCAGAAGTACCTAAAGCTCAACTGGGAACAGATCCTAAACGAGTTACAAATCAAAGTTGATGTGTTCACTAATCAATTAGCTGAACTCAAAGAGCAAAGAGCACTCCTTTCTCATCAGCTTCAGCACAAACTGTTTTCACAATACGCTTTCCAGAATGCGGAAGGAAACATTGAGGATCTGAACCAAATCTTTGAAGACACGCCAAACAAGATACCACCAGCAGGTTCTGGCGAGTGTGCCGCACCCAAGCTTTTGCAATACGCGTATTTAAACGGTTACACACCATTGGCACTGGCCGAATTTTGGTGGGGTCGATCACCGAAATCGGAAATCCGTAAACACAAGAAATACTACGCGTCTTGCCAAAGTAAGTGTGTACCGATTTTAGGTCACATGATGAAAGGCTTAGAAGTCGATCCCAACCCATTGCTAGAAAACCCAGCTGAAGGCAAAGACCTCGATATCCTGTTCCAAGACGATCACATCGTTGTGGTACACAAACCAGCAGGTTTTCTATCCGTACCGGGTAAAACCATCAAAGATTCAGCTTACACTCGTGTTCAAGAAATGCACCAAGATGTTGAAGGGCCATTTGTTATCCACCGTTTGGATATGGCGACCTCTGGCATTCTGATATTTGCTTTAACACGACGTGCGAACAAAAGCTTACAGAAGCAGTTCATTACTCGTGAAGTTGAGAAGCGATATGTCGCAATGATTGAAGGTGTGCTAGACCAAGATGAAGGCTATATTCGACTGCCATTGCGTGGCGACTTGTATGACCGCCCTCGTCAGATTGTTTGCTTCGAACACGGCAAGCCAGCAGAAACCAAATGGGAAGTGATTGAGCGAAACGGGCAAACCACTAAGGTTTACCTGCATCCTAAAACAGGGCGTACACACCAGTTGCGTGTTCACTGTTCACACCAAGAAGGCCTTAACATGCCTATCGTCGGTGACGGCTTGTATGGCAATAAAGCCGACCGATTGCACTTACACGCAGAAAGACTTGCGCTGCACCACCCAGTCACCAAAGAGTGGATGGAATTCCAGTTCGACGCCGAATTCTAAAATCTCTCATTAGTACCGAGCTTTGATAAGGAGTCACAACCGCTTGTGGCTCCTACCTCTTTTGGGTATATATCCACGCTTATTGCACTACATCAAGATTCACTTTGTTGTGAAGAGTAGCATGCCCACCTTCTTCTCTCCTTGAGGCCTTTGATATGTCATCAGCTGCTTTGAATTTACAACCTAACAAACTGACTTCCCCATTAATTGCGACTCAAGCACCGAGCTTGAAGCCACTTACATCCAAAAAGCCAGACTTAAACTCGGCAATGCTTAACTTAATTGAAGAAGTTAAAAACGAACTCCCACTTTACGAGTCAGAGACGTTTATCTGTGGTCCAAAAGGAAATTGCTCGGGTTGCTCTAAGAAACTACTAGAGATGGTCGACAGTGAGTTAATGTATTGGGAGCACAGTATTTCCATTGGCCAAGGCCCCAACTTCGAGGAACTGCGCCGCTTTGGTAAGCTATGCAGCAGTGTTAGACGCGGTTTAGAGCGTAACGGTTTAGTCGAAAAGCGCCCAAAGAAAAGATAACAAGCCAACTCGATAATCATTACAATGTGTCGCTGGCGATTACAAGCTACACTGCTACTAACTGATTGAACTCGTTAGCTATAAAAGTAATAATGTTTTGTAATACAATTCAGTATACAGACCGACTTCGTAGATTCGGACTCATAGAGATAAGTTCATCGATACTTTCACCATATTCTTGAACAACTCTATCCTTCTTGTCTGACGTGCCTTAACCTTCTGTATATCAATATCACATCAATTAGAAACCTACCTTGGACAACGGAGAGCGACCTTGAAGAGACCACAACCAGTACTGGGAAAGACCGGTATGCTATTTTTTCTCGTCATAATAAGTGCTTTCCCTCCATTGACCATCGACCTTTACTTACCTGCGCTTCCGCAGATGGTCGAGGTGTTTAATACTGACCGATCAATGGTCAACCTAACCCTGAGCAGCTACTTCGTTACTTACGCCATCGGTCTTTTGTTCTGGGGGCCGCTCAGCGAAAAATTTGGTCGTAAGCCGATCCTATTAATTGGATTAGCGAGCTATATGGTCGCGAGCATATTGTGCGCGATGACCAATAGCATCGAACAGTTGATTAGTGCTCGTGTATTCCAAGCCTTTGCTGGCAGTGCTATCACCGTTATCGCTACCGCCATTGTCAAAGATCTTTATGACGGCCGAGAACGTGAAAAGATCATGGCGACTATCATGTCACTGGTGATCATCGCGCCAATGGTTGCGCCTGTATTTGGTGCCTTTCTACTGAAAATTGCTTCTTGGCGAATGATGTTTGTCACGCTCGCCATTTTTGGTGCATTTGCGTCAGTATTAGCTTGCTGCTACCGAGAAACACTCGAAAACAAATACCAAGGTTCTATATTCCGATCATGGGGAAGAATGGGCGTGGTCATGAAAAACCGCTCGTTCGTCAAGCTGCTGGTCATTTTCTCTATCATACCGATGGCGTTGATGGGCTTTCTTGCGGCGGGTTCTTATATCTACATCGATCACTTTGGATTGACCGAACAACAGTTTAGTTACGCGTTCGCATTCAATGCACTGTGCGCCTCATTTGGTCCAACAATTTACATGAAGTTGTCCTACCGAATGCCGGTTCAAAAGGTCATCTCAGGATGTTTTGCTTTATTAGCGCTTGCGGGAATCTTCACCCTAACCATTGGCGACCTGTCCCCTTGGTTCTTCATGTTCATCGCTGCACCAGCGACATTAATGGCGATCATCATGCGAGTACCGGGGACCAACTTGATGTTGAATCAACAAGATCATGACACGGGCTCTGCCGTCGCACTGATACAGTTCTTCAGCATGATTTGTGGCTCGCTTGGCATGGTATTAGTTTCAATCCGCCCAGAGTCACTGATTGAAAACCTAGGCTTTATCCAATTATCCATCGGTACGCTAGGCGGCCTGATGTGGCTAATGGTCAGAAACAAAGAGTTCGTGACTAATAAGCTGAATTAAAGCTCTCAAGCCTAATTGTCATTCACACTACAATAAACTTGAAAACCGCTATAACGAAATTAGAAACCGTCTACATAGGCGGTTTTCTTGTATTTGAAGACGTACATTGAATTTTCAAGCCATGAGTTTCACGCACAAAAAAGCTCCTATTAAGGAGCCTTCTTATCAAAATCAGTGATCACTCAGTTTGGTCAATTACTACTAAGCGTTAGCCACTTGACGTGCTGGGTGTTTAATAAACACAGCAACCACAGCCACGATTGCAAGAGCAAAACAGTAGTAAGAGTTAGCTACAATATCCAAAGGCGATAGGTTAAATACCGAACCTAACAGCAATACCTGCGCACCGTAAGGCAACACGCCTTGAATCACACAAGAGAAGATATCCAACAAGCTTGCAGAACGACGTGGAGACACATTGTTCTCTTCCGCCAATTGACGAGCCACACTACCAGACACAATAATCGCTACCGTGTTGTTTGCAGTACATAGGTTCACCATAGATACCAAGCCAGCAATGCCTAGCTCACTCGCACGACCATTCGCTTGCTTAGAGTGTGAAGAGCCAAACGCACGAATCACACCACTTACTAAGTTAGTCAGGAACGCCAATCCACCTTGACGACGCATTAGCTCACTCAAACCGCCAATTAGCATCGACAATAAGAAAATCTCCTGCATGTTGCCGAAGCCTGCATAGATATCTTGAGCGTAATCAGTCATACCGTAGTTCTCAACAGAACCTAGGCTCACGCCACCCGCCAGCAAGATACCAATCGCCAACACGACAAAGACATTCATGCCCGATACCGCAAGAATCAAGATAGTGATGTACGGAAGGACTTTTAGCCACTCGATTGGACCTGTTTCAGGAACCTGAGTTGCCGTGCTGTTGAAAGCAAAGATAACAATCGCGATAAGTGCAGCAGGAAGTGCAATGCGGATGTTCTCTTTAAACTTATCTCTCATCTCACAGCCTTGCGAGCGTGTCGCGGCAATCGTGGTATCAGAGATGATAGAAAGGTTGTCACCAAACATAGCGCCACTTAGCACTACGCCAGCGGTTAGAGGAATACTCATGCCAGCTGAGTCAGCAATGCCTAGTGCAACAGGAGCAACCGCAGCGATAGTACCCATAGAAGTACCCATTGCCGTCGCAATGAACGCCGAAATAAGGAAGATGCCCGGTAGGATCATGCTCGTTGGGATAGCAGATAGACCAAGATTTACCGTCGCGTCCACGCCACCAGAAGCTTTAGCCACAGCAGCAAAAGCACCCGCCAATAGGTAGATCATACACATTGCAATAATGTCTTTGTGACCCACACCACCTAAGAACTGCTCGATCGCACGGTTCAATTTATCTTTGCTCAATAGCAACGCTAACATCACGGCAGGCAGAGCCGCAACCGGAGCTGGAAGCTGATAGAAAGCAAAATCGACGCCTTGTAGCGACAGGTATGTACCCACGCCAATAAACAGCGCAAGGAAAACGATCAGAGGGATAAGCGCCACTGCAGAAGGGGCAATTACCGCGTTAGAATTTTTTGAATTGGACATGGAACGACAACACAATAGAACAGGAAGGTGAGCAGACTAATGTCACACTTAGAACTTGTCAACGTCTAGACGTCTAAACGCCTAATTTAATGCAAAGTAATAAGAACCCTATTAAGCATCACGTAATAAAAAAGGCTATTTACTCATCAGTAAACAGCCTTTCGATAACAGATAGTGCGCCGCTAGAAGTTAGCGTTTCTGCTTGAACGTTACTTGGTATTCACCAATGCCTTCGTAGTGGAAGGTCGTTGGTTTATCGAATTCCATTTCCACGATACCGCAGTAAGAGCCCGTGATAATGGCTTCACCCGCTTGGAAATCAACACCACGACGTGTCATGTAGTTAATCAGCCAGTAAATTGGGCTTGGTGGCAGTGTATTCGGGTGCTTACCGTCGAATGCTTGAACTTGCTCGCCTTGAGTCACTTCAATACTGATCTCTGCAGAAGTGAACGCTTTTTCGCGATCAATCTCAGAGCCAATAAATAGACCTTGGTTTACTAGGCCATCGGCCAGCTTTTCATAGAACTCAGCGCCGCTGTCATCCGCAAAACGAGACTGCATTAACTCAAGTGCCATGTGGCAAGAACCAATCGCTTCGTTGATTTGCTCTTCGCTGTAGCCTTCTTGGCTTGCAGGCAGGCTCTTAGCAAGCGTAAATGCGATTTCAGGCTCAACGCGTACTACGCCGTTGTCAGCAAACAGTTCACAAACTTCGCCTTGTTGAACGCTGCCCGAGAAGATTGGCGCAACAACAAACTTGTCTTCAGCCAGAGGAAGTAAGCACTTCCAACCGCCGACTTTATCGCTTTTCAAATCGATCATTGAAGATTGGATCTTTAGCGCATCTTCCAAGTTATTCGGACGGTACTGTTCGTCCAATCTTGGTGCTTTGGTGCCAGCAACACGACGACTCAACAGTTCTTCGGCTGCTTGTTTAAATACATTTGTCATATAATACCACCTTTAGTTTTATGACCAGTATAATATCGGATTTCTTAAAGCTTGAATAGACAATTCAACAACGGTGCTACACCGAAAATTCAGCCATCAATTTTCGCATATTCTAGACGCAAACAACTGAAACTATTTTGATTTAAATGTAAAAAAGCCAGTAAGTTCGTTACTGGCTTTTCGATGTGTTGCTGATGGTTAGGCTTTACTGCCCTTTCAACGTATTCTTCAAATTCTGCATGAAGTTTCTGAAGTGAGGCATAAAATCAACAAACAGAGGGTGTTTTCTATCTTGCATCATCAATGGGCCTAACAAGCGAATGCTCACTCCTAGTCGCGCTGCTGATTGCTCATCTAAGCCGCTGTCATGTTTGATCTTCTCAACAATCGCGAACATATCTTCTCTGTCTTCAATTTCAAACTGCATGGTTTGAAGTTCACGATCTTCTTTGATGTTCACTTCTTCGATAGTGATACGGTAGTTATTGTGTTTGCCTGTGAATGCTTTCATTTGGACCTCCTAAAATGCTTAAAAAGTGTTTTGGTTAGCTCTTCATGAATCGTTCGAGCTTAGGTTTAACCGTCATCGACATTACGACCATGATCGTAAGGCCAACAGGAAGCGCGGCAATAAATCCATTAAACCATCCACTGGTAAACGCCGATGTATCCGAAAATCCAATGTTATTTGCCGCTGTTACAAATGCCATCATGGACTCCATTATGAATGCCATGATCAGTCCTACGATCAGGTTGCGAACTTTCTCGCTATAAGTTGTGAACACTCTAGCAACGGCTTTGGTGACTAAAGCCATCATCACCGTGCCCATTGGCATCATGATCACGACAACAAGGGCTAACGAAGAAAGCCAGTTGCCAATAAATTCCTCGCCGAATCCGACATTCATGTAAGTCATCACAGCCGTTAAACTGCCGCCAATCGTCAGCATTAAGCTCATCATGACCAAAACTTTGTATAAAACCGGTGTGCCTTTTTGCTCAGGAAGAGTTGGCGTTAGAGTTGCTTGAATCGTCATATCTATTTCCTGTCTTGAATTTACGAACAATTAAGTTGATAATGTCAACTATAAATAAAGTAGTTGATAATGTCAACTATATTTCTAAGGATCGTTTATGTCTGATAACACATCGCTAGAATCAATCTTTCGTCTAGTGCACTCTTTGAAACGTCAAATGAGCGAACAGATTGAGAGCTTAGACTCAGAGATCGCACCTATGAACATTCGTGTCATGAAGATCATTACTAAGAAGTCTCCATGTACCGCTGTCGATATCGCACACTTCCTAGATCGTGATAAAGCACAGGTCACTCGGCTTATTAATGCCTTGATCAATCAGGAACTTGTGAAAAAGTCTCCGAACCCGGAAGACAAGCGCAGCCAGTTATTGGTTCTGACTGATAAGGGTCAAGAGATCATGAGTAAGGTCTCGGATATCGATCGAGACATGCTGAAGAGAATGACCAAAGGCATGGCCGAAGACGAATTAGAACAATTCAGAAAAATTGCGAAGAAAATGGCGCAGAACTTAGAAAGCTGATCTTAAAAATAAAACGAAAAAACGCCACCGAATCGTAAGATCGGTGGCGTTTTGTGTATAAGTTGGGTTGTACAGCTTAGTGGTTTAGCTATGTCTATTTGGATGACAACTCTAATTCGATGCCAGTTTCCACCATGCCTGAACAGGTACCGGCTCTGAAATCACCAAACGTTCACCCATCACCGGGCTTACCATTTGCACATCTCGCTCTTTGCTAATCGCCAGAGCTTGTTCCATTGGATCTTGCCAATCGTGCATAGAAAGGTCGAAGGTACTGTTGTGGATTGGCATCATCACCTTACCTTGCAGATCAATGTGCGCCTGAACACTCTGCTCTGGGAACATATGAATATCCGCCCAAAGAGAATTATACGCGCCCGTTTCAACCATGGTTAAATCAAACGGCCCATAGCGCTCACCAATCTCTTTAAAGCCGCTGAAGTAACCAGAATCACCGCTAAAGAAGACTTTCTTGTCTGAAGCGTTAATAACCCAGCTACCCCACAGTGTTTGGTCACGATCAAGCAAGCCACGTCCAGAGAAATGCTGTGTCGGCGTTAACGTGAACTCAATGTCTGAGGCCGTTGCCGATTCCCACCAATTTAATTCGATGATCTTCTCTTTATCCACGCCCCACTTTTCCAACAGTGCGCCCACTCTTAATGGCACTAAGAACGTCCCTACTTTGTCGGCTAATACCTTCACGGCACCTTTGTCTAAATGGTCGTAGTGATCATGGCTGATCACTACCACATCGATGTCAGGTAGATCTTGCAGTGAGATTGGGGTTGGGTGAAAGCGCTTTGGCCCCATCCATTGCACTGGTGATGCTCGATCACTGAACACAGGGTCAGTCATCACTAACTTGCCATCCAGCTTCATCATCACACTGGAATGACCCAAGCGATAAGCAACATCATCTTGCTCTTCGATCAATTGCTTAGCTGTCATTGGAATCAAAGGCAATGCTGTGCGCGGCACTGGCTCATTCCTTTCCACGGTTACATACGCTTTCAAGATTGAAAAAATATCAGACATGCCCGATTTGTACTCTAACTCACTGTTAGCAAACTTCTTTGGAAGCTTATCTAGATTGTCATTTGATTGTGAACCTGTGCTTACGATAGCGACCACGGCAAGTACTCCTAAAATCGGTAATAGATATTTTTTCATTGGTATCTCTTCAACCGTTGGGAAAGACCCAACTCAAAAACTACACTGACTAGTTTACATACCAAAACCAAAAAGTAAACCACAGAGTGTAATTTTTAATTTATCTAGACGTAAGCGTGTCAAAGTCGATTTTGGAAAAACCAACTTTGGCAACGAGTTAACTTAGTTATTCAGCTAGTCAGAAAGGTTAATCAGCAGACCATACATTCTTGAAATCTGGCCATCCCCAGTTGGTGATGGCTACGTTTTTAAGAATCCCTTGGAAACGAACGGTCTGTAAGTGATGGAACATAGGCACTAACCAATAATCTGAGATCAGAGTAGACGCGATAGGTTCTAGCTCTGCCAAGTAATTAGGCAGTTCCACGGATGCTTTATGACTATCCAAGCGCTGCTTGAGCCAATCGCTGTTCATCTCTCCTAAAGCAGAGTGCAAAACAGGATCGTTCATCATCCACGAGAACAGCGAAGACGGAGCATTGTCATCGAGGTTCAAGTTACACAGCACCAAGTCCTCCTTTAACTCGCCACTCTGAGATAACTGATCCAATTCTCGAAAACTGTAGGTGTTCACCTCAACTTCCACACCATATCGTTTGAGTATGTCAGATACGCAAATCGCACATCGATACAACGCATAATAATCGTAAACCGCTATACTCATCTTTTTCGGCAGTTGTGCCTCTTTCGAAGGCGTTCGATACAATTTCTGCCAACTTGGCAGTATATTTTGAGCTAAAGAGACACTAAACAAACCCTTGTTGTGTTCCAGCTGAGACAAAATCGCTTGTGGGTTGGTCAGTTGTGAAAGGTATTTGCGCTGCTCATTACTTAGTGGGCTAGCCGCTGAGTTCTGATTGAACAGGATAAACAAGCATCCATCCTCGACTCGGCTACGAAGGCCGTCTGTGTCTGCTGAAACAAGGTCCGCATCGCTTTTCCCTAATTGATGGAAGCAAGAAGAATCTTCATAAGGCGATACGTGCATTTGGCTATCATCGAAACGAGCAGTGCCCGTCATTGATTCCTCAAACTGCCAGATGGTCACCTCATCGGTTAACGAGCGACAACCATAATAATGCTCAAATGCGGCGAGCTTGATTCGTTCGTTGTTGGCATCAACCACTTTAAATGGGCCGGTTCCAATAACAGCATGGGACACGGTACTTAATGGCGACGGTTCACGGGTGACTTGCGCTGCGGGTTGAATCGAATATTTAACGCCAGCAAGTAAACCAGCAAAGCCGGTATCTGCTTTGGTGAGTTGAAAGCTGATCCTCAATGGCTGCTCACTGTAAACTGAAGCGACATGGGCTAGCTCTGTCTGATAGAAAGGTAAGGTTTGCAACGCAGAAAACATCGAAACTAATTGCTTAGCATCCACAGGTTGCCCGTCATGGAAAGTAAGTCCCGGGCGCAGATAGAAAGTCCAAACCAGTTGCTCAGTGTCATATTCCCAATGGTGAGCTAGTTCAGGCTTTAACTCACCTTTACCATTACACGTCACTAGGCAGCTAAACACCTGTCTGATCAAAAATCGTTCGCTACTGCGGTGTATATGGTGCGGAAACAAATCCTCAAACTTACGCTTATAGGTTAATTGAACGTGCAGCAGCCCTTCACGCATGGTCGCGCCGGAAGTTTCTTGCAGTAAAGAACCAAACACAGCGCGGTCATTATCCAATATGGAAAGTGCTTTTTCGTACTTGCCCTGCTCTATCAGTTTAATTGCAACATGCTGCGCCAACTCTGAATTGCTA
This sequence comes from Vibrio sp. 10N.286.48.F5, assembly GCF_041469785.1. Lineage (NCBI taxonomy): Bacteria > Pseudomonadati > Pseudomonadota > Gammaproteobacteria > Vibrionales > Vibrionaceae > Vibrio > Vibrio sp. 10N.286.48.F5. The sequence continues at coordinate 23,323 of NZ_JBFRLG010000006.1, read as the reverse complement.
AAACGCAGTGTTAAGTTAGAGCGTTGATTCCTGCCAACTTTTGGCTCCCACACCACCCATTCAGCTTGATGCATCTTACCAAGTAAAGTTCGAGCGTGACGCAAGCTTGTAAACAGCATATCCGCTACTTCGGCTAGGGTGACTGAATGAGAAATGTTTGGCTCGAACGATTCTAGCCGCGTGTAGTAACGCATCATGTTTAGATCAGACAAATAGTGAACCTTTTAAAGATAGCTCTTCCTAATTAAGCTCATTATAAAACACATTCATCAAAAAGTAGTGTAATGCGACCAAAACAGGAACAACCAATAAAAATACCATCTGTTTTTTAGTTCCTCTTAATTATCCATAATGAACGGGTCAGCAACAAACCATAGGTTGTAAATAAAGCCTAACCAGAGAGAGTAATGACCATAAGAAAATACTATCTTAACAAGCTAAAAAGCACCTGCAGTAAGCTCGAAAGAGAAGCACTACGAACACTTTTAGATCTATGTAACTGGCGTTATTAGTACACTTTTTAGCACCGAGTAAACGCGAGTTGGGTACAACCTAATATGCTCCTACCCCCAATATGAGTTAGGTCTCAACTCGCTTTTCCATTCCAATTCCCCTCTCAAGCCTGCTGTACCAATAGCTCACACAATCGATAAATTTCCGTTGTCGACTCGACAAATTTAATTCGTTTTCTTAGTTGAACGAAAAGCCTTAAGGTTCGCCCCGAAGCAAGCAAGGAGCCTCAGAAAAAACTGAAAGCTCAGCTAACAACTAATTTATTTGCAGTTACCAATCAGGTATTAACTAAGGAAACGCCATGCGTATCGCAATTCTTTCTCGCAACGAAAATCTATACTCTACCGCTCGTCTAAAGCAGGCTGGAGAAGCACGTGGTCATCAGGTCGATGTTATCGACACGTTGCACTGTGATATAGATATCGCGAGTAACAATCCGAAGATTCGCTACATGGGTGAAGAGCTACCTCAATACGATGCTGTTATTCCACGTATTGGCGCTTCCATTACCTTTTACGGAACTGCGGTTGTTCGCCAATTTGAAATGATGGGCACTTTTTGTATCAATGAGTCAGTAGCAATCAGTCGCTCTCGCGACAAACTGCGCTCACTACAACTGTTGTCTCGTAAAGGTATTGGCTTACCAAAAACAGGTTTCGCTAGCCGCCCAGACAAGATTCAAGACCTGATCAAAAACGTAGGCGGCGCGCCACTTGTGATCAAGCTTCTTGAAGGCACTCAAGGTATCGGCGTTGTACTAGCAGAAACAAACAAAGCAGCAGAAAGCGTTATCGAAGCGTTCATGGGCCTAAAAGCGAACATCTTGGTTCAAGAGTTCATTGAAGAAGCAAATGGCGCAGACATCCGTTGTTTTGTTGTTGGCAACAAAGTAATTGCTGCAATGAAGCGTCAAGCTGGTGAAGGTGAATTCCGCTCTAACCTGCACCGTGGCGGCACTGCTCAGCTGGTTAAACTAACCAAAGAAGAGCGCGCAACAGCAATCAATGCAGCGAAAATCATGGGATTAAACCTATGTGGTGTAGATATCCTACAATCTAAGAACGGCCCAGTAATAATGGAAGTAAACTCTTCTCCAGGCCTAGAAGGCATCGAGAAAGCAACGGGTAAAGATGTAGCAGACATGATTTTCGAATTCATCGAGAAGAATGCAAGACCAAACGCTAACCGTACTCGTGGCAAGGGCTGATTGAATACCGATAACTCATGATTGGAAAGAAAATGAACAATAAAATGATCATAGGGAATACCGAAGCACTTTGCTTACCAGAGTTAGGGATAACTGGACTACATACACGTGTTGATACAGGGGCTAAAACCTCTTCTCTACACGTAGACAATCTACTATGTGTTAAATCAAATGGTGAGAAATTCGTAGAGTTCGACCTTCACCCAGACGTTTATCACCTAGAAGAGACGGTGCGCTGCAAGGCGAAACTGAAAACAAGTAAGAAAATTAAATCATCTAACGGCGAAGTTGAACACCGTTGCGTGATTGAAACCATGCTAAGAATCGGTGGCCAACAATGGCCGATCGATATCACGCTAAGCAACCGTCAAGACATGACTTACATGATGTTGCTTGGACGTCAAGGCATGAGTGACAAAGTGATTGTTGACCCTGCGGGTGAATTCCTGCTGACTCACTAATCCGAGTCATCGTAACCGCTCCACAGGTTATAACTAAAGCTACTCACAACGATATAAGGCCAGTCTCATGACTGGCCTTATTGCTATCTATTTTTCTATTTCTACTTTCAGCTCTGAATACACGACTTTGCATTCAGACTTCTGATCTATTTCTTCGATTTACCATGAGATTGAAAACCAAATCGCCAAATCGATAACAGTAATTTCTTGGTTTTGATTTTCGTCACTCGCCAATGTGTAACAGGCCTTCTTGGGGCACTCATCAGCAGATGTTCAAAAGCCTTCTGACTGAAATCGACTCGCCCGCCATGTGCCACCAGCAAGGTATCAAGCTGCATGTCGTAAATACGCGATACAGACGCTCGATACTTATTAGGGTGAAAGATAGGAAATGGCGGAATCAGCTTCTTCTTAACCTCGACCATTAAATCGGCTACATAAGCCACGCTGTGTGATGGGCAATAGACAGAAAGATCACGGTCGGTATGGCCCGGGGTTTCTAGAACCAACCAATCATCAAATCCCGGAATGCTATCCCCATCAGACAGCTTGTAATCCGGCTTTAACTTTCTTGAATACCATAGGTTTGCTTTAGGCTTGCCTAAGCGGTTCGCCATCCACCTAGCAAGCGCTAAGTCGGTCAGGTGCATCAAAATGCCATCGATGCCGTGATACCAATCCTTGTCTCTGTTTGCTGCCACCAAGTTACAGTTCGTCAGCTTTCTGAGCGTATGCGCAGCGCCTGCATGATCGGGATGCATGTGCGTCACAACTACAGTGTGTAGGTCGCTAAATTCACGGCCAAGCTCATCTTCAATGAAAGCCCTAAGATGAGGAATATCCGCACGGCACGCACCATCAAGTAACAGCAACCTATCTGGGTACTCTACGAGATACATGTCTTGGATGTAACCTTTAATGGTATGCAGCTGCAAACCCACTCCTTGTGATAATTCAACTGGTCAGACCTACACCATAGCAAACTCACATTTATTTGTAACAAATTTGTTAACTATAAAATCACATCAAAGTACCATGCTCTTCCGCTCTTTTATCGTGACGACAAAATACGTGATTTGTTGACCTAAGTTATTAGGACTATATATGCGCCTCTAATTTATTGTCTGAGTGCTATACATGAACCAACTAATCGATGCTCTTTCTACCCAAGGTTATTTCGTTTGGGATGACTTCTTAACTCAAGAAGAAGTGGTGGCATTGAGGGATTGCATTCCAGAGAACTGGAAAAAGGCTAGGATTGGCCGTAACGATGAAGTAACGCGAGAGTCGACCATTCGTAGTGACAAGATTCAATGGGTGCGCCGCGATATGGGTCAGCCAGCATCTCTGTTCCTAGACAAAATGGAACAAATTCGTTTAGCGGCAAACCAAGCGTTCTTTTTGGGTCTGTTCGAGTACGAAGCGCACTTTGCTAAATACGAAAAAGGCGACTTCTACCAGAAGCACTTAGACTGTTTCAAGGGCAATGAAAACCGCCGCCTGACCACTGTGTTCTATATGAATGATGAGTGGACAGAAGAAGACGCTGGTGAACTTGTGGTTTACGACCTAAAAGACAACCACATCGCGACCATTCCACCAAAGTCAGGCCGCTTATTTGTGTTCTTATCTGAACAGTTCCCACACGAGGTACTGCCGACAAACACAGAGCGATTCAGTATTGCAGGTTGGTTCCGTATTAACGGCGTGAAAGACAACCAACTCGATATCGCACACTAGAACAAAGCCGATTATAACAAGCTCTAGCTTATTCAAAGCCTCTCCTTCGAGAGGCTTTTTTATTGAACAAATATTAAGCAAGCATTCAACAACAAACCTCTCAAAAACCGCACGTAATAAATATCAAAATCATCAATAACTTTTCTCTTAAACCAAATCGAAATGAATCTTTCATATCAGTGAAACGGTTTAGCCACTTAAGTGAAATACGCCCTGTTCAAGATAGCTTCAAACGACACCCCTACCGTCTCGTTAACACTCTAATCCAATACCTCGACATCGATTTCATCCAAAAGGAAACTAAGATGAATAAGCTAATTTTGGCAGGCGTTCTTTCTGCGACAGCGGCAATGCCAGCGTTCGCAACGACTCAAGTCACTTGGTGGCACGCAATGGGCGGCCAGCTTGGAGAAACAGTAAACAAAATTGCGACCGACTTTAATGCGTCACAAGATGATTACCAGATCACGCCAATCTACAAGGGTTCATATACAGAGACCTTAACAGCCGGTATCGCGGCATACCGAGCAGGTGAAGCACCTAATATTCTGCAAGTCTTCGATGCAGGCGCAGCAACCATCATGAACGCGAAAGGCGTCGCGAAACCGGTACAGGATATTCTGGTTGAGTCGGGCTACAACTTTAATTCAAACGATTACCTAGCGGGCGTTCGTAACTTCTATGCCGACAACCAAGGCAAGATGGTTGGTATGCCTTTCAACAGTTCGACACCGGTTCTTTACTACAACAAAGATCTTCTCGCGGAAGTGGGTGCAGACGCGCCTAAAACTTATGAAGAACTAGAAGTCGTTGCTAAGAAGCTGAAGGCAGAAGGACACATCGCGTTTTCTCAATCTCTGACGCCGTGGATCATGTTTGAGAACTTTAAGTCTCGCCACAACCTGCCGGTCGCAGATCAAAACAACGGCTACGATGGCTTGTCCACTAAGATCATGTTCAACACCAAAGACATGATGATGCACGTTAGCAAGATGAAAGAGTGGTCAGATCTCGGTTACTACAAGTATTACGGCAGCGACTGGGATGCAAACCAAACCCCTTTCGAGCGCCAAGAAGTGGCAATGTGGATGGGTTCTTCAGGCTCATTCGGTGGCTTACGTAACCGCGTACCTTTCGAACTCGGCACCACATACCTTCCATACTGGAAATCGGTTAACCCAGACGCAGGCTTAACCTTCATTGGCGGCGCAGCTCTGTTTGCACTCAATGGCCATGACCAACAACAAGACAAAGGTGTCGCAGCGTTCTTTGATTACCTGACGAAGCCTGAAACTCAAGTCTACTGGCACAAAACCACTGGTTATGTACCTGTAACAACGGCTGCCTATGAGCTAGCGAAAGAGTCTGGCTACTACAACGAACAACCAGATGCAGAAGTGGGCGTTAAGCAGCTAAGCCTAAAATCGGGCGAATGGACTAAAGGTTACCGCTTAGGTTACTACCCTCAAATTCGTGAAGTGATGCATCGTGAATTCGACAATATCTTCGCTGACCGCTCTAGCGTCGAGAACAGCCTAGATAAAGTCGAAGATGAGAGCAGCAAACTGCTGAAACGCTTCGCTCGTACGATGAACTAATTTGGCTTTTTAACCAAAGCAGATTACTGAGCTAAAGGCTTAATAAACCAAAGCCGTTCATTGCTCCTCACCACTTGTCACTGCGTCATTAAAAACGTAATGGCAAGGTGTGAGGAGATTCTTCACTAGCGCCATTTCTTGCTCCAAAAACTACAACTCAACTGGATGCATTCCTTTGCTATAGCGCTAGTGCTCACCGTAACTAACAGTGATAACAGTCACTAATTTTTGGGGATTACCCTGTGGAACGACGTCAGCAATTCTTTCACTCTCCGCTGCCTTACCTATTTTTGGCGCCTCAGATACTCATCATTGCGGTTTTCTTTATCTACCCAGCGGCAAAGGCAGTTTACCTGTCCTTCATGCTAGAAGACCCTTGGGGCACCTCTTCCATCTTCGTGTGGTTCGAAAACTATCAGATGCTATTCGAATCGAGCGAGTATCTGAACTCGATTGGCTTCACATTAATGTTCGCAATCGTGGTCTCTTTCTTATCGCTTGCCTTAGCGCTGCTGCTCGCGGTTAAAGCCGACAACATCATTCACGGACAAGGCGCTTACAAGGTCACTCTTACTTGGGTTTACGCGGTTGCTCCTGCGATTGCAGGCGTAATCGGTGCTTTCTTGTTTAACCCACACATTGGCGTGTTTACCGAGATATTTGCGGTTATAGGCTGGGACTTTAGCTTCCAAACCGACCCTTTAGATGCCACGTTTGCTCTGATTTTGGTTTCGGTTTGGAAACAGGTTTCGGTGAATTTCATCTACTTTCTGGCTGGGCTTCAATCGATCTCTTACGCCGTAAAAGAAGCAGCGATGCTGGATTGTATCAGTGACTCGAAACGTTTCTGGACCATCACTTTCCCACTACTCGCGCCAACTGGATTTTTCCTACTGGTCATCAACCTCACCTACTCGTTCTTTGAAACCTTTGGCGTAATCGACACCATGACCAATGGAGGCCCGGGGGGCGGCACAACGTCGTTGGTGTACAAGGTGTATCGAGATGGTTTTGTTGGCGCAGATTTAGGCGGCAGCTCCGCACAATCTGTTGTGCTGTTACTGCTGGTCCTCACTCTTACATTTATCCAGTTTCGCGTTGTTGAAAAGCGTGTCCATTACTAGCCCATCCCCGCTAGGATTTAACGCGACAGGAGTTATTTATGAAAAGTAATAAGGTCTATGACCACCTAATTCTAATTGCTGGGATGCTGTTCATGTTGGTCCCTATCTGGCTAATCTTCGCCAGCTCGACGCATAACCCGAACACCATTGTCAGCGAAGGCCTGCAATGGGTACCAGGCGATAACTTTACGGCCATTTATAGCGAAGCTTGGAACAAAAGCATGGGCTTCAGTGGCGAAGTCACCGCCAGCAAAATGATCGCCAACTCGATGATCATGGGGCTAGGTTTTGCGATCGGTAAGATCATCATTTCGATGATGGCTGCGTATGCTTTGGTCTACTTCAGACTGCCTTATGCTACAGCTTGGTTCTGGTTGATCTTCGTGACGCTTTTGCTGCCATTAGAAGTGCGCATTATCCCTTCCTATGAGGTTGTCGCTGGGCTTGGGCTTCTTAATAGCTACACAGGTTTAATTCTGCCTTTGATCGCCTCAGCCACCGCGACGTTCTTTTTTAGGCAGTTCTTCAAAACCATCCCCGATGAATTGTTAGAAGCCGCTCAGCTAGATAACGCAGGTCCATTTCGATTCTTTGTCGACATCTTATTGCCACTGTCTAAAACCATGATTGCCGCAATCTTCATCATCATGTTTGTGGTGGGTTGGAACCAATATCTGTGGCCAATCATGATGACCACGGACGAAGGCTACAACACCATCGTGATGGGCATCAAACAAGTACTCAACAACATCAATGAAACCAGTTTACCGCGCTACGACTATGTTTTTGCCATGGTGATTTTAGCTATGTTGCCACCCGTTTTAGTGGTGGTTGTATTTCAGCGTTGGTTTGTAAAAGGGCTAGTAGAAAGTGAAAAATAATAACGACAAAAATCAAATGAACGATAACCGCATTCAATCACTCGCTGAGTACAAGATGTCTCACCTGCCTTCTCACCAAGCTATCCACAAAAATACAGAGGACACACCGATGCCAAAGTTAAAACAAACGTTAGGGCACACCCAAGCCACTCACAACCATACGCACAAAGCACCTACCATGTTAGGCATCAAAAACTTGGTCAAGACGTACGAAAACGGCCATCAAGCCGTCAAAGGAGTCTCTCTTGATATCGATGAGGGTGAGTTCCTTGTTTTAGTGGGGCCTTCTGGTTGTGGTAAGTCTTCTATCTTGCGTTCCATTGCGGGTTTAGAAAGCATCTCTGGCGGTGAGATACATATAGGTGGTCGTCGGGTTGATACAGAGAAACCTGCCCTGCGTGATATCGCGATGGTCTTCCAGAATTACGCGCTCTACCCTCACATGACGGTGTATAAGAACCTCGCTTATGGCTTAAAGAACCGAGGTGTCAGTCAGCACCTTATTGAAGATAAAATTGAGAAAGTCGCCAAAACACTGAAGATCGAAGAATATCTAGACCGCAAGCCAGCCAAACTTTCTGGTGGTCAACGTCAACGTGTTGCTATGGGGCGAGCGATCGTTCGCGACCCACAGCTGTTCTTGTTTGACGAACCTTTGTCTAACCTAGATGCCTCACTGCGTGCCCACATGAGATTAGAAATCAAAAAGCTGCAACGCGAGCTTGGCGTGACCAGTGTTTACGTCACTCATGATCAAGTTGAAGCCATGACACTGGCTGACAGAATTGTGGTACTCAACAACGGTCAAATAGAGCAAGTCGGGACACCAAGAGAGGTCTACCACCAGCCAGCCAGTACCTTTGTGGCAAGCTTCATTGGCAGCCCAGCGATGAATTTCTTACCAGCAACACTCGACGACGGCTACCTTGAGATTGGCGACCAACAAATGTACTTGCCCGAATTCGCCCACGTAAAAAATACAGCCATCACACTTGGTATTCGCCCAGAACACTCTGAGGTTTGTGCCGATTTAGTCATGAACGCGCTGCCACTTGAATTACGCATCAGTGTGGTTGAGCCTTTAGGGCCAAATCAATTGGTTCATGGCCTTGTGAACGAACAACCCTTTATTGCAGTGACACCCGAAACGACGCTGTGCCAAGCCGTCCCTCTCGGGCTAAGCATCGATAAATCCAACCTGCATATTTTTGACAGTCGTGGGAAGCGTATTCAGCCGAATAACTTTACTTCACAAGAGTCACGCGAAGAGACGACAAGCATAACGACGGCTCTCGCTTAATCGAGTACACTGATATTTAATGCGTTTTTACGGTGCGTCTTTAAGAAGGATTAATTATGTCGTCTATCATCGTAGGTCATCGGGGTGTAGCAGGTACTCACCCAGAAAATACCAAAGCAAGCATTGAACAAGCCGCTAAACTCGGCTTGAAATGGATTGAAGTAGATATTCAGCCAACTCAGGATGATCAACTTGTGGTTTGTCACGACCACACCCTTGAGCGCTGCAGCGATGGCAAGGGTCGAGTTGATGAACACACCCTTGCTGAGCTGCGTCAGCTCGATTTTGGCAGTTGGAAGTCTGAGCAGTTCGCTGGTGAAAGAATATTGACGTTGGAAGAGTTGCTCGCGCTTGTTGAGCAGCATGATCTCAGCGTGAACTTAGAGATCAAAGTCGACAGTCGACATCAAGCGCCTCATGTCGTTGATTTGCTGCATACCGAGTTGATTCGTTCAAATCTAGACACCGACAGAGTGCTGCTTTCAAGTTTCAGCCATCAAGTGGTTTCTGAAATGGCTCTTCACCTGCCGAGATACCGCGTAGGTGTGATCACAGAGCAGCTGACTCAAGCCGACTTGATGTTGATTGACGAGGTTAAAGCGTTCAGCTGTCACATGAACTACGAGCATGTGAATCAGAGCGATCTTGATACACTCAGTGAAGCAAATATTCAAACTTGGTGCTACACAGTAAACGATCCCTCTCACTTCAAATTCATCTCAAAAGTAGATGCCGTATTCACTGATCTTCCGAATCAATTTACCTCTATAAATTGACCAAGCGAATACTGCAAAAACAACCCCGAGAGACTTTAAAATTAACTCTCGGGAAACCTTAAAATTAGGTAGCAAACACAAGTGAGTAGGAGTACATTCCGCTACTCACTTGGTTTCATTAGCTCGCTCTATTTAGACAGCTTCATTGGTTACTTAATTTATGGATCTCATTTTTAGTCCAACCTTCCCAATTTTGGGTGCAATCTTCATTTTCGCCGCTATTGTTCGTGGCTTCTCAGGTTTCGGTTTCACCTTAGTGGCATTGCCATTAAGTGCGTTATTCGAGCCTGTTATCGAACTGGTTCCCGTCTTCATGTTGATCGATCTCCTAGGCAATGTTCAATTACTGCCTAAGGTTAAACATCACGTAAATTGGCGCTGGGTTTTAAAGATATTTATCCCTTGTTTTGCCTTCACACCAGTCGGCTTACTTCTGCTTAAATCCGTTAGCCAAGACACGATCATCTTGATCATCAGTGCCTTCATTTTTGCGTCTGCACTTATGATCTACAAAGGTTTCCAGTACAAAAGCGAACCTAGATTTACTCCCTATATTCTAGGAAGCCTTGCGGGTGTAATGAACGGCGCGGCTTCGATGTCAGGGCCTCCAATTGGCACTCATGCATTGGCAAGCCCAGTCGCTCCGCACATTGCTAGAGCAGGCCTGATTGCCTTCTTTGTATTGGCAGATTCCACTGCATTTGTTTCGGCATCTATCGCTGGGTTAGTCGACCGTGATGTGGTCTGGCTGACTCTCGCACTCTTACCAAGCAGCATGCTTGGCGGTTATGTGGGTTCTAAACTGTTCGAGAGATTTGGTGGAGCGAAGTTCAAGCCAGTCACCATTGCATTGCTGATTGTGATTGCAATATTCAGTGCAGGTCGAGTCATACTGTAACTGGCTTTAGCGGTTAAGTTTGGAAGTTGCTTTTACGAATTGGTTTCGCGAATTGATTGCGCTAATTGACTGCGGAAAATGATTAAGAAAACTGGGTACCTATGACTACCATTCAATATGGATAGGGGTACCCATTTTTACAAGTTGGAGAAACTCATCCATATCTTGATTGGTTAACGCGATACAGCCATCCGTCCAATCAAAGCTTTGAATAAAGCTCGGCGAACGACGCTCGCCGTTTTTGATGCCATGGATTTTGATGTTCCCTCCAGGGTCTACATCATTTTGCTCCGCCCATTGCATATCCGAAGGTTGCGGGTAGTTAATGTGTACTGAACGATAAAAGTCTGACTCTTCCATCACATAATCGAGCTGGTATTCCCCTTCCGGCGTTCGGTTGTCCCCTTCAAAGCGTTTATGCCCTTTCGGTTGTTTGCCTAGCGCAATACGAAACTCCTGAATCACCTCTTCACCTTTTAGCAGATACATCCTACGTTTCGATTTATCGACTTTAACTAACGTAACCACTTGCGACAGCGAATCTATCTCAGATGCGCTATCCGGTACGTTGTAAAACTGTCGAGAGGAACTTTGAGGTGGACGTTTTGATGACCCTTGAGAAAGCTGAGCTACCTTTTCATCAGGGCTACTGTTAAGAACATCATCCACAATAATCACATGCTCGGAGTTTGAGCTCGTGGAAGAGGTTGAGTTAGATGAAGACGTTGAGACACGTTGAGAATGAGCCGGTGCAGACTCGAATACGATGGTTTCGATAGCGGTCGCGTCAGAGACTATTTTCTCGACCACGACTTGCTCAGCATTCGCGTTCGAAGCCACAAACAGTAAACACAGTGATAAAGGCAGAAACAGACGCACCTTTAGATCTCCTCAAAACGCATGGACATGGTTCGTGACTGAGTTTCCATTCCTAACGACTCATAGAAACCCTGAGCTTGTTGGTTAAACTCCATTACCTCCAACCTAAGTTCTATCGCTCCTCTCGCCTGCGCCCATTGATTAAAAGACTTCATTAACGCTCGACCAGCACCTTTGCTCTGAACCTGATCGTTCACCACAATCGTATTGACCCTTGCCACCTTGTGCGGCTGAATAAAACTGACGCCTTTGTTCTGCGTTACCTTACCCGCTAAAAAGCCAACGACTTGCTTGTCGTCTACTGCAACCAAGAAAGCGCCAAGTGGGTCAAGCATCAAACCTAACCAATACTCTTCACTGTCGGCCAAGCCTTGTGACGCTGGTGCAAATACCATAGGCGCACCAAGATGATGTTGACGGTTTATCTGCTCAGAGAGCGCTAAGATCGCGTTAATATCAGTTACCTTGGCCGTCCGGATTTGCATATCATCACCTTGTTTGAATTCAATAACACCTTAGCAAAAATGGCTTAGTTGTGCACCGTTACACTGGTCAACTCAGACGCTCTGTGAAGGCTGAACATTAATATTAGGCACTATGTTTAGGGAAATTGTTCCGTAAATCTCAGGCACATTGCCAGCCGTTGAGTGCTACTATCTCTGCAGAATCAATATACTAACGACGACTAACGACTGGATACCTATATGATTAAGTTTGCTGTAATTGGAACCAATTGGATTACACAAAAGTTTGTTCAAGCTGCGCACGAATCTCAATCGATGCAACTTGCTGCGGTTTACTCTCGAAATCTAGACAGCGCGGCACAGTTCGCCCAAGAATTTGACGTTGAAACCACGTATGACTCACTCGACGCATTGGCCAATGACAACACTGTAGAAGCCGTGTACATCGCTTCCCCTAACTCACTGCATTGCGAGCAATCTATCTTCATGATGGAACACGGCAAGCATGTTATCTGTGAAAAGCCGGTTGCATCAAATATTGATGAAGCAACACGCATGTTCGAAGTCGCTGAGAAAAACGGTGTGGTGCTGTTTGAGGCGTATAAATCTCAATTCCTACCGAACTTTAAGCAAGTTCAACTTGGGTTAGAAAAGATTGGCAAGGTACATAAAGCACACATCAACTACTGCCAGTATTCATCGCGCTACCAAAAATACCTAAACGGCGAGAACCCAAATACCTTCAACCCAGCTTTTTCTAACGGCTCATTGGTCGATATTGGCTTTTACTGTGTTGCCGCGACAGTCGCGCTATTTGGCAAACCTGAAAACGCACAGGCTTCTGCAAAGCTACTTGATTCAGGTGTCGATGCTCATGGCTGTGCGATCTTCCAATACCCTGAGTTTGATGTGACCCTTGCGCACTCCAAAGTCAGCGACTCTTATGCGCCAAGCGAGATCCAAGGTGAATTAGGGGCGATCATCATCGATCACATCGCTGAATGTACTGACGTTAAGATCCGCTACCGCGATGGCACGGTAGAAAACCTTACTCAAGCACAAAGCGAAAACTCCATGAGTTACGAAGCGCAGGCCTTTGCTAGCTGCATTGCTGGCGACAACGCAACACAAGCGCAGGCCCAACTGCGCGCTTTAACGGTTGCGAAGTTAATTACAGAGATGCGCCAACAAGTTGGTGTAGTGTATCCAGCGGATAAATAACGTCACAGCGTAAGTTAACAAACTGATTTTTAATACATAATTATTTATACATAACTGAATTTAATCTTTACGACAAATAACCGGATTAGTTGATTGAGGTCCCATCTGTTTAAATCCGCGTTCGATATCTATCGTATTTATTTAATTTATTGAAGGTGTGTAAAGTGTTTTCAGTTGATGATCGCGTTGTAGCAACAAAAGGTGTTGAACTAGGTGAAATGGTAGTAACTGGCCTAAGTGCTGGTGGCGGCTACGTTCACGTTACAACGGTAGAAGGCGCAATGACGCTTACTTACCCAGCGCAAGATCTTAAAAAAGCATAGTTTAACCACTCTGCCCTTTTAGTAGTCACTCTACTAAAGGTAACAAAATTGAGGCTTTGGCTGACTTCACTCTTCTGCATTAGAGTAAGCAGCCAGAGCCTTTTTTATGCCTGTAATTTACCCACTAGCTTTCTCATTCGCTTACTCGTTACAATAAAACCGCACTCAACTGACAATAGAATTAGGCAACGAGTTTCTACACTAAGTGCTTATTCCCATCGTTCTCTTGATATCCCCGAGCACTTAATCGCAGTGAATAGTTCTTGTTAACAAAGGCTTATTGTCTGCGAAAGTTTCTGGTACATTAGCATCATCTTATACTAAGAAAGACCCGAATGAGGGAAGCTATGAAGCTTTACATTTACGGCCACTGCCCTTTCTGTGCAAGAGTCTCCTACATTGCTCAATCGCTAGGCTTGAACATTGAGCTTGTTTCTGTCGATTATGATGATGCCCAAACCCTTATCGATCTGATCGGTAAAAAGATGGTGCCCGTCTTACAAAAAGACGATGGCTCTATCATGGCAGAGAGCCTAGATATCATCGCGTACTTCATGGACTTGAAATCAAGCGATGAGCAGCGTGTGCCATCTGAGCAAGTGACTGTGTTCCAAACTCGCGCATTCCCTCTTACTCAACAGATTGGACGCCCACGTTGGTGGAACCTCGACTTGGCTGAATATCGCTCTGCTGGAGCCAAAGAAGCTTGGCGTGCCAGTAAAGAGACCGAAGGTTTTAACTTTGAAGAACTGTTAGAAAAGACGCCTCAGTTCGTTCAACTGATTAACCCATTACTGAAAGATGCCGAACTCTTACTGGATCTAGAGAATGGTGAGTCATCACTGCCTCTAGTCGATCAAGCGGTGTATTTCTCGATGCTTCGTGGCTTTTGCGTAGAACCAAGCATCACATGGCCACCAGCACTTGAACGCTGGTTAGAAAAGAAAAGTGAAACGCTAAAGCTGTCTTTACTTCGCTAGAAAGCTATCTCGATTAAGAAAACAAGCTCTGACTCGCAAGCGACTACAACGAGCACAAACAAAAAATCGAAGCTCTCAGGTGTAAACTGCGAGCTTCGATTTTCTTTTATCTGGCCATTCTATTTCTCTAAGGCTTTGTCTTACAGCAGACGCCTTCTCAAACCTGTTCGCTCCAAGATTCGTGTCGAAATTTCTTCAACCGATAGTGAAGAGGTGTTGATGTAAGGTATCGCTTCTCGACGGAACATCGCCTCTACCGTTTGCAATTCATACAAACATTGTGAGTCACTGGCGTATTCGCTGCCTGCTAAGCGGTTCTCACGAATTTCAGTGAGCCTTTCTGCATCAATGGTCAAACCAAACAGCTTATGTCGGTAAATCTCAAACTCTGGCAACAGCTTTAAGCGTGCCAAGTCATCGTGGATAAATGGGTAGTTTGCTACGCGTAAGCCAAACTGCATCGCCATATACAAACTTGTTGGTGTTTTGCCACTTCGAGAAACACCCAACAAGATGATGTCGGCTTCTTCCAGCCCTTTTAGCGTGATGCCATCATCATGCGCGAGCGTGTACTCAATCGCAGCAATACGGTCGAAATACTTCACCGAGTCCTTGTTTACACTACGTGAGCGCTGCAACTTAGGAACAGGCGCCATCTGAATGTCATCCTGTACTTTCTGCACGATGCTCTCTAACACGTCATAACAGTGCGCGGGCGCTTCTAGCAATTTGGTTTTGATATCAGGTATCACAATCGAAAAGAACACTAGCGGTTCTAATCCGGTATCACGATACGAAATTTCAATCTCTTTTAATAAATCAGAAAGTTTGTCCTCACTTTCCACAAACGGAAAGGTTTTTTCATTGGCTTTAAAAGGGAATTGACCTAGAACAACATGCCCTAAAGTCTCACATGTTATGGCCGTTCCATCAGAAACATAGAATACATCACGACTTTGAATATCAATTTGCATTTTTTATTTAATGTTTAAAATTATTTTGAGTAGGATGGTAACCATAATATAGATAATAAAACCCTGCTGACTATTACGTCCCCCACAGCTTTAGAAAATAATTTACATTTTTTTAAACTGACACGTAATCGTTTGCCTTTAAATCCCTACAATGCTTGCTATGTTTCTGGAGAAATAAATGCAAAATAATACCCTATGGTTCAATGGCCTATCCATGGAAGATGTCGACAAAGTCGGCGGTAAGAACGCCTCACTGGGCGAGATGGTTTCTAACCTGTCCAATGCTGGTGTTTCTGTACCTAATGGTTTTGCTACCACCTCTTATGCGTTTAACGACTTTCTTGACTACAAAGGTCTTGATGAGCGCATCCACCAACTACTTGATGAACTTGATGTTGAAGACGTTGACGCACTGCGTAAGACAGGTGCAACGATTCGACAATGGGTTCTAGACGCACCCTTCCCAGAATCACTAGAGCAAGACATCCGTGATAACTACCGCGAGCTAATCGAAGACAACGAAGAATTGTCTGTAGCTGTGCGTTCATCTGCAACCGCAGAAGACCTTCCAGATGCTTCATTCGCAGGCCAGCAAGAAACCTTCCTTAACGTGAAAGGCATCGACGCGGTACTCGAAGCAACCAAGCACGTTTACGCGTCACTGTTTAACGACCGCGCTATCTCTTACCGTGTACACCAAGGCTTTGACCACCGTGGCATTTCATTGTCTGCGGGTATCCAGCGCATGGTTCGCTCAGACAAAGCCTCTTCAGGTGTGATGTTCACGCTTGATACTGAGTCTGGCTTCGACCAAGTGGTATTCATCACCTCTTCTTGGGGCTTGGGTGAAATGGTTGTACAGGGCGCAGTGAACCCAGACGAATTCTACGTTCACAAGCCAATGTTAGAAGCGGGTCACTACCCAATCGTTAAAAAGACGTTTGGTTCTAAGTTGATCAAGATGATCTACTCGACCAATCAAGAAATCGGCAAGCAAGTCGATATCATCGACACCGACACTCAAGAGCGTAACGAGTTCTCACTCAACGATGAAGAGATCAAAGAGCTAGCAAAACAAGCGATGATCATCGAGAAGCACTACCAACGTCCAATGGACATTGAGTGGGCGAAAGATGGCATCGACGGCAAGCTTTACATCGTTCAGGCTCGCCCAGAAACCGTATGTTCTCAAAGCGATCAAAACGTTATCGAGCGTTACGAGCTAAACAATAAGGCGGATGTCTTGGTTGAAGGCCGCGCTATCGGTCAGCGTATCGGCTCTGGCCCTGTTCGCTTGGTTGATTCTCTAGACCAAATGTCACTGGTTCAAGAAGGCGACGTGCTGGTAACTGACATGACAGACCCAGACTGGGAACCTGTGATGAAGAAAGCGTCTGCGATTGTGACTAACCGTGGTGGCCGTACTTGTCACGCTGCGATCATTGCTCGCGAGCTTGGTATCCCAGCGATTGTTGGTTGTGGTACAGCAACAAGCAGCCTAAACGATGGCGATACCGTGACAGTGTCATGTTCAGAAGGCGAAACAGGCTACGTTTACAACGGCGAACTCGATTTTGAAATCAAACGTTCTGAGGTTGATGAGCTACCAATGCTACCAACCAAAGTAATGATGAACGTGGGTAACCCAGATCGTGCCTTCGACTTTGCACAAATCCCGAACGAAGGTGTTGGCCTTGCTCGTCTAGAATTCATCATCAACAAGATGATCGGTATTCACCCTAAAGCGCTGCTTAACTTCGATGCACAAACGGATGAGCTAAAAGCGGAAATCAACGAACGTATTCGTGGCTACAAAGATCCTATCGATTTCTACGTAAGCAAATTAACAGAAGGCATCGCGACTATCGCTTCTGCATTCTGGCCTAAGCGTGTGATCGTACGTATGTCTGACTTTAAGTCGAACGAGTACAGCAACCTAGTCGGCGGTAAAACGTTTGAACCGCATGAAGAGAACCCAATGCTGGGCTTCCGTGGTGCATCTCGTTACATCTCACCAGTATTCGAAGACTGTTTCGAGCTAGAAACTCAAGCGATCAAACGCGTTCGCAACGAAATGGGCCTTAAGAACGTTGAAATCATGATCCCATTCGTTCGTACTCCAAGCGAAGCGGCATCGGTTATCGACATTCTGGCTAAATTCGACCTTCGCCGTGGCGACCAAGGTCTGAAAGTGATCATGATGTGTGAGCTACCATCGAACGCAATCTTGGCTGATGAGTTCTTGAAGTACTTCGATGGCTTCTCTATCGGCTCAAACGACATGACGCAACTGACACTTGGCCTCGACCGAGATTCAGGCGATGTGGCACACCTCTTCGATGAGCGTAACCCAGCCGTGAAAGCAATGCTGAAAATGGCGATCGATGCGGCAACCAAAGCGGGTAAATACGTGGGTATTTGTGGCCAAGGCCCATCTGACCATGACGACCTAGCAGAGTGGTTAATGGAGCAAGGCATCAGCTCTGTTTCACTAAACCCGGATACGGTTATCGATACGTGGTTGAAGCTAGGTAACGTTGCTAATAAATAAGTAAATAAGTAAATAAGTAACGCTTCACGCGGTACCTTAACGACAAAAGCCAGTCACGTTGACTGGCTTTTTTAGGTTCTTTCCAAATTAGCTGGCTAGAGCGCTAGAAGTAGTATCTCACACCAACCCAAGCTTCGGTTTGCCAACCATTCGGCATTGGCACACCTTTCACATCAACATCCGCTTTGGTAATGTCATAGCGCGTATTCAACCACCAAGTTCTTGCAGTGTTCATCGGCACATTTAACGATGTTTTAAATGAGAAGTTTTGCATGTCGATATCATCACCAGAAAGATCTTGCCACTCAGGAACCAAAGACACATAAGCGCCAGAGTCACCGAGATGCTTCGCGGTAATCAAACCAAGCGAGTATCCCGTTAAATCATCTTTAGATGAAGTGACGCCAGGGATCTCCATACTACCAGTCATCAGTCCTGCTCTTGGAAATACCAGGAATCCACCGGTATAAGCTGGATTAATCGCAACAACACCGCCAACCGACAATAAGTCATTTTTAATACTGTTGCGCGTATTAATATAATCTAATGAAAGACCCACTTTAGGCGTAGCTTTCGTCCCTGTTTCAAAGACGTGGAAGTACTGAATTCTAGAGTTGCTGTACTCTGTACCGAATTTGTCTGGATCGCGAAGCGCTGTGTTGCTTTCATCGACAAACGTCCCTTCGGCCAGTAGGGCAAACTGCTGACCGTTTTCTAAACCGCCAGAAACTTGCCCTTGAAATTGGATATCTGAACTACCATTCAGCATCAATGCAGCTTGAGTATAAACTTTAGTGACATCAGCAGGATCGATAACACGTTCGGAATCTGAATCGGCATGTGCAGGAAGGGCTAGACCTAAACTCAACGGGATTAATAGAGCAAACTTTTTCATTATATCTCTCGAAAGTCGTTTGCTTCCTCCTTGAAGCCTGGAACATCCTGTTAGGTAATAAATAGATTACTTGTCAGCAAGTAGTTTTGCTGCCGAACGCATTAGTGCAGGGCCTTTATTCTCACCAAAACCTGAGTGGTATGGGTTGGTTGAGAACATCACACCCACAAAGTCACGTGCAGGATCGATGTAAATAAATTGGCCTAGGTTGCCACTTTTCGACATTGCACCGTCATTGAAAATGAAATCAAATTGGTATGCGTTGTAGTCTGCTTTTTCGTTGTATGCGTGCAGTGAACTGCTCTCTTTGCTAGTACCTACGAATGCTTTTGGATCACCGCCGTTGCGGATACGATCAATCACAGCTTGTGACACCACTGGCTCATCAGCCACCGCTTTCCAGCTAGGTGTAAATAGTGTTCCCCAGCGAGCCATGTCTTCTACCGTTGATGAAACCAAGCCAACCGCGATCGCCATGCCATCTGGCGTCAAGTTGAATTGCATTGGTTGACGTGCGTGCACTTTTGACCAAACACGATCTTCGAATACTTGAGTCCAAGTTTTGTTCTCAACGTTTTCAACTAACTTAGTCAGCACCATGGTGTTGATAGATGCGTAACGGAAATGGTCACCGGCTTTTTCACCTTCCAGTTTCTGTGCACCTTGAGCCACTTCCATCCAAGTTTCCATTTCACCCGTTTTTGCACGAGGTGAGTTAAACGATGCCGCAAAGAAACGCACCACATCAGAGTCTGGGTTCAAGATAGACTCTAATGTCTCTTCATTGTCTAGCGCGGTCGACATGTTCAGAACTTGGTGTACTGTGATGCCATCCCAGTTCGTTCCTTTCAATTCAGAAACATACTCAGCGATCTCTTTTTCAGGGTCGACTTTGCCCTCTTCCACTAACATTGCGATCACTGTGCCAACCGTCGTTTTTGCTGTAGATGCCCAAACGTGCGTATCTGTCGGCTTCATACCTGGGTAAGCTTCGTAAACGATCTCCCCTTTGTGAATCAACATAAAGCCTTGGGTACGGAACTGTTCATCCGCCAAGTACTCATCCATTGTCAACTGACCTTTGCTTTCAGTATCAACTTTCAGTGCAGCGAGTCGTGGGTCGATATTTTTGACTAAAGGCTTGTACTCTTCGTTTGGAGCCGCCAGTGCCGTTGGTAGAAACTCACTCATGTGCATGTTGTAGTAAACGCTGTGGTCGCCGCCCATCTGCCAATGAAAGTTATTGAATAACTCACGAGCTGAGTCAGTAAAACTTGGGGTAAATGCTGTGCTCGCCTCTTTCACGGTCAAGGTAACTTGAGCACCTTCAACTTTCAGAGCTTCTTCAACTGGGTTTGCTGCAAGAGCAAATGATGATGGGGTCGCTAACGATACTAGAACGGCAATGTGTTTAAGTTTCATAATTGTTCTCCTGTTTGGGTTAGGAAAAGTATAGGGAGATGCGCTACACTTAATTAGGTCACTTGATGACATTTAATGGTAGGCACAAAACAATGAAAGCATCATCGAACACCACCAGCATACTGCTCACTTCGACCAGTAACATTGCTCCATATATTCAGTATTGTGACAAACATAGACTGGATTGGCGCACCGTCGCCGTTGCGTGCGGTTTACCCATTGAACTGACACAATCCAATCAATGGCTTCCTACACAAGACGTGATTCGCTTCATTCATGGCCTTGAGCGTAAGTTTGGCTATTCGATAGGGATTGAGGTTGGACGTAAGGCCTCTCTAGAGCAATTGTCACCTGAGCTAGACCGAAAAATTGAACAATGCACTTCTCTCGAGCAAGCGGTACGCTGCTTGATTACTGAAATATCGACCTTAAGTAATCACGTCACCATATGGACGGAAAAAAGCGATGGATTGTGGTGGCTGTGTCATCGAAGTTGCTATCACCCATCGACCTCAGGTTTTGAACAAGCAGAATGGTTTCGCGCCCTGACCGTGATTAGCCTATGCCGTAAGTTCATTGACAGTCACTGGCAACCATCACACGCCAAGTTGGTCTCTAAGCACAACAGCGCACGTAAATTACCTAAGCATTTCTTTGATTCTGATATTCAGTTTGAAGAGCAATACGGTGCGTTCTCGATTCCGCTGCCCGATGATTATCGTGCCATTTCAGAACGAAATAGTACCCAAGATTGGCATCACGCTGTCGAGATATTAATAGACACCTATGCGACTCTACCTTGGTTCAATATTGAGTGGTTTGCGACCATGCTCGGCATGACAAAACGAACGCTGCAGAGAAACCTGAAGAGCAAAAACATTCTCTTTAAACAAGCCAAAGAACAAGTTCGGGAAGCTAAAGCAAAACAGCTACTTGAAGAGACCAACCTTTCTGTTCAAGACATCAGTTGGCAAGTGGGTTACAGCGACTTGAGTAATTTCAATCGTGCATTCAAAGGTTGGGTTGGAGTCACGCCACCAAGTTATCGGGATAAAGCGAAACATTAGAAATAGTCGAATGGAAAACCTTTAGACCCAATCCGCTAATATAAAACTCAGAAACAAGATACGACACCTTAAATTTCAATAAGCGAACGCATAAAGTTGCATTGCACAATGCTCACATACCGATGAAACTGTGCAAAGGTAATATCGATAGATTTAATGACATTTATTGGTATCGAGCTAACGTTACGTTATCCTTTACGCAATTCTTCATTGAGTGGATTGTCACTACGACAAACCTACCTTCAAGACTGATAAGAGTGTTATGAATTCTACGACCGCAACTCCCTCGCCTTCTCTTGGCCGACAACTCTATACAATGACATGGCCAATGCTGTTTGGGGTGCTCTCCCTGATGAGCTTCCAACTTGTAGACAGTGCTTTTATTGGCCAGTTAGGCGTACTGCCGCTCGCGGTTCAAGGCTTCACGCTACCAATTCAAATGATCATTATCGGGATTCAAGTCGGACTAGGCATCGCGACAACGGCTGTGATCGCGAGAGCTATTGGGGCTAACGAGATACGCTATGCCAAACAGCTCGGCGGATTAGTCGTTGCGATGGGCAGTGTGAGTGTCGCGCTGTTCTCGGTCATCATCTATCTGTTGCGTGGTCCTATTTTACAACTCCTCGATGCACCACCGACGGTACTGCCGATCATTGATTATTACTGGATCTATTGGCTGGTAAGCTCTTGGACAGGCGCACTGCTCTACTTTTTCTACAGTGTGTGTCGTGCCAATGGTAATACCATGCTGCCCGGTTCGATGATGATCGCGACCAGCATCATCAACTTGATATTGGACCCGATTTTCATATTCACGCTCGACATGGGCATCAACGGAGCCGCGATTGCGACCATCTTGGCGTTCGGTGCGGGTATCTTTATCGTTGCTCCTAAGGTAACTAAGAAGCATTGGATGACATTCGACTGGCACGATCTTGATATCGGCAAGAGTATTCGTTCTATAGGAAACATCATGGGGCCTGCGATGATCAGTCAGCTACTGCCACCAGTCTCTTCGATGCTCGCCACCAAACTGCTTGCAGGCTACGGCACAGCAGCCGTTGCAGCTTGGGCGCTAGGTTCACGTTTTGAGTTCTTTTCGATTGTTGCAGTGCTTGCTCTGACTATGTCGATGCCACCTATGATTGGCCGAATGTTGGGAGAAAAGAACCTAGGGAACATACGTAGTCTTGTGAAGATTGCCGTGATGTTTGTATTAGGATTCCAATTGGTGATCGCACTGGTAACTTGGATGTTCTCTGGCGGGTTGGCAAATCTCATGACCAGCGAAGACGAAGTCTCGACCATTTTGAACTACCACTTACTTATCGTTCCTATCAGTTTAGGGCCGTTGGGTATCTGTATGCTGATGGTTTCTATCTCGAATGCGCTTGGTAAGTCTTATACTGCCTTAACGATATCAGCACTGCGCCTGTTCGCCTTCTTCTTGCCTTGCTTGTGGATTGGTTCGCAGCTTGCTGGTATTGAAGGCCTGTTCTGGGGTGCCATGGTGGGTAATGTGCTTGCCGGTACATGTGCTTGGTTTATGTACCAACGCGCACTTGGGCAAGTCGAGGCTAAGCTTTCTAATTAATCAGTTAGCGAACTAAACGGCTTGCCAGCTAAACCGCTATAAAGTTATTAAACGAAAAAGCAGCCACTTAGGCTGCTTTTTTAGTTTCAGACTTAAAATATATTGGGGTTAGACTTGCTCAAAGTAAGCCAAAAACTCACCGCAATCTTTTTGGAATGGTGGCAATATTTCTGCTAGTGTTTCATCATCCCAATGCCACCATTCAAAGCTTTCTAATCGCTCGGCATAGCTAGGAGCATCAAACCGAGGACGCAGTTGCCAAACGCAATCGAGTATGGCGGTACGCCTTAAGCAGCGGTTGCCAACGAAAACAATCAAGCAGTTCAGGCCCTGCATCAACATAAATGAGTTAATCATTCCATTGTATCAAAGTACTTCACCAGCCTAAAACTGCAGTACTTCAGTTTCATTCGGGACCATTTTAAAAGGAAGTTATACCAATTAAAGTAAAA
>NZ_JBFRLG010000005.1:0-112388 GCF_041469785.1 Vibrio sp. 10N.286.48.F5 | reverse complement strand
TGGCTACTTAGCTCAGTTGGTTAGAGCACATCACTCATAATGATGGGGTCGCAGGTTCAAATCCCGCAGTAGCCACCATTTATACAACGTCTTATTGAATCACCAATATTCAGTATGACTATAAAGATTTGCTGCGGTCGTGGCGGAATTGGTAGACGCACCAGATTTAGGTTCTGGCGCCGAGAGGTGTGAGAGTTCAAGTCTCTCCGACCGCACCATTATTGAACAAAACCCAGCTTTTTAGCTGGGTTTTGTTTTATTTGGAATATGTAAATCTGCTAGCCAAGTCACCAAGTATTTCTCCCTATTTAATCACTTCATGACTTTTTTATAAGACAATGTCTGCTCCACTTTCTAATTGAGTATGACGCCTTATGAAAAATCTCACTTTAACGATCGGTTGCTACACAGACACTCCCAGTAAAAGCCAAGGCGTGTATCAGGCTCAGTTAGACTTGGAAAACGGTCAACTATTACCTTTAGAACTCATTACAGAGTGTACTAACCCCTCTTTTATTACTGTAACAAAGACTGGGATCTATACTGCATCGGAAGTGGACCAGCAAAAACAGCCCCAGCTCATTCATATACCTAATGTTGATTCACAGCTAACACACAATACAAGCCTCATCTCGGGAGATCACCCTTGTCACGTCGCGATAGATCCACACAATAAGTTTGCTATCACGTCGCAATACTCATCAGGCACATTCGATATTTTTAGCTTAAGTATCAACGGCAGCATCGATAAACGACTCAAAACAATCCAGATGGTTGGTTCCGGGCCAAACAAAGAGAGACAAACTAGCCCACACGCCCATCAATGCCTGTTCTTACAAAACTCACCACAATTTGTCACTATCGACCTTGGCGCTGATCGAATCAATTTCTATTGCTTTGATGAAGAACAGGAAGAGTTTCTAGACGAACCAATGCAATCCATTAAAGTCCCTGCGGGCAATGGACCTCGTCATCTCGTCTTCAACAAAGACGAAAATAAAGCCTATGTAATCTGTGAACTCTCTGAAACGATACTGATGATGGAGAAAACTCTTGGGAAATGGAGTATTGTCGAAGAGATCGACGCACTTCCAAATATGGAAAAAGGAGAAGCAACAGCTGCAATAAAACTATCACCGGATGAGCAATTTCTCTATGTTTCTTGTCGACATCAATCGATGATCAGTAGCTTCAAAATCGACTCTGAGACTCAAAGGCTGACTTTCATTGATAGCTACGACACTGAAGGCAAATTCCCAAGAGACTTCCATATAACGAACGATGGGAAATGGCTTATCGCCGCCAACCAGCACTCCAACAACATCACCTCATTCAAGCGAGATAATGAAGATGGGTCTTTGGTTTATACAGGGTACTCTTTAGAGATCGATGCACCGGTTTGTGTGACGCAACAGCGATAGTAGTCATCTGATACAAAAAAGGAGAGCATTCGCTCTCCTTCTTTTCATAAGCAGTCTTAAACGCTCAATTAGAGACCCAAAGCGTATTTCAATACTTGAGCTTTAATCGGGCCTGAATTTTCAGCTAGTTTTAGAGCAGCATTACGTACAAATTTCAGTGGGCCAATGTCGTTGCTGAATGTCTTGTAGAAGAAATCCATGCCACTTTGCATCATTAGATTGTCGCCTCTTCTTATCACTTCATAGCGTCTTGCTACAGACTGGTTCAATTCACCCTTTTCTTTGGTGACATCCAGCAGTACTGATACATCTTTGAAGCCTAAGTTAACACCCTGCCCAGCCAAAGGGTTGATGGTATGCGCAGAGTCTCCGACCAAAATACAGTTATTCTTCGAGTATGATTGAGCATGACGTCGTGTCAGAGGAAAAGAACCCGAATTCAAGACTTTGATATCACCTAACTCTTTAGGAAAGTGAGTAAGTACTTCGTTACGTAGTTTTTCAGGGGCCATTGCTGACAGTTGCTTAATACGCAGTGGAGAATCATACCAAACTAACGAGCCCAGCCCGACTTCTTGACCGTCAGAGGTTAGAGAACACAAAGGCAAAAATGAACGAGGGCCACTTGGTAGAAATTGCTGCCAAGTAATATCTTGCTGAGGTTGTTCTGTTTCTACATTGATAAGCATACAGTGTTGTCGATAATCCCAAGCCGTGATGCCAATTCCAGCTTGTTGGCGAACGGCTGAATTCGCACCATCAGCACCAACCACCCACTTCGCAGACAACTCAGCCCCTGATTGAAGCTTTACGATATTGATTTCACCAAACTCAATCACATCGAGCTTTTCTGGGCATAACAGTTCGAGATTGTCGTAGGCATCAAATTGAGACCATAAACCTAATTGAATGAGTCTGTTCTCAACGATATAGCCCAAACGAGGAAGGTCTAGTGAGGCAGCATCAAATCGAGTACGACACTCTGGGTGCTCCCACGTCTCTAAACGTTTATAAGAACACACTCGCATTGCTGCAATACTTTGCCATGCACCAAGATCTTCAAGCAAATCGACCGATGCTTGAGAAATCGCTGACACACGAATGTCCATCGCTTGCGATTCATCAAAAGCTTGTGGGGCAAAACCTTCGATCACCGCAACACTCAGACCTTGCTTTGCAAAACCGATTGCTGTTGCTGCGCCAACCATGCCGCCACCGACTACTACAATATCGTAACTGTTCATATTTCGTACTTATCAGTTTGATTCTTTGACTGTTTTTGATTGTACTTTTTCATAACTAACTTGTAACCAAAAACCTTATTCGAAAAAAGGGTTATCCCTTATGGCATATGGCGTTAACGATAATAAAAACCACTACATAAGAGATTTGTTCAGACTACTAGTCAGTCGGTTTTGAAACCAGTACAATACGCCGCTTGCCGCTAGAGCCTGTCATAAAATTGAATACCGAATTATGACAAACGGGGCTAGCGGATGAATAATGGGCGATTTGCTCCCTTAAATTAAACTAACGATCGAGCGAACATATAATGAGTAAGAAACTGCTAATTAAAACTTGGGGCTGTCAGATGAATGAATATGATTCATCAAAAATGGCCGACCTGCTTAACGCTGCAAATGGCTATGAGCTAACTGAAGTACCTGAGGAAGCAGACGTACTACTATTGAATACTTGTTCTATCCGCGAAAAAGCGCAAGAAAAAGTATTCCACCAGCTTGGTCGTTGGAAAACGCTTAAAGATAAAAAAGAAGGTGTGGTGATCGGTGTGGGTGGCTGTGTAGCGACTCAAGAAGGTGATCACATTCGTCAACGTGCACCTTACGTAGACGTTATCTTTGGCCCACAAACATTACACCGTTTGCCAGAGATGATTAAATCATCACTGTCTAACGAAAAGCCAGTAATGGATATCTCTTTCCCAGAGATCGAAAAGTTCGATAACCTGCCAGAGCCAAAAGCTGAAGGCGCGACGGCGTTCGTTTCTATCATGGAAGGTTGTTCTAAATACTGTACTTACTGCGTTGTACCATACACACGTGGCGAAGAAGTTAGCCGTCCAATGGATGATGTACTTTTCGAAGTTGCTCAACTTGCAGAGCAAGGCGTACGTGAAGTTAACCTGCTAGGTCAAAACGTAAACGCATACCGCGGTCCAACACACGAAGGCGATATCTGTTCATTCGCAGAACTGCTTCGTCTTGTTGCTTCTATCGACGGTATCGACCGTATTCGTTTCACAACAAGCCACCCGCTTGAGTTTGGTGACGACATCATTGAAGTTTACAAAGACACACCAGAGCTAGTGAGCTTCCTTCACCTACCAGTACAAAGTGGTAGTGACCGTATTCTTACGATGATGAAGCGCCCACATACGGCTATCGAGTACAAATCTATTATCCGTAAACTGCGTAAAGCTCGCCCTGACATTCAAATCAGCTCTGACTTTATTGTTGGTTTCCCTGGTGAGTCTAAGCAAGACTTCCAAGATACAATGAAGCTAATTAAAGACGTTGATTTCGATATGAGCTTCAGCTTTGTTTTCTCTCCACGTCCAGGTACGCCAGCGGCAGATTACCCATGTGATGTACCAGCACAAGAGAAGAAAGATCGTCTGTACGAACTGCAGCAAACGGTAAACACACAAGCTATGCGTTTCTCTCGTCTAATGTTAGGCACAGAGCAACGTATCCTTGTTGAAGGCCCATCAAGAAAGAACCTAATGGAACTTCGCGGCCGTACAGAAAACAGCCGTGTTGTGAACTTCGAAGGTTCTGCAGACCTAATCGGTCAATTCGTAGATGTGAAGATCACTGAGGTTTACACCAACTCACTACGTGGTGAGCTAGTTCGCACAGAAAAAGACATGGGTCTACGCGTTGTTATGACTCCAGCAGAAATGATGGAAAAAACAAAACGTGAAGACGAGCTAGGTGTAGCGACATTTACGCCATAGGCAATACAACTGTTTGAGCACAAAGCGCAAACACAAAGCTTGAAATTACCTAACTAAGTGACCATCTTAGAAATAGGGATATCACCATCAGAAGCCCGGTCTAAATCGGGCTTTTTGCTCTTTGTTTTATTTAAGAGTGAGTGGCACAAAATGAGAGGCTAATTTGAGCAATAAAATCGTTACCTTAGAGATAAATCTAGAACCAGCAGACAACAAGCGCTTGGCAAGTTTATGCGGACCATTTGACGACAACATCAAGCATCTTGAGCGTCGTCTGGGCGTTGAGATTAATTACCGTAGCAACTTTTTCACCATTGTCGGTAAGCCTCACACTACAGCCGCAGCTTTAGACATCATCAAACACCTCTATGTTGAAACGGCTCCAGTTAAAGGCAACATAATCGATATCGAACCAGAGCAAATACATCTGGCGATCACCGAGTCAGGCATTTTGGAGCAACACGTCGAGTCTGAAATTGACTACGGCAAAGAAGTGACCATTAAGACTAAAAAAGGCGTCATCAAACCTCGAACGCCAAACCAAGCACAGTACCTAATGAACATGGTGACTCATGACATCACCTTTGGTATTGGGCCAGCAGGTACAGGTAAAACCTACTTAGCCGTTGCTGCAGCAGTTGATGCACTTGAACGCCAAGAGATTCGTCGCATTCTATTGACGCGCCCTGCTGTTGAAGCCGGTGAGAAGCTTGGTTTCCTACCGGGTGATTTAAGCCAAAAAGTAGACCCATATTTACGTCCACTTTACGATGCGCTGTTTGAGATGCTTGGCTTTGAGCGAGTTGAGAAGCTGATTGAACGTAACGTAATTGAAGTTGCGCCACTGGCTTACATGCGTGGTCGTACATTGAATGATGCGTTTATCATTCTTGATGAGAGCCAAAACACCACGGTAGAACAGATGAAGATGTTCTTAACCCGTATCGGTTTTAACTCACGCGCTGTGATCACAGGTGATATTACGCAAATCGATTTACCTCGTGGTGCAAAATCAGGCTTACGCCATGCGACTGAAGTGCTCAATGAAGTCGACGACATTAGCTTTAACTTCTTCATGTCTGAAGACGTCGTTCGTCACCCTGTAGTTGCTCGTATCGTCAACGCATACGAGAAGTGGGAAGCAAAAGACCAGAAAGAGCGCAAAGAGTTTGAAAAGCGTAAACGTGAAGAGCGTGAAGCCAAACTTCTTGAGGCTCAGCAGGTAGTTACGACACAATTAGCAACACAAAATAGCTCTGTAATTGCAGAACAAGGTGATAAATAGATGTCTATTGAACTAGACCTGCAATTAGCGGTCGAAAATGAGCAAGGTCTTCCAACTGAGCAAGATATTCAGCTTTGGTTGGACAAGACAATTCCTCAGTTTCAAGAGAACGCTGAGTTGACGGTTCGTATCGTTGATACACAAGAAAGCCACCAGCTCAATCATGAATATCGTGGCAAAGATAAGCCAACTAACGTGTTGTCTTTTCCATTCGAGGCTCCTCCAGGGATCGAGTTAGATCTACTGGGCGACCTCATTATCTGCCGCCAAGTTGTCGAAAAAGAAGCAGAAGAGCAAAGTAAGCCTCTGCTAGCACACTGGGCTCATATGGTTGTACATGGCAGTCTGCATCTGCTAGGTTATGATCATATCGAAGATGATGAAGCTGAAGAGATGGAGTCACTCGAGACAGAAATCATGCAATCTATGGGGTTTGAAGACCCTTACATTCTAGAAAAGTAAATTGATTCTAGTAAAGTAGGTTGCAGAGAAACAATAACTCATCGAACCTGTGATTTTCACAGGAATCTGAGTTGTAACGTGTGCTATCACACTTCTGATAGCGTTATTTTTTGAGAAATCATGAACGAAGGTAACCCCCCCACTTCTGAGGGAAGTAAAAAATCTGAAGGTCCGAGTAGAAAGTCCTTCTTTGAACGCCTAGGCCAACTATTTCAAGGTGAAGTAAAAGATCGCCAAGAGCTCGTAGATGTAATCCGCGACTCAGAAATTAATGACCTAATTGACCACGACACACGCGACATGCTCGAGGGTGTTATGGAAATTTCAGAGATGCGAGTACGCGATATCATGCTGCCTCGCTCTCAAATGGTTACAGTTGAACGCACAGATGATCTAGATACATTGATTGCGCTCATTACTGATGCTCAACACTCTCGCTACCCAGTGATCAGTGAAGATAAAGACCATGTTGAAGGCATTCTATTAGCGAAGGACCTACTTAAGTATTTGGGTTCAGAAAGTGCTCCATTTGATATCGAACAAGTGATTCGCCCTGTCGTGGTTGTTCCTGAAAGTAAGCGAGTTGATCGCCTGCTTAAGGAGTTCCAAGAAGAGCGTTACCACATGTCTATCGTTGTCGATGAGTTTGGTGGAGTTTCTGGCCTGGTAACCATTGAAGATATCCTCGAAGAAATCGTTGGTGAAATTGAAGACGAGTTCGACGATGAAGAAGAGCTAGATATTCGTAAGCTGAGTAAGCATACCTTCTCTGTAAAAGCTTTAACCACTATTGAAGAGTTCAACGATACGTTTAACACTGCCTTTAGTGACGACGAAGTGGATACAGTTGGCGGTATGGTGATGACAGCACTCGGCCACCTGCCGGTTCGTGGCGAAATTGTAGAAATCGAAAACTACCATTTCAAAATAACATCAGCAGATAACCGTCGTGTGATTCAGCTACAGGTAACCATTCCTGACGAACAGCCTCTTCCGACTATCGAAGAATAACAACTTCTCTCTAAAGAGATGACAGAAATTAGATGACTAATACCTTTATTCATCGCCTATTACGGCCGCTTGCGGCCGTTTTTGTTGGCGCTATAACCACCCTTTCATTCGCTCCATACTCTATATGGCCTCTTGCTATTCTCAGCCCAGCTTTGTTGCTGTTACTGATCCACAACCGCTCTCCTAAAAGTGCGCTTTGGATTGGCTACGCATGGGGTTTAGGTCAATTCACCACAGGTATCAGCTGGGTATACGTCAGCATTGATGGTTTTGGCGGCATGCCACTGGCAGCCAACCTATTTTTGATGGCATTGCTTGTTGGCTACCTAGCCGTTTATTCAGGGCTATTTACCTGGGGTTTGAATAAATTCTTCCCTGCCAATAACCTAAGCCGCTTTTTCCTTGCAGCTCCTGCATTCTGGCTAGTCTGTGATTGGCTGCGTGGCTGGGTAATGACGGGCTTCCCTTGGCTTTGGTTAGGCTACAGCCAAATCGATTCGCCATTGGGTTCATTTGCACCGATTGGCGGCGTAGAGCTAGTAACTTTAGCGATCATTGTTTCAGCCTCTGCATTCACTTATGCGATTGTTAACCGGGCTTGGAGCATCGCTCTCATTCCCGCCGTCGTATTTAGTGCAGGCTTTGGTATTCGCAACATCGACTGGGTCACGCCGAACCCTGAAAAAACCACGTCAGTCGTCTTGATACAAGGCAACGTCGATCAAGACAGTAAATGGCTACCGAGTCATCGCTGGCCAACCATGATGAAGTACACCGACCTAAGCAGAGAAAACTGGGGAGCGGATATCATCATCTGGCCTGAAGCGGCTATTCCAGCATTCGAAGTTGAGATCCCATCTTTCCTACGTAACTTGGATAGCGCAGCGAAGATGAACAACAGTTCGATCATTACCGGTGTGCTGAATCAGTCTGAAGATAAGAAATACTACAACAGTGTTCTTTCTCTCGGTGTGAATCCATACGGTGAGTACAGCTACGATCCAGACGAACGCTACCATAAACACCACCTGTTACCATTTGGTGAGTTTGTGCCGTTTGAAGATATCTTGCGTCCATTAGCACCTTTCTTTAACTTGCCAATGTCATCATTTAGCCGTGGCGACTTTGTTCAACCAAACATAGTGGCAAATGGTCGTCACTTAGCGCCGGCACTGTGTTATGAGATCATCTTTAATGATCAAGTTAGACAGAACGTAACCGACGAGACTGACTTTATTTTAACGCTCTCTAACGATGCGTGGTTTGGTCGTTCGATTGGCCCTCTGCAACATATGGAAATTGCACAGATGCGTGCTCTGGAGCTTGGTAAGCCGGTTATTCGCTCGACCAACAACGGTGTGACGGCAGTTACTGATTACAAAGGCAATATAATCAAGCAAGTGCCTCAGTTTGAAACGGCAGTGTTAAAAGCTGAACTCATTTCAACGGATGGTCAAACGCCTTATCACACAGTAGGTACTTGGCCACTGTATATCTGGGCGATGCTCAGCTTGGTGATTGGTTGGGTAATTAGAAAGCCAAAAAGCTAGATTCGACGAAAAGTGATTTGAGGGTTGACTGATCGGGTCAACCCTTTTTCATTGCTGTGGTTTTGCGTTGATACGCTATGGTTCAGAAGCTTACGGTTTAAGGGCTTTACGACTAAACCCTTTAGAACCACATTTAATGCATGGAATGATATTGGTTGGGTGGTTATATTCGGTTTGGTGACCACACTCGTCACATACTAAGGTTCCCAAGCCAATGACTTCACCCGCTTGATACAAGCCTTGGTGTTCTAAGTCTTGGAACAGTTCAACCCATTCCACCTTAGTACGATCAGTAATATCCAACAGCCCTTGCCAAATAGAGTCCGCAATCATCAAATAGAATGGACCGCTTTTACTCTCTTCATAGCTTTCGGAAAACTCTTTTAAGTCCGACTTCACGTAGGCAGAGATCAATGAAAGCTCATCTTTAGTCATATCATTAGCTGCTTTCGCAAACTTGCCCGACGTTTCGATTTTGTTGTTGAGCTCTTCAGGGCTATGCTTCAGCGTTTCAATCACCTCTTCGACGACTTCTTCATAGAGCGCTTTTTTCTTCGGCATAACAACCTCCTTAAGATAACCAACCTTTTAGTGAGCAAACGGATGCGCTGCAATGCACTCCCGCTTACAAACAAATGCAATTCATACTCTTAAGTATAGTTGCCCTGCGAAATTCAGTGAAAATTACACAATCTACTAAGCGGCAACTGCAAGTATGAAGGGTATAACTATTGTTGTACTCAGCTCCTTTAGGTATTCTATGACGATCTGTAAGATTCTGTTCTAACCGAACTCACAAATTCCAAGATAACCGGATACCATCGATGCAAGAACAATATAACCCGCAAGAGATTGAACAAAAGGTTCAACAACACTGGGATAACAGCGAGACTTTCGTTGTAAGTGAAGACCCAAACAAAGAAAAATTCTACTGTCTT
The DNA here is from genome assembly GCF_041469785.1 of Vibrio sp. 10N.286.48.F5. Taxonomy (NCBI): domain Bacteria; kingdom Pseudomonadati; phylum Pseudomonadota; class Gammaproteobacteria; order Vibrionales; family Vibrionaceae; genus Vibrio; species Vibrio sp. 10N.286.48.F5. The sequence continues at coordinate 102,744 of NZ_JBFRLG010000005.1, read as the reverse complement.
TCTATGTTCCCTTACCCAAGTGGCCGACTGCACATGGGTCACGTGCGTAACTACACCATCGGTGATGTGGTATCTCGTTTCCAACGTCTACAAGGCAAAAACGTAATGCAGCCAATTGGTTGGGATGCATTCGGCCTACCTGCAGAAAACGCCGCTGTTAAAAACAATACAGCACCTGCACCATGGACTTACGAAAACATTGAGTACATGAAGAACCAGCTTAAGCTTCTAGGCTTTGGTTACGACTGGAACCGTGAATTCGCAACGTGTACTCCAGAGTACTACCGTTGGGAACAAGAGTTCTTCACTAAGCTTTACGAAAAAGGCCTGGTTTACAAGAAGACATCTTCAGTGAACTGGTGTCCAAACGACCAAACAGTACTGGCAAATGAGCAAGTAGAAGACGGTTGTTGCTGGCGTTGTGACACTCCAGTAGAGCAAAAGAAAATTCCACAGTGGTTTATTAAAATCACTGAGTACGCTCAAGAGCTACTAGACGATCTAGACAACCTTGAAGGTTGGCCTGAAATGGTTAAGACCATGCAGCGCAACTGGATCGGCCGCTCTGAAGGTGTTGAGCTATCTTTCGCTGTTAACGGCGAAGAAGCACCATTAGAAGTGTACACAACACGTCCAGATACACTAATGGGTGTTTCTTACGTTGGTATCGCTGCAGGTCACCCTCTTGCAGAGAAAGCATCGAAGAACAACCCAGAGCTTGCTGCATTCGTTGAAGAGTGTCGTAACACTAAAGTTGCTGAAGCTGAACTCGCAACGATGGAAAAGAAAGGTATGGATACTGGCCTAACGGCTATCCACCCTCTTAACGGTCGTGTTGTTCCTGTATACGTAGCAAACTTCGTACTTATGGATTACGGCACAGGTGCGGTAATGGCGGTTCCTGCTCACGATCAACGTGACTACGAGTTCGCAACTAAGTACGGCATCGATATCATCCCAGTAATCAAACCTGAAGATGGTTCTGAACTAGACGTGTCTGAAGCGGCTTACACTGAAAAAGGTGTACTGTTTGATTCTGGTGAATTCGATGGTCTTGCGTTCCAAGAAGCATTCGATGCAATTGCTGCGAAGCTTGAAGCTGAAGGCAAAGGTAAGAAGACAGTAAACTTCCGTCTACGTGACTGGGGTGTATCTCGTCAACGTTACTGGGGCGCTCCAATCCCAATGGTAACCACTGAAGACGGTGAAGTTCACCCAGTACCAGCAGACCAACTGCCAGTCATTCTTCCTGAAGATGTAGTAATGGATGGCGTAACGAGCCCAATCAAGGCTGACAAGTCTTGGGCTGAAACAACATTCAACGGCGAACCCGCTCTACGTGAGACTGACACGTTCGATACGTTTATGGAGTCTTCTTGGTACTACGCACGTTACTGTTCACCGCAAGCAGACGACATTCTAGATCCAGAGAAAGCAAACTACTGGCTACCAGTTGACCAATACGTTGGTGGTATCGAGCACGCTTGTATGCACCTGCTTTACTCTCGTTTCTTCCATAAGCTTCTACGTGATGCTGGCTACGTGACGTCTGATGAACCGTTCAAGCAACTACTATGTCAAGGCATGGTTCTGGCTGACGCGTTCTATCACGAAAACGAAAAAGGCACCAAAGAGTGGATTGCACCGACTGACGTAACGGTTGAACGTGACGGTAAAGGTCGCATCGAAAAAGCAGTCGACGATCAAGGTCGTGAAGTTGAACACTCAGGCATGATCAAAATGTCTAAGTCTAAGAACAACGGTATCGACCCACAAGAGATGGTAGACAAGTACGGCGCTGATACAGTACGTCTATTCATGATGTTTGCATCACCTGCAGACATGACGCTTGAGTGGCAAGAGTCTGGCGTTGAAGGGGCTAACCGCTTCCTTAAACGTGTTTGGAAATTGGTTCACGCTCACTCTTCTAAGGGTGCTGCTGAATCTGTTGATGCTTCTGCGCTATCTGGCGACCAAAAAGCACTTCGTCGTGATATCCATAAAACTATCGCGAAAGTAACGGACGATATCGGCCGTCGCCAAACGTTCAACACAGCAATCGCTGCGATCATGGAATTGATGAACAAGCTAGCGAAAGCACCTCAAGAGTCTGTACAAGATCGTGCAATCCTTGATGAAGCGCTAAAAGCTGTTGTTCGCATGCTTTACCCAATGACGCCACACATCTCTTACGAAATGTGGATTGCACTGGGTGAATCAAACGTAGACTCAGCAACATGGCCAACTTTCGATGAGAAAGCGCTAGTTGAAGACGAGAAAACTATCGTTGTTATGATCAACGGTAAGCTACGTGCGAAACTAACCGTTGCTGCTGATGCAACAGAAGAGCAAGTTCGTGAGCTTGGTCTAAACGATGAGAACGCTAAGAAGTTCCTAGATGGCTTAACTATCCGTAAAGTTATCTTCGTACCAGGTAAGCTTCTAAACATCGTTGCTAACTAATTTCGTTAGCACAATGCAATTGCTAAAGAATTAACGAACTTAATTCATCAAAAGCAGTCTGTAGACAGGGTAGCTAATTGCCCTGTCTACTTATTTAAGCGCTTTAGACTTGAGCCTAACCACTCAAACGAACTAAAGCCTTTAAATAAGTATTCTACCTTCATGAGAGCCATCAAATAATGCGCCTGATTTCACTATCTTCATTGAAAGTTACTGTTGTTGTTTTAACCGTCAGCCTATTAAGTGCGTGTGGTTTCCACCTACGTGGTGATTACTCCGTACCAGAAGAACTCAACAAGATCTCCGTAACCAGTTACGACCAATACAGTACGTTTACACGTATGATGAAGGGTCAACTGCGTATGAATGATGTAGAAATTGTGCCACCGGCTGAGAATACACCTAACCTGCATATTATTAGTGAGAGCGTAGGTGAGCGAACTCTGTCTCTATACCAAAACACTCGTGCAGCAGAGAAAGAACTGACATTCCGCGCTTCATACCGCGTAACTGTCCCGGATCTAGGCTCAAAGACGTTCTCAACCAGCGTAACCCGTAGTTACCTAGATAACCCGCTAACTGCACTTGCGAAGTCGGTTGAACGAGACATGATCGAAGATGAGATGCGTAAGTTGGCAACAAGCCAAATCCTTCGTCAGATGGCTCGACTAAAAGCGAACATTGCAGCTGATAGCATGGACCTAGATGCACTAGAGCACGTTCAAGTGAAAGAACTCGAAAAGCAATACAACATCAAGAATGTTGAGATCGTACCAGCTTCAGAAGAACAACCAACACTTAGCGATTCGGCTGAGTAATAGGTTTATTTGATGCGTATTTTTGCTGACCGCTTATCAGAGCAACTTATTAAACAGTTGAGTAATGTTTACCTAATTTTTGGTAACGAACCGCTACTGTTGCAAGAGAGCCGAGAAGCGATTCAAAAGGCTGCAAAACAGCAAGGCTTTGAAGAACGTCACCGCTTTGCGATTGATAGCAGTCTCGACTGGAATCAAGTCTACGACTGCACTCAAGCACTGAGCCTATTCTCTAGCCGTCAGGTCATCGAGCTTGAACTGCCAGAGTCAGGCGTCAATGCCGCAATAGCGAAAGAGCTACTCGCAATCTCCGAGCATATCCACAGTGATATCTTGTTAATCTTGGTGGGCACTAAGCTCACCAAAGCTCAAGAAAGCGCTAAGTGGTTTAAGGCTCTTTCGAATCAGGGTCACTGGGTCAGTTGCCTAACGCCAGATGTCAGTCGGTTACCTCAGTTTGTCCAAGCGCGTTGCCGTCAAATCGGTTTAACGCCAGACCCTGAAGCGATTCAAATGCTGGCGCAATGGCATGAGGGTAATCTATTTGCTCTCACCCAAAGCCTAGAAAAACTGGCTCTCCAATACCCAGATGGAAAACTCACGTTAGTACGCTTAAAAGAATCGCTGAGCCGCCACAACCACTTCACTCCATTCCATTGGAGTGATGCCCTATTGGCAGGGAAAGGAAATCGAGCACAACGAATCCTGCGTCAGCTAGAAGCTGAAGGTGTCGAACCCGTCATTTTATTACGTAGCATACAACGAGAGCTTGCTCTGCTATTACAAATGCAGCAACAAATGAAACAGATGCCGATTGGTCAGGTCTTCGAAAAACACCGTATCTGGCAATCTAAAAAGCCTCTTTATAACGCTGCGCTAACAAGAGTTTCGATTTCTCAATTACACTCTTTGTTCGCGTTGCTCACTCAAGCTGAATTGATGACAAAAACTCAATATGAGCAGTCGCCTTGGCCACTAATTCATCAGTTAAGCGTAGAGTTTTGTATCCCTTCAGCTTCAATACCATTCCACGCATAAAAGCGTGTTATATTCTAGGGTCGACAGCCCCTAAACAAAGCTAAATTCAGATTAAAGGAACACCCAGTGTTACGTGAAGAACTAAAAGATTTTCTTGCAGACAAAGCCGACGACATGAAAGCAGAATCGATTGTAACTATCGATGTAGAAGGCAAATCAAGCGTTACTGATTACATGATTGTTTGTACTGGCACCTCTAAACGCCATGTTGCCTCTATTGCACAGCATGTTGCTGATGAAGTGCGTAAAGCGGGTATGCAACCTCTAGGTATGGACGGTCAGCAAGAAGGTGAATGGGTTGTTCTAGATATGGGCACAAGCATGCTTCACGTTATGCAAGAAGAGCATCGTGAGCTGTACCAACTAGAAAAACTTTGGGGCTAAGCTTTGAAGATCCAGTTAATCGCAGTTGGCACAAAAATGCCAAAGTGGGTTGAAGAAGGGTTTCAAGAATACAAACGCCGCTTCCCTCACGATATGCCATTAGAGCTCATTGAAATTACTGCAGGAAAGCGCGGTAAAAATGCAGATATTGCACGCATTCTTCAAAAAGAAGGTGAAGCGATGCTGGCTGCAGTTCCAAAAGGCAACCGTATTGTCACGCTCGATATCCCAGGTAGAAAGTGGGATACACCTCAACTTGCTGAGCAATTAGAAAGTTGGAAGCTGGATGGACGTGACGTATCTATCCTAATTGGCGGGCCTGAAGGATTAGCACCTGCATGTAAAGCGGCCGCAGACCAAAGTTGGTCTCTGTCTGCGCTTACTCTCCCTCACCCATTAGTACGCGTTATCATGGCTGAAAGCTTGTATCGAGCTTGGAGCATCACTGCTAACCACCCTTATCATCGAGAATAAGCGTTAATGTTACGTAAACGTAGCCAAATCCGTGATTACAAAGCAGAAGCACGACTATTTACTAATCGTGCTTTTGTTGCGTTTGCGGGGATCATAGTCATGATATCGATGTTGGTTGTTAATCTGTACAACATTCAGGTCAATCAATATCAAGACTATAAAACCCGCTCTAACGATAACCGTATCAAGGTCGTTCCAATCGCCCCCAACCGTGGTTTGATTTATGATCGTAATGGTGTGCTTCTTGCCGAAAATCGCCCGGTTTTCAACCTAGAAATCACACCAGAAAAAATCAAAGATATGGATGACACGCTCGTCCGTCTACAAGAATTAATCGAGATCCCGCCAGAGCGCATTGAACTATTTGATCGTGATCGTCGCAATTCACGACGCTTCAAGTCAGTACCTATTCTGAATCAGCTTACCGAAGAACAAGTTGCGATCTTCTCTGTAAATCAACATAAGTTCCCAGGCGTTGAAGTTACAGGTACGCTAAAACGTTTCTACCCTTATGGTGATGTGTTAACTCACGTGATTGGCTACGTATCGCGCATCAATGACCGTGATATGCAGCGCCTGGTTCGCGAAGAGAAAGACGCCAATTACCAAGCCACTCGCGACATCGGTAAACTTGGTATTGAGCGCTACTACGAAGACATGCTTCACGGTACCGCTGGCTATCAAGAAGTCGAAGTTAACAGCCGTGGACGAGTGATCCGTACTCTAAAATTTGTACCGTCGGTTCCGGGTAAAGATATCGTGCTCAACTTGGATATCAAGCTACAACTATACGTACATAAGTTACTGGATGGCCGCCGTGGCTCAGCTATCGTTCTCGACCCGAAAGACAATGGCGTGTTAGCCATGGTATCTAGCCCAAGCTACGACCCAAATGCATTCGTACATGGTATTTCGTCTAAAGGTTATAACGCCCTGCTTCAAGACAAAGACCGCCCTTTGGTTAACCGTGCAACGCTAGGTATTTACCCACCAGCATCGACGATCAAGCCATTCATTGCTGTTGCGGCTCTGCAAGAAGGTGTGATTACACCTAATACAACGCGTAATGACCCAGGTTATTGGAAGATCCCTAATTCAAAAACAAGACCATTCCGTGACTGGTTGCGTTGGGGACACGGGGTCGTTGATATAGAGAAAGCGATTGAAGAGTCAGTGGATACTTTCTTTTACCAAATTGCTTATGATCTCGGCATTGATCGCATATCCAAATGGATGATGATGTTCGGCTTTGGTGATTATACTGGCATCGATATTTATGAAGAAAGCAAAGCCAATATGCCAACTCGTGATTGGAAGATGGCAAGACACCGTGTGCCTTGGTACCAAGGTGACACCATCCCAGTTGGTATTGGCCAAGGCTACTGGACTGCAACACCCATGCAGATTGCAAAAGCCACATCAGTTTTGGTCAATGAAGGTGAAGTAACCGCACCTCACCTACTTCGTTCAACCATTGATAACGGTCGTCCATTCGATGAACAAATCATGTCGGACATTGAAACTTACCCACCGCTAACCGGGGTTAAGAAGAAGTATTGGGATATCGCTCAGGAAGGTATGAGGCTGGCTAACCACGGTAAGAAAGGTACGGCAAGACGTTCATTCCAGAAGATGTCTTACCAAACCGCTGGTAAATCGGGTACCGCGCAGGTATTCGGCTTAAAAGAAGATGAAGAGTACAACGCGGACGAAATCGCAGAGCACTTACGCGATCACGCCCTCTTTACGGGTTACGCGCCTTTTGAAGATCCTGAAGCCGTCGTGACTATCGTTCTAGAGAACGCAGGTGGCGGTTCTTCTAACGGCGGCCCAGTAGTAAGAAGGATTTTAGACCATATTATCCTTGCAGAAGATTATCAAAGTGAGCCAATTAAATAATGAAACTTGATCCTTCAACTGGACGAAATAGAGCCCTATTCGAAAGGCTGCATATCGACCTGCCGCTTTTGCTTGGCATTCTGGTTTTAATGGGCTTTGCCCTGCTGATCATGTACAGCGCAAGCGGACAAAGCCTTGCGATGATGGACCGCCAGGCGATGCGCATGGCTCTGTCTTTAGGTGTGATGATCTTCCTAGCGCAAATCTCACCTCGTACTTATGAAACCTTGGCACCACTGCTATTTGTAGGTGGTGTCATCTTGCTATTGGGCGTGTTGTTCTTTGGTGAAGCCTCTAAAGGCGCCCAGCGTTGGTTAAACTTCGGCTTTGTTCGATTCCAACCGTCAGAGCTATTAAAGCTCGCGGTGCCTTTGATGCTGGCACGATTTATCGGTAAGCGCTCACTTCCACCAACATTCCAAACATTAGCGATCTCGCTAGTGATGGTGTTTGTACCGACGATTCTAATCGCAAAGCAGCCTGACCTAGGTACATCTATCCTTATCGCCGCATCTGGTATCTTCGTGATATTCCTGGCTGGTATCAGTTGGAAAATCATTGCTAGCGCGGCAATCGCATTAGGGGCATTTATCCCAATCCTATGGTTCTTCTTGATGCGTGAATATCAAAAAGTGCGTGTTAGAACCCTTTTTGATCCTGAATCAGATCCATTAGGTGCGGGTTACCACATTATTCAAAGTAAGATTGCGATAGGTTCGGGTGGTATATCAGGAAAAGGTTGGCTGCAAGGCACTCAATCTCAATTAGAATTCATTCCAGAGCGCCACACCGACTTCATTTTTGCGGTCATCGCCGAAGAATGGGGCATGATCGGTATCTTGTTCTTGCTTGCGATCTACCTGTTTATTATTGGACGTGGCTTAGTGCTTGCGAGCCAAGCTCAAACCGCATTCGGTCGAATGATGGGCGGCAGTATTGTACTGAGCTTCTTCGTTTATATTTTTGTAAACATTGGCATGGTAAGTGGCATTCTACCTGTGGTTGGTGTTCCTCTTCCTCTAGTCAGTTATGGCGGTACTTCAATGGTTACCCTCATGGCTGGTTTTGGTATTTTAATGTCGATACATACACACAGAAAAGCATTCTCAAAGGCGACCTAATCGATGTCTATTACAACGTTTCAAAACAAAGCATCCTTGGTTGAAGAGCTGCCAATCAAAAAAATAGTCTCTATCTTGGGGCTAGCGATTTTAATCAATGGTTGTTCTTCAAAGCAGCCAACAGGGCGCTACGATATTGATTCAGATATTGCACCAGACGCACCGATCTCAGTAGAGCATCTCGAGGATGCTCACCCTCAGTATGAACCTTATAGTTTAGGTGGTAATACGGATTACACTTTGCGTGGCGAAGACTACAAGATCGTAAAGAAAACCGAAGGTTTTACTGAGAAAGGCAAAGCCTCTTGGTACGGTAAGAAATTTCATGGCCACTTAACGTCGAACGGCGAGATCTACGACATGTATTCGATGTCTGCGGCGCACAAAACATTGCCAATTCCAAGCTATGTAAAAGTGACGAATACTGACAACAACAAAACGACAATTGTTCGTATCAATGACCGCGGCCCATTCCATGAAGGCCGAATCATTGACCTTAGTTATGCGGCAGCTTACAAGCTCGATGTGTTGAGAACCGGCACGGCAAATGTTGAGATTGAAGTCATTACTGTGGCTATGCCAACCGACGCAAATAAAAAGGCTGCTTTACCGCAATTTATTATTCAAGTCGCAACATCTCCACATGAAGATAGAACAGAGAAGTTAGCGAAAGATCTAGCCGAAAAGCTAGAAGTAGCAACGTTCTTGCAGCCAAATGATGACAACTACCGTCTGATGATTGGGCCATTTCATGACTATGCTCTGACTCAAGAGAAATTAGAACAAGTTAAGCTAATGGGTTACCCGTCAGCTTATATAAAAAAACACACCCTAACTCGCTAATTAATCTAACAGTTACTTCTGGTAATCAGCGCTCTGGTGTGACAGAGTGATTCTGTTAATATATGAATAGTTCACCAAATAATTGCATTCAAAATGATTAAATCTAATAAACTTGTTAAATCGATTTTTGCTACTTCTGTTGCTCTTTCTGCAACGATAGCTACATCGTCATTCGCCGCTCCTATTGTTGTTCCTGATGCACCTCAAATCGCCGCTAAAGGTTTTGTTCTGATGGATTACCATTCAGGCAAAGTACTAGCAGAGAAAGAGATGAATACTCAACTTTCTCCAGCAAGTTTAACCAAGATGATGACGAGCTACGTAATTGGCCAAGAGCTAGAACGTGGCAACATCAACTTAAACGACGATGTTGTAATCAGTGAAAATGCTTGGGCTAAAAACTTCCCAGATTCATCTAAGATGTTCGTTGAAGTAGGTACAACGGTTAAAGTTGAAGAACTGAACCGCGGTATCATTGTTCAGTCAGGTAACGATGCTTGTGTTGCGATGGCTGAACACATCGCCGGATCTGAAGATGCATTCGTTGACCTAATGAACGCATGGGCAAGCTCTATCGGTATGAAAGACACGCACTTCGCTAACGTGCACGGTCTAGACAACCCGAACCTATACTCAACGCCTTACGATATGGCGCTACTTGGTCAGGCGCTGATTCGCGACGTACCAGACGAGTACCGTATCTACTCACAGAAGAAATTCACTTACAACGGCATCACCCAATACAACCGTAACGGTCTGTTATGGGATAAGAGCATGAACGTTGATGGCATCAAAACAGGCCACACAAGCAACGCAGGTTACAGCCTAGTAAGCTCAGCGACAGAAGGCAAAATGCGCCTAGTTGCTGTAGTTATGGGCACCAAGAATGCGAATGCTCGTAAAACAGAAAGCAAAAAACTGCTTAGCTACGGCTTCCGCTTCTTTGAAACAGTGGCACCACACACAGCCGGTGAAACTTTCGTAGAAGAGAAGATCTGGATGGGTAGCAAGGACACAGTTGCGCTAGGTGTCGACGAAGATACTTTCGTGACGCTACCTCGTGGTCAAGCTAAGAACCTGAAGGCAAGCTTCGTTCTTGAGAAAGAGCTAGAAGCGCCAATCAGCAAAGGCGATGTAGTTGGTAAACTATTCTACCAAGTAGACGGTGAAGACGTTGCTGAATACCCCCTACTAGCACTTGAAGATGTAGACCAAGGCAGCCTATTCAGCCGTCTATGGGACTACCTAGTTCTTCTATTCAAGGGTTTATTCTAAACAAGCCAAAGGTTTGTTCTAGGTAAAACCTAAGCTTGTTATATAGCTAACCTAATGAGTAAGTTCATGATTTGCTCATTAGTGAACCAAAAGCCGCCATGTGCGGCTTTTGTTGATCTTGAGTTCGGTGATATTTACACGTAATATTCCGCCTTATTACTCGTGTCTGTTGACCGAACACGCTTTTTATCGACATTTCGCCAATTTGCGAGCGTCTAGCCTTTTGGAGCTAATCATGAACATCAATTCTGATGCAAAACTAAAAGACCTCTTAGAGTTCCCTTGTTCATTCACTTACAAAGTAATGGGCCACGCTAAGCCAGAACTGACTGAGCTAGTACTAGAAGTGATCCAGCGTCATGCTCCTGGTGACTACAGCCCAACGCTAAAACCGAGTGCGAAAGGTAACTACCACTCTGTTTCTATCAATATTACTGCGACTTCAATTGAACAAGTAGAAACTCTTTATAAAGAACTGGGCGAGATCGAAATCGTTCGTATGGTTCTGTAATCTCCGATTGCACATGAAAAACAGCGGCTTATTGCCGCTGTTTTTGTTTAAAGCACCCTATCTAGCTCAAATTCATTCAACTTAATTTTCAATAAATACAAAGAAAGTTGAAAAACCTTGCAGTCCGTCTGTAGTTAGAATCATGTTTCGCGTTTATAATGCGTTCACTTTATTAATCCTTGAGGGAGTGCAGCTTTGCAAAATAAGCTAATCGTAAAAAAATTAGGCCGTCAGGATTACGAACCTGTATGGAAAGCCATGCATAAGTTCACAGACGAACGCACGGAAGAAGACGTAGACCAAGTTTGGTTGGTTGAACACAACCCTGTCTTCACTCAAGGACAAGCAGGTAAAGCCGAGCATGTATTGAATGCTGGTGATATCCCTGTAATACAAAGCGATCGCGGTGGCCAAGTGACTTATCACGGCCCAGGCCAATTAGTCGCTTACTTTCTGATTAACATCCGCCGCAAGAAGTTCGGAGTGCGTGATTTGGTTACTCATATCGAGAACCTCGTAATCAATACTCTGAAAGCTTACAATATAGATTCAGCTGCCCGACCTGACGCTCCTGGTGTTTATGTCGATGGCAAGAAAATCTGTTCACTCGGATTACGTATTCGACGTGGCTGCTCGTTCCACGGGCTAGCACTCAACGTCGATATGGACCTGTCTCCATTCCTGCGTATTAACCCATGTGGTTACCAAGGTATGGAAATGGCGCAGGTAAGCCAACTCGGTGGACCAAGTGAACTAGAAAACGTTGAGCAACAGTTAATACAAGAGCTCGTAGAGCTACTCGGCTATGACCAAGTAGACATTCAAGCCACCAGTAACATTACAGCAGAAGCATAAAATCATGAGCAAACCAATCCAAATGGAAAAAGGCGTTAAATATCGTGACGCTGACAAAATGGCATTAATTCCCGTAAAGAATATGCCTGCTGAACAGAAAGAAGTTCTACGTAAGCCTGAATGGATGAAGATTAAACTTCCTTCAGACAGCCATCGTATTCAAGAAATCAAATCAGCAATGCGCAAAAACAACCTGCACTCAGTTTGTGAAGAAGCGTCTTGTCCTAACCTAGCCGAGTGTTTCAACCACGGTACGGCAACGTTTATGATTCTTGGCGCTATCTGTACTCGTCGCTGCCCGTTCTGTGATGTTGCCCATGGTCGCCCTGTTGCTCCTGAAGCTGAAGAGCCGAAGAAACTAGCTAAAACAATTCAAGACATGAAACTGAAGTACGTTGTAATCACTTCAGTTGACCGTGATGACTTGCGTGACGGCGGTGCTCAGCACTTTGCTGACTGTAACCGTGAGATTCGCGAACTCAACCCAAATATTCGTATCGAAACACTGGTTCCAGACTTCCGCGGTCGTATGGACGTTGCGCTTGACCTAATGAAAGACAACCCGCCAGATGTTTTCAACCACAACCTAGAGACAGCGCCACGTCTATACCGTAAAGCGCGTCCAGGTGCGAACTACAAGTGGTCTCTTGATCTACTGAAGAAATTCAAAGAGCAGCACCCTGATATCCCAACAAAATCAGGTGTGATGATGGGTCTTGGTGAGACAAAAGAAGAGATCGTTCAAGTACTGAAAGACCTTCGTGAACATGGTGTGACTATGCTGACACTAGGCCAATACCTAGCACCAAGCCGTCACCACTTACCAGTAGAACGCTACGTGCCGCCTTCTGAGTTCGATGAGCTGAAAGAGATTGCTCTAGAGCTAGGCTTTACTCACGCAGCGTGTGGCCCGTTTGTACGTTCTTCTTACCATGCGGACTTGCAAGCTCAAGGTATGGAAATTAAGTAATCACGATTGCTTAACGAACAATGCAAAGGCGCTGAATATTATGTTCAGCGCCTTTTTTCTATCTTGTTCGTGCCGCTATAGCTTTATATTTCGTGCCACTAAGCTTTATATAAAAACAACAAAGCCACTCTTTATGAGTGGCTTTGTGCTTAATATTTCAAGTTCAGAGGAGGTAATTTCAAAAACCCCAGATAGGGTTCTGCATTAACCGAAAGATGCCCAGATAACCGTTGCTACCAAAATTGGGCACACAAACTTCACATACATTGGCCAAACCTTACCAAACCAACCAAGTTGAAAATCAGGGCTGCCTTGTTCAAGCTCTTTCACTTTTGAAGCTCGGCTCCATACCCAACCACCAAACACACAGAACATCAGTGCAGCGACTGGTTGAAGATACTGAGTTGCAATCATCGCTACCATGCCAAACATCGCAGCAAAGTTGTAAACAATCACCACACTAAACAGCGCGATAGCACCACCAATCACCCAGCTTGTTGGCGTTCGTCTAGTATTGAAACGCTCACTCACTAGCGCAACCGGGCCTTCAAGCATCGAAATCGAAGAAGTCAGTGCAGCAATCGTTAGTAGTAAAAAGAACACAATCGCAAAGATCTGTCCAAGCACACCTAAACTATCAAACATCAACGGCAAAACCGTGAATACTAGAGTGTCAGAGCTTAATAGTGAGCCGTCTTCAGCGTAGATTTGAACGCCTTTTTGCATCGCAACAAACATTGCTGGCATCACCACTAATCCAGCAATAAAAGCGACAGCAGTATCCACCAGAGTTACGTTCATCGCCATTTTTGGTAGGTTCTCTTTCTTGCTTAAGTAAGAGCCATAAACCAACATCGAGCAACCGCCAATAGTGAGTGAGAAGAACCCCTGTCCCATTGCCGCCAGAACCAGTTTTCTATCCCACACTTTCTCAAAGTCTGGAATAAGGTAATGTTTTAGGCCTTCCATCGCGCCAGATTGCGTCATGATGTAAACAAACAATAAGCCAAATAAAACAAACAGCGCAGGCATCAAACGAGTCGACCATTTCTCGATGCCTTGCTTAACACCGCCCTGCACAATCAAGATAGTCAGTACATAGAACGCGACGGTACCAAATACGTTGCGCTCAACACTGAAGCCCTTAAACCAATCAGCAATCGCTTCTAGGCCGATAAGATCCGCGACCGCACCAATTAGGAAACAGATCAACCAGCCACCAACAATACTGTAAAACGCCAACACTGCGCTTGGTACACTCAGTCCAACCCAACCGACAAACTCACCGACTTTCTTACCCAAAGGGTTTGTCGTCAAAGATCGCATGCTATCAACTGGGTTTGCTTGGCCGTGACGGCCTATAGCCATCTCAACCACCAACATAGGGAAAGCAACCACGAAGATCATGATCAAATAGACTAAAAGGAAAGCGCCACCACCGTTGCTAGCAACTTGAGTCGGGAAACCCCAAATATTCCCCAAGCCAACCGCTGCACCAGCCGCTGCTAAAATAAAACCTAAACGAGAGCTAAAGTGCTCTCTTGAAGAGGAAGATTGTTGGTCCATATCGCCCGCATTAAAAATCAGTGAACTAGTTGAGAAGTACAGTAATAAAAAGCAATGATAGGCACAACCAATAAATGAACAATTCTCTGATTTTTACAATCAATGCGCTATTTAGAACAACAAAATTAACAAAAAACCAGTCTTATCGTTCAATTATAAGCAACAAAGCGAAGCAGTAGGCTTAAGAAGGAAATGGATTGAATTGAGATAAATACTCGCCGTGTGGTTCCATTTATACAAACAAAAAGAGCACCGACCGGTGCTCTTACTATTCATCACTAGACTCGAATTAATTTGTGAAGACTTGGTAATCTTTTAAGTTCGGAATGATTTCATGCAGTTCTTGCTCTTGTTCCGCCATCTCATCAAGTGAATCACAGAACTCATTCGCTTCCTCCTGTACTTGTTGAGAGTGTTCTTTCATTCGCTCTTCAACTTTCAGCTTTAATTCAGCCATACTGTCAGCCAATTCAGTCAGGTTTAGGCCACCATCTTGTTTCATTTTTTCTGACATCGCATTAAAAGCGCTAGAGATAAATTCTTGGTTAAAGATTTCTTTCGCCTTCTCGAAATCTTCAGACCAGCCATTGGCCATCGAATCAAAGCTTTCTGCAGGTAACACTAATTCGCCATCTTTGTAATAACGCGCTTCCAGTTCTGCAAAGTAGGTTTTCATCGATTCTTTTACATTATCAAATGACTCAGGTGAATCCAGGCTAGCCGCGATATCATCAATCACGTCATTGGCTAACGCTAAGCTATCGTTCGCCATTTGTTTCGCTCGAGGTAAGTACTCACTCATATTTTCGCGGTATTTCTCAATCGCCGCTTGTTGGTCGGCATCAAGCTCAACCTTCTCACCATGGATATAGAGGTCGTTGTTATCATCAAAAACGGCCGTATCACCATTCACTTGATGGATTTCGACTTTTTGATCATCGATTCTTAGTTCATTCTTCAAATCAACTCGACACTGAGCAGCAAACGTTGGCAGGCTCACAACTGCCATCGCCGCAGTTAACGATGCAATTAATACACTGTTTTTCATAAATACATAGCTTTTCATAACATCCTCTCATCAATCTGACAGATTACTATACCCTTGGTATATGCTTCTTTGTCAGAGAAACGTTTTATATATATCCGTTACTCAGTTAGTCGATAGATATTACTTCATAGCAAAACTGTTTATCTGCAACCTTAAACTCAATTTCATCACCGACTTCTTTACCCATTAGAGCCTGACCAAAAGGTGCGTTCACCGTTACGATAGCAACCTCATTATCATTCCACGCGACAGAAAGTCCTCCGACTCTTGGCCCAATGAAAAAGTGTTTACATTCATCATTTTCGTCAATAACCACAACATAGCTGCTTACTGCAATCTTTTCACTGTCTCGTAAGACGAGATTCCGGTAGCACTGGATATCATCTTCACACTCCTGCACTCGCATCGCTTGACCATGGGCAAGATACGAAGCTTCTAATGCCAATGTATCGTACTTATGTTCAGGCACAGTCTCTTCATCGGTCGCAGCATCAATCGCACGCTGAGTCGCAGATTGTGCGATACGTAATCGGGATTCGAGTTGCTCTATGATTATTTGGCGAAGCTCTGACTTATTCATACTATTGGGGTGCTTTTCTATAGGAGCTACAGAATAGAATTAGGTACAATCAGGTGCAAGACATTTGATTCATCAAGCGACGCTATCATGAATAGGCGCCCGCTTTAGCATCAATACGACACTTAATAACTCAGGTAGAACATAAATGATTGAGCAGAAGCTAAAACAAGTATTCGGATTCGACTCACTGCGCAATGGGCAAAAGCAAGTCATTGATAACGTTCTATCTGGTCACTCGACTGCCGCGATATTCCCGACAGGCTCAGGTAAATCGCTGTGCTATCAATTACCAGCATTAGAGTTACCGCACTTAACCTTGGTGATATCGCCACTGTTAGCCTTGATGAAAGACCAACTCGCTTTCCTGCACAGTAAAGGCATTAGCGCAGCGGCAATCGAATCAAGCCAAGACCGACAAACCACACAACAGGTTATGCAGTCAGTGCGTAACGGTGACACCAAGATCCTCATGATCTCCGTCGAGCGCTTGAAGAACGAACGCTTTCGTCAGTTTATCTCCCAAGTGTCGATCTCACTGCTTGTGGTCGATGAAGCGCACTGTATTTCAGAATGGGGACACAACTTCAGACCCGACTACCTGAAGCTTCCTCAATACCAAAAACAGCTCAATATTCCTCAGGTTCTACTACTGACAGCCACTGCGACTACAGCGGTTATCCAAGATATGAAGTCAAAGTTTGAAATTGATGAGGAGCGCGTTGTGGTTACGGGTTTCTATCGTCAAAATCTCGATCTGTCGATTCAACCTTGTGAACAAACCAGTAAGCTAGAAACCTTGTGCAATGTGGTTAACCAAGCTTCTCTCGCTCCGACTATTGTTTATGTCACCCTTCAACAAACGGCAGAGATGGTGGCTCAGCAGATTCGCAATGCTGGCGTTAATGCAGTGGCTTACCATGCGGGTCTTAAGCCTGAAAATAGAGATGCTATTCAACACCAATTCATGAATGATGACGTGAGCTGTATCGTCGCAACTATCGCGTTTGGTATGGGCGTGGATAAGTCCAACATTCGCCGAGTGATTCACTTTGACTTACCAAAATCGATCGAAAACTACTCACAAGAGATCGGCAGAGCTGGTCGAGATGGGCAAGCGTCTGAATGTATTTTACTGGCTAACAAACACGGTTTAAGCACACTCGAGAACTTCGTTTTTGGTGATACGCCAGACAACATATCGATCCAAGCGGTATTAAAAGAGATCTACGAAAATCAAAACATTGGCGCTTCTGGCTCGAATCAATGGGAGATCATGCTTAATCAACTATCACGTGAATCCAACATTCGTCAGTTACCGCTAAAAACACTACTGGTGTATCTCGAAATTGAAGGTGTGATTGAGCCCAAGTACAGCTACTTCGCAGACTACAAATTTAAGTTCATTCGTCCGAAACAGCAGATCACAGAGCAATTTCAAAGTGAACGTCGTCAATTTGTCGAAGCGATTTTCCAATGCTCTCCTCAAGCAAGAGTGTGGTGCCAAGTCGACTTCGATGCGCTTTGGACACACTTCCAAGCCGATCGTCAGCGTGTGATTGCGGCTATCGACTACTTCAATGAACAAGGTTGGATTGAACTAGAAAGCAAGCAGATCACCGATGTCTACGCGATCCACAATACTTCTGAAGATATGATGCAACTGTCAGAGCGTCTAACTGAGTTGTTTAAAGCAAAAGAAAACAGCGAGATAAACCGCCTTAACCAAATGCTGAATTTCTTTGAGGCGGATACTTGCCTAAGCTCACGCCTTGCGAGTTATTTTGCCGATGATAAAGCACCAACAAACTGCGGTCACTGCTCTGTATGTCGAGGAGAAGTGGCAATCTTACCAACCGTTGATGTTGAACCTATCGATGATGAGACGGTGATGACATGGATACATGAGTTTA
The DNA here is from genome assembly GCF_041469785.1 of Vibrio sp. 10N.286.48.F5. Lineage (NCBI taxonomy): Bacteria > Pseudomonadati > Pseudomonadota > Gammaproteobacteria > Vibrionales > Vibrionaceae > Vibrio > Vibrio sp. 10N.286.48.F5. The sequence goes on along the minus strand of NZ_JBFRLG010000005.1, from coordinate 84,989 downwards.
TTTCGGCTAGCCAACAACTGATTACCGACGAGGCAATTACTCGCTTCTTATGTGGAATCGCCACCCCGCTTTCAACCAAACTCAAAGCCAGTAAAATGGTCGGTTACGGCAAGCTAGAGCAGCAACCGTTCAGTGATACCTTAGCGCGAGTAAAACAACTTCCTAGGTAATTCTTACTTATAAAAAACCGACTAGGCTATGAAGCGTAGTCGGTATTCATCTCACTCATTATCTTTAAAAGAAGCTCAACTGACGCATTTGGTCTTTGGGTTGCAGCATTACACTTAAACCAAGTAGGCGTATCTCTCGCCCTTGTTGTCTTTTCAGTATTTCACTAAGCAGCTCTTTGAAGTGTTCACGATCGAGAGAGGCGTGGATGTGCTCAATCGTGGTTTGTTGAAAATCGGCGAACTTGAGCTTAATGCCCTGCTTGATGATCGCTTTACTTGGGCTAGCCTTTTCTAAGCGAGTTTCGAGTTCAGGAAATAGCTTATCTTCGATTACCTGCCAACATTCTGCGTAGCTTGAAATGTTTTGGGTAAAGGTGCGCTCTACACCTACCGATTTTCGCTCGCGCTCGATGATAACTTCTCGATCATCAATGCCATGACTGCGCTTCCAGAGTGATGCACCTTGACGGCCAAACTTGAGTAGCAGGTCTCGATAGTCAGACTCTTTGATATCCTTACAAGTAAAGAAACCCGCTTGGTGCAGCTTTTCTATGCTCACTTTGCCGACACCGGGAATCTTTTCAAGTGGTAGCTCATCGATCACTGATTGCACGTCTTGTGGAGGGATAACAAACTGACCATTGGGCTTATTCAGATCTGAGGCCACTTTCGCCAAGAATTTAATCGGTGCAATTCCTGCAGAAGCTGTCAGGTTCAGTTCGTTCCAAATATCACGGCGAATAGACTCGGCAATAAGTGTTGCTGAACCGTGACACCGCTTAGAATCGGTGACATCAAGGAAAGCTTCATCCAAGGAAAGTGGTTCAATGATTGATGTGTATCGAGAGAAGATTTCACGGATCTTTTTAGATATCTCGACATAGACCGACATTCTTCCCGGCACAACCAATAGATTAGGACAAAGCTGTAGGGCCTTTCCGGTAGGCATTGCAGAGCGAACACCAAACTTGCGGGCTTCATAATTACAGGTGCTCAAAACGCCGCGTTGCTTTTCATGCCCACCAACAGCTAACGGGCGATTTCGGTAAGCAGGGTTATCACGCATTTCTACAGCCGCGTAAAAACAATCCATATCGACATGGATTATTTTTCTGACTTTCTCTTGGTCCGAACTGCACATTTGGAAATAACTCAACCTTACAACTGTATCTATGAACAGTATAATCAATTATTCTCAGATTTAAAACGATCTCGAGTCCAGCTCAACAGGTTTCACTTCATTCGCCGCCCACTATTCTGATAGTATTGTTAGGAGTATTTAGTCTATAAGTAGGGATAGCTTTTGAGTGAAAAAATACTAGTGGTAGAGGATAGTCGCGCATTCAGAAACTATCTTTACCAACAATTTAAGAACGATGGCTATGAAGTTGCGTTGGCGGAATCTGTAGAAGAAGCCAAAGCGATCTTAGAGCAAGAAACGGATTTCTTGTGTGCAGTCCTCGACTACTGTTTACCTGACGGCCAAGACGGCGAGATCATTGATCTCGTCTTAGGCTATCAACAGAAAATCATTGTCCTGACCGGGATGTTCGACAATCAACTGCGAGAGCAAGTCCTAGCCAAAGGCGTTATCGATTACATACTTAAAGACAGTATGTCATCAGTAAGCTACCTACTTCCCCTGGTTCAAAGAATTTCGAATAATCGCCATCACAAAGCATTGGTTGTCGATGATTCAGCGGTCGTTCGCCGTTACATAGCTCAACTTCTAGAACACCAATATATCCAAACTATCCAAGCCGAAGATGGCGAACAAGCATTAAAGCTCCTTCATAACGATCCCGATATTACGTTCGTTGTTACAGACCATGATATGCCGAAGAAAGACGGTATAGCGATGATCCGTGAGATTCGACGCGATCACGACAGAAACCAGTTGGCCATTCTAGGATTATCCGGGAGTGATGATCGCACTATGACAGCGCGATTCCTTAAAGCGGGTGCCAACGATTTCCTTTACAAACCTTTTAACCAAGAAGAGTTTTTCTGCCGTATCCATCAGCTGCTTGATATGAAAGAAGCGGCTAATGAGCTATTTCGACATGCCAACGAGGATGCTCTTACTGGCTTATGGAATCGTCGCTACCTGTTCAATCATCCTTGTAAAGGCTGCGATCAACGAAACATCGCGATGATGGACATCGACTTCTTTAAGAAAGTGAATGATACCTTTGGACACGATGGTGGTGATGCCGTGCTGATCGATGTAGGGAAAATAATCAAAGATCATTTCAAAGACGATGTCGCTGTGCGCTTTGGTGGCGAAGAGTTTTGTATTCAGTCGTGCGGCGCATTTGAAAGCTTTGTTGACAACTTAGAGTCCATGAGAGAAGCCATTGAAAGCCATGTTGTTGAGCATGACTCTCAAAGAATCAAGGTCAGTATCAGTATCGGCGTAACCGATTTAGACGCGAAGTTAGATGAACAGATCAAAGCCGCTGATGAGCTTCTTTATACGGCAAAAGAGCAAGGTAGAAACCAACTAGTGTTTGCGCGTAACAGCATGCAAATCGAACAATAGTCATTCGCCTCTGTTTCCATTTTTGGTATACCAAGATTAATTGCTAGACCTCAAAACTAAAAAAGCTCAAGACGATAATCTTGAGCTTTTCAATTTGAGGGCATAGATAACTCTATCCCCTATGACTGTCACCAATTAAGCGATACGGTCTTTACTCCAAGCCGCTTCTTTTTGTTGACGCTCAGCCAGCTTCTCTTCACGGTAAGCTTCACGTGCTTCACGCTTCTTACGCGCGTCACAAGGTTCAGGGCAGTTACATACTTTATCAATACCAACAGCACCCAAACCGCCACAGCTACCTTTCACAACTTTCTTTTGGATAATGTAGCCAATTGACATCGCTGCGATTACTGCAAGAAAAACACCAAATGTAATCAGAAATGTATTCATAATTATCTCGCTTACCTTATTTACCTAAGTATGGCTTAAATGCTTCAGAAGCAATTTCTTTAAAGCCATCTGCTGTTTTTACCACCATGAACACTGGGATGTTATGTTGGTTTGCGACTTCCATTCCTTTTTCCTCACCTAAGACCATAAGGCCCGTAGATAAGCCGTCTGCAGTCATTGAAGACGGGTTTAAAACAGTCACAGAAACCACTTTATGGTGAAGAGGCTTTCCTGTTTCAGGGTTGATGATGTGTGAGTAACGAACACCATCACGTTCAAAATAGTTACGGTAATCACCAGAGGTTGCGATAGCCATATCACCCGGCTCGATGATCTCTTGAATATTACGCTCATCAACGCTTGGTTTCTCAATCGCGATACGCCAGCCCACGTTCTCACGGTTTAAACCTTTCAGACGAATTTCGCCACCGACTTCAACCATGTAGTTGTGAATACCGATAGAATCAAGGTAGTCAGCGACGACGTCAACACCCCAACCTTTTGCAATCGTGGATAGATCGACATACAGGTTAGGTAGGTCTTTCTTCAACATGTTGCCTTCAACACTAAGATGATGGATACCAATCTTAGCCTTGCGAGCCGCCAGCTCTTCATCTGATGGCACAACTTCAGGACGAGCTTCAGGACCAAAACCCCATAAGTTAACTAACGGACCAACCGTTACATCCAGAGCTCCTTCAGTAAGACCGTTCAAACGAATCGCTTCTTTCACAACCGTCGCTGTTTGCTCAGATACTTCGAACGCATCCGCACCTTTATGCTGGTTGAAACGGCTTAATTCGGAATCTTCACGGTAAGTCGACATCTGGTCGTTTACTTCTTCAAGTAGACGATCGATCTCTGTATGAACTTCATTAGACTCAGGAAATTCATCACCATTGATGTATTTAATATTGTAACTCGTGCCCATCGTTGGGCCACTCAAATGCACTTGCTCTCTTGACTGCTCACAGCCCGCAAGAAAAATCAAAGAAGTTAATGCAACAAGCCAAATTCTCACTTGCTTACTCCTGTCTAATGTTGAGGATTTATATAAGGAAAAATAAGAGTAAAAAATAGGTATTTTGAATGCCTTACTCTTTCTTATATAAGCCAGTATGTTGTCAAAAGCTGTCTTAGAAAAACAAATGGCTGACTCGTAGGAGTCAGCCATAATATCAATCACTTAAGTGGATTAACCACCGAAGTCATCTAGTAGGATGTTTTCATCTTCTACACCAAGATCTTTCAGCATGCCGATAACAGCAGCGTTCATCATCGGTGGACCACACATGTAGTACTCACAATCTTCAGGAGCTTCGTGATCCTTCAGGTAGTTTTCGTACAGTACATTGTGGATGAAACCAGTGTAACCGTCCCAGTTGTCCTCTGGTTGAGGATCAGACAGTGCACAGTGCCACACGAAGTTTTCGTTTGCAGCCGCTAGGCCATCGAAATCTTCAATGTAGAACATCTCACGCTTAGAACGCGCGCCATACCAGTAAGACATCTTACGAGTAGACTTAAGACGCTTAAGTTGGTCGAAGATATGAGAACGCATAGGCGCCATACCTGCACCACCACCGATGAATACCATTTCATTGTCTGTGTCTTTAGCAAAGAACTCACCAAATGGACCAGAAATAGTACATTTGTCGCCTTCTTTAAGAGACCAGATGTATGAAGACATAACACCAGGAGCTACGTCAGGGTTGTTTGGCGGCGGAGTTGCGATACGCACGTTAAGCTTGATGATGCCTTTCTCTTCTGGGTATGAAGCCATAGAGTAAGCACGGATCGAATGCTCTTTAACGATAGACTCATAACGGAACAAGTTGAACTTATCCCAGTCACCACGGTATTCCTCAGGAATATCGTAATCTGCGTATTTCACGTGATGTGGTTCAGCTTCAATCTGAATGTAACCACCCGCGCGGAACGGAACTTCTTCACCTTCAGGGATCGCTAGAGCAAGTTCTTTGATGAAAGTAGCTTCGTTGTTATTCGAGATAACAGTACATTCCCACTTTTTAACACCAAAGATATCTTCGTCTAGTTCAATCTCCATGTCAGTTTTCATAGCAACTTGACATGCAAGACGTTCGCCTTCGCGAGCTTCACCTTTTGTGATGTGATCAAGTTCAGTTGGAAGGATGTCGCCACCACCAGACTTAACTTTTACACGACACTGACCACAAGAGCCACCGCCACCACAAGCAGAAGATACGAAGATACCAGCGCCAGCCAGGGCACCAAGTAGCTTGCTACCAGGTTGAGTAACGATCGCCTTTTCAGGGTCGCCGTTTACTGAAATAGTGATGTCACCTGATGGTACTAACTTAGACTTAGCGAAAAGAATCACTAGTACTAGAGCCAGTACAATAATGGTAAACATCGCTACGCCAAGAATAATACTAAACATTTGTTATTCCTTATTACTGGGTGCTTACCCTACAGTTGAACACCAGAGAAAGACATAAAGCCTAACGCCATCAGACCAACAGTAATGAACGTGATACCAAGGCCACGAAGACCTGGAGGTACGTCAGAGTACTTCATCTTCTCACGGATACCCGCAAGAGCAACGATAGCTAACATCCAACCCACACCAGAACCGAAGCCGTAAACAACAGATTCAGCAAAGTTGTAGTCACGAGTTACCATGAAAGATACACCACCAAAGATTGCACAGTTAACTGTGATCAGTGGAAGGAAGATACCTAGTGCGTTGTACAAAGGTGGGAAGAAACGGTCTAGAACCATCTCTAGGATTTGTACAAGTGCCGCGATAACACCGATGAATGCGATGAAGTTAAGGAAACTTAAATCGACACCTTCAACAAGCGCGTTTTCTTTCAGGATGTGTGTGTAAACAAGGTTGTTTACAGGAACAGCGATTGTAAGTACTACAACTACCGCAACACCAAGACCAAAAGAAGTTTTAACTTTCTTAGATACCGCTAGGAATGTACACATACCTAGGAAGAAAGAAAGCGCCATGTTTTCGATGAAAATCGATTTAACTAGCAGACTAATATAATGTTCCATGACTACCTTACCCCTTCGCTTCTACTTGTTCTGGTTTGAACACACGAATTGCCCAAATCAAGAAACCAATTAGGAAGAATGCAGAAGGTGCTAGAAGCATCAAGCCGTTTGGCTGATACCAACCACCGTTGCTCACTAGAGGTAGTACTTCCATACCAAATAGTTTGCCAGAGCCTAGAAGCTCACGGAAGAAACCAACAGTGATAAGAACGAAACCGTAACCAAGACCGTTACCAAGACCATCGATTAGAGATGGGATTGGCGCAGACTTCATTGCGAATGCTTCAGCACGACCCATTACAATACAGTTAGTAATGATTAGGCCTACGAATACAGATAGCTGCTTAGAGATATCGTATAGGTATGCTTTAAGCACTTGGTCTACCACGATTACTAGTGATGCGATAATTGCCATCTGAACGATGATACGCACACTGTTAGGAATGTGGTTACGGATCAAAGAAACGAAGAAGTTAGACAGAGCAGTAACGAACATTACCGCGATAGTCATAACAAATGCTGTTTCTAGCTTAGTGGTTACCGCAAGAGCAGAACACACACCAAGAACCTGTAGCGCGATTGGGTTGTTGTCCAACACCGGCGCTAAGATGCTCTTTTTAATTTCTTTTGCACTAGACATTAGTTCAGACCTCCGTCACGAACTTTTGCTAGGAACGGACCAAAGCCCATATCACCTAACCAGAAGTCAAATGTATGTTGAACACCAACGCTAGTCAGTGTCGCACCAGAAAGGCCATCTACACCGTGCTCAGAACCTTGAGGAGCGCCACCTTTAACAACCTGAATAGCAGGTTTGTGGTTTTCGTCGAATAATTTCTTACCAACGAATTGAGCGCGCCAAGATGGGTTCTCAACTTCACCACCAAGTCCAGGAGTTTCACCTTGCTCGTAGTAAGTGATACCAGAAACTGTGTTGCCATCAGTTTCTACCGCAACGAATGCGTACATCATTGACCATAGACCGTTACCGTGAACAGGGATGATAACTTTAGAAGTTTCAGCGCCATCTTTCACAAGGTATACAGTACCCGTGTTAGCACGACGAAGGATCTTAGCGATGTCATCTTCAGCTGAAAGCTTGATTGACTGAGCTGGATCTTTTGCCGCTTTACGTTGGTCGTATGCAGCAGCATCGCCGTCAACGAAATCGCCAGTAGCGAAATCAACTAGACGAGGTTCAATGTTCTCTGCGTACAGTTCAGGGATATTACCCGCAAGTTCAATGCCCGCAACTTCAAGGATCTTAGTTTGCTGATCTAGAACCGCGTTAGCTTGTTGCTTAGGTTTAAGAACAACTGCAGCTGTTGAAACGATGATTGAGCACACTAGGCTCAATGCGATAACAACAAACAGCGTCTTTTTAATGCTATCGTTATTACTTGCCATAGCGCGCTAGTCTCCGCTTAATGTTCTTCTCGATTACAACGTGGTCAAACAGAGGAGCAAATAGGTTTGCGAATAGAATCGCAAGCATCATGCCTTCTGGGTATGCAGGGTTAACTACACGAATCATTACACACATTGCGCCGATTAGGATGCCGTACCACCACTTACCTTTGTTGGTAAATGAAGCTGATACTGGGTCAGTCGCCATGAAGAACATACCGAATGCGAAGCCACCTAGAACTAGGTGCCAGTGCCAAGGCATGCTGAACATTGCGTTAGTATCAGAACCGATCACATTAAACAATGTTGATACAGCAATCATACCGATCATAACACCAGCAATGATTCGCCATGAAGCGATACGCATGTAAACGATCATCGCAGCACCGATCATAAGTGCTAGAGTCGATACTTCACCGATAGAACCTGGGATGTTACCAATGAATGCGTCCATCCAAGTGATTGCTTCACCAGATGTTACGTTCATTAGTGCGCTACCGCCGCCTTGAGCCCATTGGCTAAGAGCAGTTGCACCAGAGAAACCATCTGCAGCAGTCCAAACTACGTCACCTGAAATCTGTGCAGGGTATGCAAAGAATAGGAACGCACGGCCAGCAAGTGCAGGGTTCAGGAAGTTACGACCCGTACCACCGAAGATCTCTTTAGCGACTACAACACCGAAGGTAATACCTAGTGCTGCTTGCCATAGAGGAAGTGTTGGCGGAACGATAAGCGCGAATAAGATAGAAGTAACAAAGAAACCTTCGTTTACTTCGTGCTTACGCACCATACAGAACAGAACTTCCCAGAAACCACCAACGATGAATACCGTTGCGTAGATAGGTAGGAAGTAAGTCGCACCAAGTAGCATCTTGCTGCCAACACCTGCATCGGCTCCTAAGGAGGCTCCAAGCATTTCGGTTAGCCAGTAGTGCCAGTTACCACTGATAACAGATGCTAGTTCAGCACCTGCATACATATGGTTAAGTGCTGCGATAGCTTGGCCACCCGCGTTGTACATACCCCAGAACATTGCTGGGAATACCGCGAACCAAACCATGATCATGATACGTTTTAAATCAACGCTATCACGAACGTGCGAGCTTTTCTTTGTAATAAGACCTGGCGTGTAGAACACTGTCGCTGCTGCTTCGTAAAGCGCAAACCACTTCTCGTGTTTACCACCTGGCTCAAAATGATGCTCGATGTCTTCAAGAAACTTTTTAAGGCCCATGAAAATTACCCTTCCTTCTCAATCGTATCTAGGCATTCACGAAGTAGTTGACCGTACTCGTACTTACCTGGACATACAAAGGTACACAATGCTACATCTTCTTCGTCTAGCTCTAGCGCACCTAGTGCTTGAGCACTATCAATGTCGCCTGCACATAGATCACGAAGCAGCAATGTAGGTTCCATATCTAGAGGCATTACGCGCTCGTAGTTACCAATTGGAACCATTGAGCGGTCACTACCGTTTGTTGTCGTTGTCATGTTGAACAACTGACCTTTAAACAGGTGACCAAGGAATGAACGAGTAACAGAGAACTTGTTCTTACCAGGCATAGCCCAGCCGAATAGCTCTTTATCACGACCTTCACGTAGAACAGAAACTTGCTGATGGTAACGACCAAGGAAAGCATGTGGACCTGTTGCTTCAGTACCCGTAAGTACAGAACCAGAAATCACACGAACTTCGCCTGGCATTAACTCGCTGTCTGTCAACTCTTCAAGGCTAGCACCAATTTGAGTACGAACTAGACGTGGGTTGTTCACCACTGGACCAGCCAGAGAAACAACACGCTCAGAGTAAATCTCACCAGTAAGGAAAAGCTTACCGAATGCGATAACATCTTGGTAGTTAATGCTCCACGCTACATTTTGTGCATTTACCGGATATAGGTAATGCATATGCGTGCCTGCAAGACCTGCAGGGTGTGGGCCATCAAAAACATGCTCTTCAACGTTAGACTGAGCTGAACGAGGTAAGCTAGTACCTTTTTTACAAACGTACACTTTACCGTTAGTCAGAGTTGAAAGAAGATCTAAACCAGCAACGAAAGCATCAGACTGCTCGTTAATGATTAATTCTGGCTCAGCTGCTAGCGGATTAGTATCCATAGCAGTAACGAAAATAGCCTGAGTTTCAGAATCAACTGCTGGAACCTTGCTGAACGGACGAGTTCGCAAAGCGGTCCATGCGCCAGACTCAACTAACTGAGCTTTAACCGTTTCACGGTCAAGGCCTACTAGTTGGTTAGCTTCATAGCTATTGAACGTGATTTGCTCATTGCCTGCTACTTCAATCACTACTGATTGAAGAACACGCTTAGCACCACGGTTCACTTCAATAACTTTACCGCTTGCTGGAGAAGTAAATACAACACCTGGGTTCTTTTTATCTGCAAAAAGAACTTGGCCTTTCTTCACTTCATCACCAACGCGAGCATGCATCGTAGGACGCATACCAACGTACTCTTCGCCAAGCAAGGCGACTTTAGTGATGGACTTACCATCATTAATCACCTGGGATGGAGTTCCTGCGATAGGAAGATCCAAACCCTTCTTTATTGTAATCATACGCACTTGCACTACTTTATCGGGAAAAAGATTCTTTTAATTGCGTAAATTCAGGACGTTTTAAAATCGCCCTTAGACACGACATTACAGTGTCCGGTTTTGGTAAATTTGAGATACCAAAATCGCAACATTTTCATAATAAAATCACCACACGAATCATGTGAGATTTATCAGGTGCGATATTCTAGCATTTTTTGACAACTCGATGCCATGACCAATAACTTGAATACAGCCTTTATTTGGTGAGATTTGAAGCATATGGCCTCTCAAATATGTATAAATTTGACGAGCCGCACAGATAAAATGGCTTTTGAATCGTGTTTTAAACAAGAGATTAATACTCTGTCACAAACTAATATTTTACTAGTTATGTTGAAACACTGTTAATAAAAACATTACTCATTGTAGGTATTTGAGCTCGTTCAATTTGACATCAGTTTGGGTGATATAAGAACGAAAAATACATACGTTTGACGACAAAAAAAGCGCCATGGCGCTTTTCTCTGTATATAGGCCTTCTTACTTTCCGCCACCCATACACATTGGACTGTCTGGCACGCTATCTAGCTGCTTCATCCATTCATCTTTTGTATAAGTGTGAATAGACAGTGCGTGGATATTATTGGCTAACTCTTCTGAAAGTGCCTTATTTACCGCTCGATGACGAGCAATAAGACGCAAACCTTCAAACACATCGCTGACAACAATCACTTTGAAATGACTCTCAGAACCAGCCGGAACATTGTGCATATAGCTCTCATTGACCACGTTTAAATGACTTGGTGAAAACTCATTGTGCAATTTTGTTTCGATAACTTCTTGGATCATTGTGATTCCTTAATAACGTATTGGCATTATCCGTGGGCTGAGTATAAACCCTAACAGGTCGAGTGTCTGAGTATTTCATAGCAAATGGCATAGGTTTGGTTGAGTTTTTTCTATCTTGTTCAGCCTGCATTTGAGACAATATCTTTGTTATTTCTTACATAAGTATCTCAAGCAATGAAAACCGAACTTACCCTTCACGACAGAACTTTGACCTTACATCGTTTCCCGAAACGTTCAAATGAAACCCTTCAAGCTTGGGATGCGGGCGACGAATACATTATTAGCCATGTTGAAGAGATGAACCTTGAACCTGGTAAACACATCCTGATCATGAACGACAGCTTCGGTGCCCTATCGACTTGGTTCTCGAAAGATCATGATGTCACTATGATGAGCGACTCATTTATCTCTCACCGTGGCGCCCTGAAAAACTTGCAGCGCAATCAAAGTAACCGAGTGAACTTCTTGAACACGATGGATGATATCCCACACGGTATCGACCTTGTGATCATGCAGCTGCCAAAAACAAATCGTCACCTAATCTGGCAACTGAGCCAGCTACGCCAAGCATTGCCTGTAGGCTGCCAAGTGATTGGCGTCAACAAGGTAAAAGAGATTCACACCTCTACGCTTAACCTGTTCGAAAAATACCTAGGCGAAACCAAAACATCACTAGCGAAGAAAAAACACCGCTTAGTCTTCTCATCTCCAAACTGCCAGCCAATTCAAACGGTAGAGCCTTTTGTTGAATGGGATGTGGACGGTGAAGATATCCGTCTGAAAAATTTACCAAATGTTTACTCAGGGGAAGCACTCGATCAAGGCGCTCGCTATATGCTAGAGCACATCCCACAAGATCCTGAGCTACGTCATATCATCGATCTAGGCTGTGGCAACGGTGTATTGAGTGTAAAAGCAGGGCAATTGAACCCACAAGCTCGTATCACCTGTGTGGATGAAAGCTTTATGGCTGTGGAGTCAGCACGCCAAAACGTCAAGGATAACCTTGGTGAAGACGGCAACTTCCAGTTCATCGCCAACAACTGTTTAGATGGCTTTAAGAAAAACAGCACCTACTTAGTGATGTGTAATCCTCCATTCCATCAGCAACAAGCGATTACTGATCACATTGCATGGCAAATGTTCTGTGATGCAAAGCATGTTCTTAGCAATGGAGGCAAATTAATTGTTATTGGCAACCGACACCTCGGATACGATGTCAAACTAGCGAGACTATTTGGTGAAGCTAACGTTGAAACGCTTGAACTAAACCAAAAATTTGAGATATTACAAGCAACAAGAGAGCCTGCGAATTTTAATAAATAAGCAGAAACGACTTCACAAGAATTTAAGATACCGAGCTTCTGGTGTGAATTTAGAAAGGATAAAGGAATGAAAAAACTGATTTTGGCTGCTTCTATTATGGCTTTGACAGCATGTTCAGCCCCTCAGCAAGAACAGATCAATGTAATGCCAGAAGCTTCACTAAGCTCAAGCAACCTTGTACAAGGCAAAACATACACACTAACCAGTAAAGATGTTCGTGCCGCTCAATATGTTGCATTGGTTGATAGTGGCCGTTCAAACATTCAGCCAATTCACGCTAAGCAAAACATGCGTATTTCTCTAGAAAATGCTGTTGCACAGCAGTTAGAGTCTCAAGGTTTTCGTGCGAGCGTAAACAGTGAAAACTCGATTGTTTTAGAGATTCAAGAAGCACTCGTTACCGTAGAGCACACCATTATGGAAAACAAAATGGACGGTAAAGTAACGCTTGAAGTTACCGCTGAAACGCCTGAAGGCAAACTAGTTAAAACATTCAACGGCACTGCAACACGCACTGGTGCATTGAGTGCATCTAACGACGACATCTCTATGGTTCTTAATGACGTGATCAACTTGGTTCTTACTGAGATCGCTAACGACCAAGAGCTACAAACTTACATGAAGGAACGTTTCTAATGGGTCGTATTTTATCTTCTATCGCATTAATGCTAGTGAGCGTGAGCGTTTGGGCTGGTCCTAAAGTAAACGTGGAAACAACATTAGGCGACTTCACTATTGAGCTTAACCAAGAACAAGCACCGGTTAGTGCGGAGAACTTCCTAAAATACGTTGCTGACGGCAGCTATGAAGGCACTATCTTCCACCGTGTTATTCCTGGCTTTATGGCTCAAGGTGGCGGCTTCGATCAAGAGATGAATCAACAAGCAACTTACGCTCCTATCAAGAATGAAGGCAGCAATGGCTTGAAGAACGATACAGCAACAATCGCGATGGCTCGTACTAATGCGCCAGATTCTGCAACTCGTCAGTTCTTCATTAACTTCTCTGATAATGACTTCTTGAACGCAAAAGGTAGCAACCCAGGCTACGCTGTATTCGGCAAAGTAACTGAAGGTTTTGATGTTGTTCAAAAGATGGCAACGATTCCAACCAAGCGAATGGGCCGCATGTCAGACATACCAGTTGACCCAATCGTCATCACTAAAGTGACCCTTCTTAAGTAATCCAATCTAACGCCCTTATTTCTTAAGGGCGTTTTTCTACACAAGGACGCCCTATGTCATCAGGCACTCCCTCTCTTTCTTGGATGCAGACTTTCCGCAGCTACCTAGATAAACGCCTACTTTGGGTGTTTATGCTCGGCTGTTCAAGTGGCTTCCCATGGGTTCTTATTGGATCCAATATGTCTGGTTGGCTAAAAGATGCAGGTTTAACGCGTGCTGCCATCGGCTACTTTGGCAGTGTGTTTGCCGTGTATGCGATTAACTTTCTATGGGCACCATTGGTAGACCGAGTAAAACTGCCGGTGCTTCACGCAATACTCGGCCAGCGACGCAGTTGGATCTTTTTCTGCCAATCCATTGTTTTAATCGGTACCTTATTCATCGCAGGCGTCAATCCCGCAGAGAACTTGGCGTTTACTTCAATGTTGGCGCTCGCTATTGCCATTGCCTCAGCCACGCAAGACATCGCGATTGATGCATTTCGTATTGATACCTTCCCAAAATCCGAAGCATCAAAACTGCCGCAAGCTTCTGCAATGGCCGTAATTGGTTGGTGGACGGGGTATTCTCTACCAGGCTACCTTGCCTTTATTAACGCAGACTCAATCGGTTGGAATGGCGTGTATTACGGAATGGCAGGCGTCGTTGTCGTACTAATGCTGTTTACTCTTTTTGTCGGAGAGCCAAATACACAACGTGAAGCCCTACAAGAACAAGCACAACAGCGACACAATAAAGTGGTCGGCTCAAAGCTTGTCGCTTGGTTCAGTGTGACGGTAATTGAACCATTTTATGATTTCTTCAAAAGAAACGGAGTTCAAGTTGCCATTACTCTATTGCTGTTTGTGTTCCTATTTAAGATAGGTGAAGCCTTCCTAGGTCGCATGTCGATCACCTTCTATAAAGAGATAGGTTTCAGTAATGAACAGATCGGTCATTACTCCAAGTTAATTGGCTGGGGCGCGACGATATTCTTCACTTTGGTAGGCAGCGTCTTCAATGTAAAATTCGGCATTGTACGCGGACTGATGATTGGCGGTGTTGCCATGGCAGCCAGTAATCTAATGTTTGCATGGATCGCTCAAGCAGGCCCAAGTGAAACACTGTTCTTGGCAACGATTATTGTCGATAACTTCACGACCGCCTTTTCAACAGTAGCTTTTGTCTCTTTCTTAACACTATTAACCGGGCAGGCCTTCTCTGCAACCCAATATGCATTACTCGCATCCTTGGGTAACTTCGGTCGAACAACACTGGCTTCATTTAGTGGTGAATTGGTCGATTACCTCAATGATTGGTCAACCTTCTTTATACTGACCGCACTTATGGTGATTCCAAGTTTGATCATGCTCTACTCGTTACGCCACTTTTTCACGGATTTATTAGAGAAAGCCAAAACTAACCAAGAATAGAGTCAAAGAAAACAAATAAGAAGAGGGTAGCATTGATCTACCCTCTTCTACGTTCTGTCTTCAGATCTAGTCTGTTGTTTCACTGACAATTAGGTTAAAACCCGTCCCCATCGAATCATCAATCGCCACAACCAAAGGCTGACCCGCTACAGTAATCGTCACAAAGTAAGACCCCGCCGCAACATAAATGCCATTCGCATAATCTTTGAATTTCACATCACTTAGCGCCGGAGTGCTGCCAGCAATACCCACCGTTTTCGGTCAAAGATAGATCAAAGACTGGATTGTAAGACGGGTTGAATTGTGATTTTTTAAGAGAAAACGCTTAGAAAAGAATACTGTTGATTTTGATATGCATATCACTCTATTTAGTATAATCGTTTGCTTAGAGCATCAATTCACCAATTTATCTACAAAATAATCAGATTTCACAAAATCAATAGAATCCAAGGTGCATCAAGATGCATTGCCACATTAAAGTTCCATCATTTAGATCATTAGTGTGATCAGCTTCACCTTAATAATTGTAATTTTCACTCCGTCTCACTTTTATTTGAGAACAAAATCGCTATTATGCTCGGCATTCGGACATCATAAACACGCACGGATTAGCGGGTTACTTATTTCAAACATAGAGAGTTCCATTATGCGTAAATCACTTTTAACTCTTGGCCTACTTGCAGCAGCATCTGCTCCAGTAATGGCGGCTGATTATTCTGACGGCGACATCCATAAGAACGATTACAAATGGATGCAATTCAACCTTATGGCTGCAATTGACGAACTTCCAGGTGAGTCTTCACATGATTACCTAGAGATGGAATTCGGTGGCCGCTCGGGAATCTTCGACCTTTATGGCTATGTTGACGTATTCAACCTAACGTCTGATCCAGGCAGCGATAAAGCTGGTGCTGAAAAGATGTTCATGAAGTTCGCTCCTCGTATGTCTCTAGACGGACTTACAGGTAAAGATCTTTCTTTCGGTCCAGTTCAAGAGCTTTACGTATCTACACTTATGGAATGGGGTGGTAACTCTGGCGTTAACACTCAAAAAGTTGGTTTAGGTTCTGACGTAATGGTTCCGTGGTTAGGCAAAATTGGCCTAAACCTTTACGGTACATACGATTCAAACAACAAAGATTGGAACGGTTACCAAGTTTCTGCAAACTGGTTTAAACCTTTCTACTTCTTCGAGAACGGTTCATTCGTCTCTTACCAAGGTTACATCGATTACCAATTTGGTCTGGAAGACAAGTACTCTTCTGCAAGTAACGGTGGTGCAATGTACAATGGTATCTACTGGCACTCAGATCGTTTTGCTGTTGGTTACGGCCTAAAAGGTTACAAAGACATCTACGGTATTAAAGATACTGATGGATTCAAATCAACAGGCTTCGGTCACTACGTTGCAGTAACTTACAAGTTCTAATCGAACTTCTAAGAAAGTTTCCTAAATGGCACCCTCGGGTGCCATTTTTTATTGCTTTCATTTAATGCCTCGCTATCCTTGCAGCATCACTTTCTTATCTCGGTATTGCTGTGAACATCACTATTGTTGGGCCAGGGGCCATCGGCTCTTTATGGGCAATAAAACTACTTCAAGCTGGTCATAATGTGTCTTTGTGGAGTCGTTCCACTGATAACTCAATTGACTTATCACTTGATGGACAAGCTTCCCTTTCCTTCAGTAACAACAATATCGAAAAGCTATCAGCGAGTGACTTGGTTATTTTCACGGTCAAAGCTTGGCAAATAGCAGAAGCAACCACTCCACTGCTTCAACATCTCGATCCCGACACCATTCTCATATTCATGCATAACGGAATGGGGGCGGTCGACAACATCGCCACTCAAATTGATACTCACCCGATAGTATTGGCAACCACGACCCAAGCAGCATTCAAACCTGATCGTAATAGTGTATCTCACACAGGAATAGGGCAAACCCAGTTAGGTGCTTTTAACCAAACGGGTCAGCAGTGCACGTTTTTAGTTGATGTGTTGGATCATGCTCTCCCCGCTGTGAGTTGGAACCCACAAATAAAAACCGCGCTTTGGACTAAACTCGCCATAAATTGTGCTATCAACCCACTTACTGGGTTGGAACAAATCAAGAATGGTGAACTTGCAGACCAAAGGTTTGAGGGTATTTTAAGTTCTATCGTTGAAGAGCTCACACAAGTTATGCAGGCCGAAGAGATAGCTTGTTCATTCGACGGATTAGAAGCAAGTGTCAACAAGGTTATCCACGCTACGGCTCAAAACAACTCATCCATGAAGCAGGATATGTTTTACCAACGTAAGACAGAGATCGACTTCATCACTGGACACCTAATAAAAACAGCGCTTAAGCATCAGATAGAAGTTCCCGTTAACCAAAAACTGTTCGATCAGGTCAAAGAGCAAGAAAATAGCTGGAATCATCAAGATTAGTCAGCAACGGTCAACAAGTCGCGATAAAATAACAATACCGCTAAGCATAACGCTGGCACCAATTTCCAAGATTTTAGGTAAGAATAGATGCTTGATATCAATCACATCCGAGAGCAGTTCCCTGCGCTATCACAAACCATCAATCAACAACCATTGATTTACTTAGACAGCGCGGCAACGACACAAAAACCTCAGGTAGTTATTGATGCCATTAGCCAGTATTACTCCAAGCAAAATGCCAATGTTCACCGCGGTAGCCATAGTTTAACAGCGAACGCGACCAGTCAGTTTGAAGCAGCCAGAGATAAGGTCGCTCAGTTTATCGGTGCAAGCTCTTCAAAAGAGATCATCTGGACTCGTGGTGCCACCGAGGCGCTCAATTTAATTGCTCAAACTTACGCAAGAAGTACTCTTCAGCCTGGCGATGAGATCTTAGTGAGTGAAATGGAGCATCACGCTAACATTGTCCCTTGGCAAATTGTGGCAGAACAAACCGGGGCTAAAGTCGTGAAAGTACCGATGACATCGGATTGTGAATTTGACCTAGTCGCGTTTGATACGCTTTTAAATGAACGAACCAAGATTGTTGCATTAGCTCAGATAACCAACGTGACGGGTTCTCGTCAGCCGATTGAAGCCGTCATAGAAAAAGCACACAAGATGAATGCGATTGTTGTGGTCGATGGCGCGCAAGGCATCGTCCATGAGCCTATTGATGTTGCTGCTTTAGGTGCAGATTTCTACGTTTTCTCAGGTCACAAGCTCTATGCCCCTGCGGGTATCGGTGTGCTTTACGGCAAGCTTGAATTGCTCAAAGCGATGCCACCTTGGCACGGTGGTGGAAAAATGGTTGAGCGCGTCTCTTTTTCTGGCACTACTTTTTCACAGTTACCAGGGAAATTTGAAGCGGGCACGCCAAATGTGGCCGGAGCGATAGCATTAAGCACTGCAATAGAATGGTTACGTGGTTTTGCACAGCAAGATGTCGAAAATCATATCCACCAGCTACAACACGAGACTTATCTTGCGCTCAGTAAACTGGATGACATTCAGATTTTAGGGTATCAACCCAACGCCAGTGTGATTACTTTTGTGATGGATGGTGTTCACCATCAAGATATAGCGACCCTACTGGATCAGCAAGGTATCGCAGTACGTGCAGGGCATCATTGTGCTCACCCATTAATGGATGCACTTAATGTGAAAGGCACTGTTCGAATTTCATTTGGTATTTACAACAACATGGATGATGTTGAAAAGCTCGTAGCGGCGATAGAAAAAGCCGTTGAT
Source organism: Vibrio sp. 10N.286.48.F5 (assembly GCF_041469785.1). Taxonomy (NCBI): domain Bacteria; kingdom Pseudomonadati; phylum Pseudomonadota; class Gammaproteobacteria; order Vibrionales; family Vibrionaceae; genus Vibrio; species Vibrio sp. 10N.286.48.F5. The sequence continues at coordinate 66,379 of NZ_JBFRLG010000005.1, read as the reverse complement.
ATGCTTTAGGGAATGGCGAGTAGCGAGTAGCGAGTAGCGAGTAGCGAGTAGCGAGTAGCGAGTAGCGAAATTATTTAGGGTTGGCGTTTAACGTCAACCCTTTTTGCTTTTGTGTATCTAGGAGGTATTAAGCACTTAGCTCTTGGATTTGAGCAACAATCGCTTTTAGTCCATTACCGCGAGATGGGCTAAGGTGGGTAATTAAACCGATTTGTTCAAAGTAACCATCAATATCGAACGCTTGAACCTGCTCTGATGTTTTTCCATCATACGCAGCCATCACCAAAGCAATCAGACCGCGAACGATACGCGCATCAGAATCAGCACAAAAGTGCCAAACACCGTCGATATTTTGAGAAACCAACCACACTTGGCTTTCACAGCCAGAGACAATCACCTGCTCACTTTTCAGTTCATCTGGCATCGTTGGCAGTTTCTTACCCCATTGAATCACTTGGCGATAACGGTCTTCCCAGCCGCTGAATGTCTGCATCTTCGCGACAATATCATCACTGGTAATTTCAGTGCCGAATGGAGAGCTTGGGAATGTGGTCATTTTAATATCCAGTCGATTGTTAATTGAGTAGAAGACGTTACTTAGAGTGCTTTTGAATCAGCTTTTCAACGATACGTGAAACAGCCACAAAGCCAAACGTCGCGGTTACAACCGTTGCTGCGCCAAAACCTGTCGCACAATCCATTCGTTTTGGCCCTTCTGCGGTCGCTTTCGCAGCACATACACTGCCGTCAGCTTGAGGATATTTAAGTTGCTCAGTCGAGAACACACAATCGATGCCAAACTTACGTGCTGGGTTCTTAGGGAAATTGTGATGACGACGTAATGTGTCTTTCAATTTCTTCGCTAACGGGTCTTGAATCGTCTTCGTCAGATCAGCCACTTTGATTTGAGTTGGGTCGACTTGGCCACCCGCACCACCCGTGGTGATCACTTTGATTTTGTTACTACGACAATACGCCAACAGCGAAGCCTTAGCTTTCATGCTATCAATCGCATCGAGAACAAAATCGAACTCTTTCGACAAATACTCAGCCTGATTGTCAGGACCAATAAAGTCATCAATCAGGTTCACTTTACACTCAGGGTTAATCAACTTAACGCGCTCAGCCATCACTTCGATTTTGCTCTTGCCAACCGTACCCGACATAGCGTGGATCTGACGGTTAATGTTAGTCACGCACACGTCATCCATATCGATCAACGTTAGCTCACCTAAACCAGTACGTGCAAGCGCTTCAACCGCCCATGAACCGACGCCACCAATACCGATCACACACACATGTGCCGCTCTAAGTATGTCGACTTCACTATTGCCATACAGACGGCGAGTGCCACCAAATCGTTGGTCATAGTTTTCTGAAGCTGGTGTGGTCAATTCACGCATTATTGCCGCCAATTTATTTCTGAGAAAAAGAAAAGAGTGCGTTTTATACGCACTCTTGAATTAAAAGTCTAGGGGATTAGCGATTCGCTTTCAATGCTCTATTTTATCGTCGTTTACTCAACCTTTTCAGGAGGCAAAGCCCAAGGCGCTTCAGTTGCGCTGCCATCTAAACCGAGCTTCCACACACGACCAAAATGCTTGTAATGGCCCGCTTCTGTACCCGCTCGAGGGCCCATGCCGTGGTAAAGGTCCAAATGGTTTTGCTTAACCGCGCCGCCCGTATCCAAAACCAATAGCAGTCTTAGTTGATGAGCGCCGCTCCAAGTACCATCAGCATTCAGTAGTGGAACCTCAGCAAGAATCGGCGTCCCCATAGGCAAGATAGAGCGATCGCCCGCAACCGCCGCCATAGGTAATAGAGGAATGCCCGCGCTACCCATCACAGATAGGTCGTCTCTCGCTTCAAAAAACACGAAAGATGGGTTTTGCTCAAGCAGCTCTTTGACCACTTCAGGATCGTTTGCCAATACCCACTCTTTGATTGCTTTTAGCGACATTTTTTCGCGTGGAACTAAGCCTCGTTCAATCAGAACACGGCCAATGCTCACATAAGCTTTATTGTTCTTACCCGCGTAGGCGAAATACTGCAGCGTGTCATCATCACCGAAGTGTACAAATCCACTGCCCTGTACTTCCATCATAAATGGGTCGATACGGTTTGCTGAGTAACCTAACTCAAGGCCCTGACCTTCTAGTGCGCCGTTGTAAATCTCTTGGCGTGTTGGACACTCTTTACCACACTCAGGAAGCCCGTAAACAGGGTAACGATATTCTTCATTCGCTTCGTGGCGCAGCTCCATCACAGGAGAAAAGTAGCCCGTGAACAAAACATTGCCTTGTTTATCACCACCACCTAGTTGAGCGGTTTGAACGCCAAAATTCGCTAGCTCGCTTGGATCTCCACTCAGCATCGCCCACTCATTGAGTTGTTGATAAAGCGGCTCATAGATTTTAGCCATCGAAGGGGATTTAGAAACCACCATCTCAGCTTGTTCTGCAAATGCGGTGTAGTCTCTTGGTTTATTGGATTCAACCTGATCGACCTTATTCAAGGTGCGAGGAAATTCGTCATCAAGGTGTTGCTGAGCAAGATCAGTGGGTTGAGCACAGCCAAATAACAAAGAGGCAGCGACAAGGGGAAGCCATTTTTTAATCACAAGAGTCATCCTAAAAATTCTATGCATCGAGGATGACAAAAACAGTCAGATAACACAATCTTAGATTGTAAGAGTTTACAAGAAGATAACCTATCGGACGGAGTTATCGATATGGCCCTTAAGGCGGAAGATGGGATTGTAGTGACTGTCAGAATCGAGCACCATTTCTGTATTGTCAGAATTGGTCATGCGGAAGCGATAGGTTTTATCACCCGCCTTGTATTCAAAGTAGTTTCCATCAAAGTCAAAGCTCGTCGAAACAACAGACCCACGAACTGACACACCATTAGCATTCAGAACAAACTCATCGGTCGCATAATGTGCAACATCTTGCTCTATCCAAGTGCCGTATATCAGATTGTCGGGCGTCGCCGCATTTTGCACTCGGGAAAGCACATCGCCGAACAAAGAAACCACCGCAAACGAACCCACTAAGGCTAGAACCATTAAACAGCGTTCAATGATCTTACGCTTCAACTTAGATTGATTGCGCTGATCAGCTTCGCTGTAGAGACCTTTGGTTATCTCATCGATTTTGTTCTTTGTTGCTGGAGCTTGTTGCATTCGGTGACTACTCATAAGGATGCTATGCGCATTCTACACTGAGACAGTTTATATATTGAAGCCTAGATAAGAATAGTTTGCGCTTTATTCCAAAAAGGTGTTGTTTACATTTGAATTTAAATGCTAAATTATCGAATAAATAAACAAAATGGACTTGTTCTGTGAAATTAAGAAGTACAGCGCTAGTAAAAGGTTTCAGACAATCAACCCCTTACGTAAATGCTCACCGTGGCAAAACCATGGTCATTATGCTGGGAGGCGAAGCCGTTGCCGACAGGAACTTTGGTAACATTATTAGTGATATAGCCTTGCTCCACAGCCTTGGAGTAAAGATTGTTCTCGTTCACGGGGCAAGACCGCAGATCAACCAATTGCTCGCCAAGCAAGATTGCCATACGCCTTATCACAAGAATATTAGGGTCACTGATGAATATTCTTTGGGCGTCGCTATGCAGGCTGCTGGACAGCTTCAACTTGCCATCACCGCACGCCTCTCAATGAGCTTAAACAACACGCCGATGGCAGGCACTCAACTCAATGTTATGAGTGGTAACTTCATTACGGCTCAACCGCTTGGCGTGGATGACGGTACGGATTATTGCCACAGCGGGCGTATTCGTCGAATCGATATCGAAGGGATCAATCGCACGCTTGACCAAGGTTCAATTGTACTGCTTGGCCCTATTGCCAGCTCCGTGACAGGCGAAAGCTTTAACCTACTTTCTGAAGAGGTCGCTACCCAAGTTGCTATTCGTCTAAAGGCCGACAAGCTGATTGGCTTCTGCTCCGAACAAGGGGTAACAGATGAACGCGGTAACGTGCTCGCCGAACTCTTCCCTAAAGATGCCAAGCAAATTCTAGAACGATTAACGGAATCTCAAAATCCTGCCGAAGACATGAGCACAGGAACACTGCGCTTCTTGAAAGGAGCGATCTCCGCTTGTCGAGCTGGTGTGCCTCGTTGTCATCTAATCAGCTACAAGGTAGATGGCGCATTAATCCAAGAGTTGTTCTCTTTCGATGGTATTGGAACCCAAGTAGTGATGGCGAGCGCCGAGCAAGTAAGACAAGCTCAGATCGACGATATTGGCGGCATCTTTGACCTTATTCGCCCTCTTGAAGAACAAGGCATCTTAGTGCGCCGCTCTCGAGAACAGCTAGAGCAAGAAATCCACCGATTTACCATTATTGAAAAAGACGGGCTGATTATCGGTTGCGCAGCGCTTTACGCATACCCGGAAGATCATATGGCGGAGATGGCGTGCGTGGCTATTCATCCTGATTATCGTGATGGCAACCGCGGGCAAATATTACTGGACTACATGCGTCATCAATCGAAGTCTCGTGATATCGACCAAATTTTCGTTTTAACCACACATAGCCTGCATTGGTTCCGTGAACAAGGGTTTTACGAGATCGGAGTTGATGAGCTACCGATGGAAAAACAGGGGCTGTACAACTATCAACGTAACTCAAAAATCTTAGCGTTAAATGTGTAAATAAAGTTTTGGACTAAAATCTCACTTCAAAGGAAAAATAATTGCAAATGTAATCGTTTTCTATATGAGATTTATTAGGTATGCACTTTAACTCACAAACAAAATTGTTTAGAATTTGGTCGCTTTAACAAAATAACAAATGTTTTTATTGGAATTGCCATCTCGATAGTCATGTCGAACTCATTGAGGTGGTCACTGCACGGATTGCTATACCCGTTGACGGCCAGCACGCTAACATTAGCTCTGCTCGTTAATATAAACAGCAAAAAGAGCAATATTGATATGAGAACCATTGTTTGTAACTCGCTGCAAAGTTTTTGGGATATGGCTGATAACCAATTCTTAGAAGGGCTAGACGTACACTGCGTGTTCCCTGTTAGCGAGAATCTAAAAGAGTTTATTTTGAATTGCCAAGCAAAGTACAAGATAAACCACATATCGTTTACTCGAGCGTTTTTAGGCTCTCATTCCTAATAACGCTCAAAGCAACCAAGGATGGTTGCTTTGAGTTTATCTAGCCCTAAGTTCAAAACCTTCTCTAGCCGTCCATAACGACTAATTCGTTAAGCGACTGCCTAAACCACTCACTCGCTCTGTTTTCACCTTAATCCCACGCTTCAACACATTTGTATCGCTGAACATCATCAGTCGTTTCTTCGCACGTGTAATACCTGTATAGATAAGCTCCCGCGTTAAAATAGGGCTGAAATCTGGCGGCAAGATCATTAAGGTCAGATCAAATTCACTACCCTGAGATTTGTGTATTGTCATTGCATAAGCCGTTTCATGATCGGGCACTCGGCTTGGTAGCACAGCTTTTACGCTGCCATCGGGCAACTCAAAATAGACCTTCAAACGAGGGGTTAAGTCAGGTTGACTAGAACCCGCCTCAAGCATACAGATACCAATATCACCATTGTACAAACCCAAGCCATGATCATTTCGCGTCACCATAACAGGACGTCCGTGATACCACAGCTCATCATTATGAGGGCTCACCAAACGCCTTGCGGCCAGTGCTCTTTCAATTCTGTGGTTGAGGCCTTTAACACCAAAATCCCCTTCACGAATGGAACACAACAGTCGGCATTGGCTGAACAAATCGAGTACCGATTTCGCTCTCGCTTCTTGAGTTTCTAACTCTTCCAACGGCACATTCATTCTATTGAGGTACGCACCATACTCGTTAACCAAAGTACGCAGCATCAGGTTATAGCTGTCACTCGACAGAGGGTGGTTTTCGATATCGCCAAAACCTTTGGCAAACACTTGGTCTACTTGATTCGCAGAACCATTATTGATTGCTTTTGCCAGCTGACCGATACCGGAGCGCGCATCGAAACGATAACTCTTCTGCAGCATACACAAGCTATCCGCAATCGCAGGCGGATTCACCGCTCCAGCTTTGTCTTGTCTTGGTTTAGCTATCGCATCAAAACCTGTCATCTCTGCAATCAAATTGCCTTGCGCTGTGCTGTACCCTGCAGAGTTGAATGAACAGATATCACCGAGCACAGCACCTGCCTCTACTGAAGCGAGTTGGTCTTTATCACCCAATAAGATGAGCCTTGCGTGCTCAGGAAGTGCATCCACCAGCTTATACATCATCGACAGATCAACCATTGAAGCTTCATCCACTACCAAGATATCAAGGTGGAGTGGATTGCGTCGGTTATGTCTAAACTCAGCACGGTTAGGAATCGCGCCGAGTAATCGATGTAACGTGCTCGATTCAGTTGGTATGTTGGCCTTCACTTCAGGCGCTAATGGCAGCTGCTCAATCGCTTTACCAATCGACTCGGTTAAACGCGCCGCCGCTTTACCTGTCGGTGCCACCAGCTTAATCGTTGGCGTTTTACCTTGGCTGAGCGATTGCTCGATCATCGCCGACAGTAATTTGGTTACTGTGGTCGTTTTACCGGTACCCGGCCCACCGGAAATCACCGCAAAGCGACGACTCAGCGCCACCGAGGCTGCCACTTTTTGCCAGTTCAAACATGCCGATAACGGCACCAAGTCGTCCAACACATCTAAGTCCGTTACCTGCTTAGCTTGTACAATCGCTTGGTCGATTGATCCCCAATCTAAAGCCTGCTCATTCACAATATCAAGATGGTCACACACCAATTGTTGGCGTAATACCTGAGACGTTTGTTGGCTTGCTTCAGCCTTGGATAAGGCGTTAAACAGAAAATGATAGCTACGTGCAAAAAGCAGATTGAGCGTTTCAGTCAGCGCTTTTTTCTGCTCAGTATTGAACTCTACCGGCTTACTTAAACGGTTTAAGGTCTCAGCCAACACAACTTCGTAGTTCCAATAACGCTGTAAATAGACACGCTGCCCATCGAACATTAGAGGCTTAACACAATCGTTGGTCGTTCCCACTAAGTTTGATGATTGAAGCACAGCCACCCAATCAATACCCAACAGTTTTTGGTTCAATTGCAGTGCAGTTTCACCGTATAACCCAAGTAACTGAGCAAGATCTGCCGCTAGTTCAGGGCCTGTCGTATGCTGCTGTATAAGCTGAGTACAAATGTGTCCTTTGCCTAATTCATGGCTCACTACCCCCGCGAGAAAGCCGATCTCTTGAGGGTAGCTCGTGGCTTGCTGAGCAAGAAAACGGGCAAATTGATAATCCAACTGACGAATAGAACCCTTATCCGCAAGAAACTGGAGTACATCCATCAGTTGCTCAGGAATAAGTGAAACTGGCTTTGCTGTGTTCGCAGTATCTATGCCGGTATTAGTGGTCGTTGTTGTCATTATAAAAGCCCCATCTGTCCAGTTTCATCGTCATTCAATTGTGCCGAACGTCTGTCTATCACTTTACCGTCAATCAATTGATCCATTTCATCAAGTAAAGCCAGTGTTGGTTTGGCCGAGAAAATACCTTGCTGAGATTGGCCGTCCATTCCTCGTAAGAACAAGTAGTACACGCCACCAAAATGTTGTTCGTAGCTGTAATTGGCAACGCGGCTGCGTAAGAAACGGTGCAACGCCAATGCATAGATTTGATATTGCAAATCATAGCGATGGTCGGCCATCGCCGATTTCAATGCCTCGCCATGGTAGACAGCAACATCATCTCCTAAGTGATTCGATTTCCAGTCGAGTACATAGTATTTACCTTGGTGCTCAAACACCAAATCGATGAAGCCTTTCAACATACCTTGCACGGTTTGGAAACCTAGATCGCCCGCTTTGGCTGACAATGGATCGTGATATTGAATGGTTTGATTCAGTTCAGATGCAGCCAATACTTCGATCGGCAGTAAGAATTCCATCTCAACTAAACGTTGCGTCGAGTCTTTCTCGCTTAGCTTTAAGTTCTTGCCGTCTAATGCGGTGTTCAGCACTGTATCGACCAGTTGCTGAAGCACAGGTAGCCACTCTAATTCATATTGCTCTGATTCTAATAAGTGAGTGATTACTTGCGTGTTATGTTCACTGGTTGCTGGCTCGGTAAATTCAACCTCCTCAAACAAGGTGTGTAAGAAAGTACCTGGGCGAGCACCACGAGGGAACGTAAAGATAGAGCGTTCAGGCTCAATCAACTCAGACTCATCCTGCTCATCAGCCGAGTCAATATCAAAACCAGACACCTCAATGGTCGCGTCATGGCTCGCGCCGTGACTGCCTTGCTTTACAAGCCCCGAGTAACTGGTGATACGCCAAGCTCGGTCGATTGAAGCCTTGAGTTCATTAGCATGTAAGTCGTCACTCACTTGCTCTGTTTGTACAAACACCTGTTCATGAGCGGTTGGTGTTTCGGCTAACAGCACACTTGAATTTTTGCCTTCAATTGCCGATAGAGCTTGATGCAACTCGGCGATGCCTTGCTCTTGTCCGTTTTGAACCAAGTAGCCCATCGCACTCAAATGCACGCCTGTCGGTTCTTTGGTTGAACGCCCTTTACGCAGTGGCGCTATACCAATAAAACAGCCATAAACCGCACGAGTCAGCGCTACATAAACCAGGCGCAAATCTTCCGCTAGTCGTTCTTTATCGGCTTGCGCTAAGGCACTGTCGCTGCCAGTAATATCGAGTACTGTGGTGTCTGAATCATGGTCGTAGAATTTGCCTTCGCTCGCTTCTCGGTAACTCGCGACAAATGGGAGGAATACAAGGTCATATTCCAAACCTTTCGATTTGTGAATAGTAACGATTTGAACCAAGTTTCTCTCTGACTCAAGACGTTGAATGTCATCTTCACTGCCGCCTAAACCATTTTGTGCATCTGATATCGCTTCTGCCAACCAACGCAACAAGCCATAGTCACTGTCGAGCTCCTGCCTAGCTTGTTGCAACAATTCGCCAATGTGCATTAAATCAGTGAGTGAGCGCTCACCATTTTCTTCTTCCAGTAAGCGTTCCGCGAGATGTCGTTTACTGATCACGCTGCGAAGCATTGGCAACACGCCGCGCTGAAGCCACAACTTACGATATTCTCTAAACTCGTTAACGACGTTTTCCCACACCACTTCATCGTTGTTGAGTTCATCCAATGATGCGGCATCCAGAGCAAACAACTCCGACGCTAAACTGGCGCGTAATGCTCGGTCATTTTCAGGTGTCAGCACCGCCTGCAACAAACGTTGAATATCTTGTGCGACCAAGCTGGTGAACACACTGTCTCGGTTGGATAAATACACGCTCGCAATGCCTTGTTCCGACAACGCGTTCTTAATCAGACGACCTTCACTACCGGTTCGAACCAAAACAGCAATATCACCCGCATTCACGGCATGTTGTTTTTTGCCGTTATCAAAATAGGCTTGCTGGTTTTGAGAAGCGGTCAGAATGGTTTGAATTTGACTCGCCGTCGCCTCGGCCATGGCTTTGTGATATTCGCCTTTAGGTAGTGGCTTATCTTCTGCTTCTTGTAACCAAAAGGTCAGTGCGTGTTGAGTTTCTCCGTTCATCACCCATTGGCGGTTGTCAGCCGATGGACTGGCAGCGACGGGCAGAAATGGAATGTCTTGGTCGTAGATAAACGGGCTATCCGAATTCATAAACACTTGGTTTACCGCGCTGACCATATCAGCACTCGAACGCCAGTTAGTGCCTAACGTATAGTGAGCACTAACTTGGTTTCTTGCCTTAATGTAGGTAAAGATATCTGCACCGCGGAAACCATAGATAGCCTGCTTCGGGTCACCGATCATAAACAAGCCGCACTGCGGATTATCGAGGTAGATTCGGCTAAAAATACTGTATTGCAGCGGATCGGTATCTTGGAATTCATCGATCATCGCCACCGGGTATAAGGTACGGATTCTCTCCACCAGCAGTGACTGCTCATCGACATCGATCGACGCAGATAACTGGGTCAGTAGGTCATCAAACGATAACCACTGCTTCTGCTGTTTAGCCTTAGCTAACATGATTCGACAATGAGTAATCGCATGCGCCAGCAATGGAGCTTTTAGATCTACAGGAGAATTTAAGAAATTCTCAATAGCCTCAAACACCGCGTGCTGAGGCGCGGTGCCTTTTGGTGTTTTTTCAATTAACGTTGCTTGTGAGAACTTCTCTAGTTTATCTGGAAACTGGTAATCATGAGTGTCGCTCTGCGCCCATGCTGTCACAGCTTCTAACCATGTCGGCAGAGATTTCTTAGTGTAGCTACGCTTGTTCAAATCCGAAGCAGAGATCAAAGCCAAAAAGTCCGCTTCGGATTCACACCACAGCGCTTTAAGTTGCTTCACTTTATCTAGGTTTTGGTTGTGCAGAGTTTGCAAGTCGCCCGACATCGCATCTACCGTCAATTTCAGCGGAGATCCTGTCAGATAACGATTTACGTCTGCTAATAACGCAGCAGGTGAACCCCAGATATTACGAACCTCACCAGCCAGTTGAATGGGCAGCGGGTAAAACTGTTTACGCCAATAGTCAGCAACTACTTGTGCTTTTAGGTGGCTTTCATCGGTCACAAATTCGTTATCAAAGCGGCTTCCAGACTCAAAAGCATTTTGAGTCAACATTCGCTGACAGAAACCGTGAATGGTGTATACCGCAGCCTCATCCATTTGTCTTTCAGCGTTAAGCAGAGTTTTAGCCGCGCCAGCATGATCATCGATGGCTTGTAACAAAGGCGCAATCACTGGGTCGTCACTTTGCCCACGTGCAAACGCAATGCGTGCATCATGAATACGAGCACGAATACGATCTCGCAGCTCAGCCGTAGCTGCTTCAGTAAAGGTCACCACCAGAATTTGGTCTACGGTTAGCGGCTCATGGTGTCGAGTGGCTTCAGTCAGATCACCTTGTGGAGCGGCCGTGCCATGCCCGAGCAGTAGGCGTAAGTACAAGCCAGCGATGGTAAATGTTTTACCTGTACCCGCTGATGCTTCAATTAAACGCGCGCCATGAAGTGGAAACGTCATGGTATCGAGTGTCTGTGGAGCGATTACCTGAACACTGCTTGTGGTCGTCATGCCTTACTGCCTTCTGATAAATGTGTTGTTACAAATGTGACCTAGCGTGGAAAACGTCATTCAATTTACGTCCTACGCTAATTTGTTAATAGTTAGTGCGATCTCTCTCACGGATCAATTCGGATCGCCTCGCTACTATGCGCCCACGAGTTCAGGAGCACGTACGAGTTTTGTACTTTACGGCGTTACTTTGAACCACAGAATAATGGTCCCTCTGACCTGTGGCCGTACAGCGAACGCCCTACACTAATAATGATTTACTGGCGGCCACTTTATTTCCTGTACCTTGCTTCTATTCACCTTGATTCCCTTCATCTTGAAAGCAAGCGTACCAAACGCTTACCAGCGACTCTCTTTTGTCTTTCATTAATTCAGCGCAAACGCTACTGATCTTGTCGATCACAGCCACCTACTCCTGATCTTCCAGATCAGCCGCCGCCAACCTTGCCGCCTGTAACACAAGCGTTGAATACATACGCGACTCAGCAGCCAGCTCATCGTCCCATTTAGGCCAAATACGCGAGATGTAGGTATCTCGCCCCTCGCCAGTGAAAGCGAAGCTGTCATTAAAAGTATCGGCCATTTTCTTAAGTGACTTTTCTTCATCATCGACCCACTTACCACGGCTAAAGCCCGCTTCAACACCAGCTAATGCCGTTTTCGGGAAGTATGGCAATGGTGCAGTCATACCTTGATAAAACAGTCGTACTAACTCAGCTAATATACTCTTCGCTTGCTGCGCATCGCCGATAGGTTGTAGCGTTTGGTGAACCACGCCCTCTTTTCTGTCATAGCCAATAATATGGGTCGTTTTTCCGTGTCCCATAACAGCGCAGGATAGATGATCAATCCACGCAGCCAAGTAATCTTGAGAGCGTATTTTGCCGCTACGGAAACGCACTAGACCTGATTGATAGTTTTGAGTTAACCACCCCATCAAGCGAACAGGCTTACCTTCGCCTAACACGTCAAACTCGATATTCACTTCGAGATCTTGCTGCGGTGATCCGCTCACAAATCTAATCTCTTTGGCTAAGTCTTCCGCTTGAACACGGTTGGTTTCAAATTCGATGTCACCGAAGGCGCCGACCGGTAATCGACCTTGGGCTTTTTGCTCAGAGACAAACAGTCGCACCGCTTCGTCTGCGCCTTCTGGGTGGTCCAGCAACACTTGCAGCAGCGCATCTTTAAGCTGGAAGCTTTCTAAGCCATTAAGCACGAACGGCTCGTCGTCTTCCATTACCGGAAGCGGTGGCTCAAACACGACTTTTAGACGGCGATTAAAGAAGTATTGCACCGGCAAACGCCAGAAACGCTGTAGCTCAACCAAATCGAGTTCTAACGGATAGCTCGCACCAAGCAAATAGTCATCCAAAGCGCGATTGAATTCACCACTGCGCTCACCAGAACGATTTGCCGCAGGAAGCCATTCTTTGGCGTAGCTCAATACATGACCTGCATCACCTTGCGTAAAGGCTGCTGGGCTAAATGGTGTCATGGTGTGTTCAAAGCTGATTGCTTGAGTCAGTTTGATACCAGAATCATCACTTGGTAACGCTTGATCTGCACTTAGGCAGTAGTTCTGGTGGCAGTACTCAATCAACTCAGAAACCAATACCGACGGTACTCGCTCAGTATTATCTTGAATCGAACGGCCGACATAGCTGATGTATAAACACTCTTGCGCCGACAACATCGCTTCTAAGAATAGGTAACGGTCATCATCACGACGAGAACGATCACCAGGTCGAGTGCGCCCGTTCATCAGGTCAAAACCTTCTGGCGGCATTGAGCGAGGGTAAACCCCATCATTCATGCCTAACAAACAGACGGTTTTGAACGGGATAGAACGCATCGGCATCAAGGTACAGAAGTTAACTTGCCCCGCTAAGAAACGCTGACTGATACGCGCACCCGACAGTTTATTATTCAAGTACTGATAGATAATGCTTGGCGATAGCTCTTGTTCGTACAAGGCATCATCAAGCTGTTCATTCAGTTGAGAAAGTGCATCACGAATCGACTTAAGCACCACCTCGCCTTCTAGCTCAACGGCGAAGAAATCATCAATCATTTGCAGCAAGGTTTCACGCCACATATCGATGGATTGCGTCTCAGCAAGGCGTTGACGGTAATGGGCAACACGATCAATAAAGTGCGCTAACTTACCAGCAAGTTCGGCGTTAATGCCCTGAACTTCGTTATAAGCTGCAATTGGAGAGTGTTCGGTTTCAAACAGACCCGCAGAATCCGACATCGCATAACCCAATAACATTCGCTGGATACCAAATAGCCAGGTATTTTGCTCGGTGGCAGGCAAATCAAACTCAGTTGCGGTAGACGAATCGACACCCCAACGGATGCCTGCTTCTTCAACCCACTGCTTAGCTTGCTCGAATTGAAATTCATCAATGCCAAAGCGTGCCATCATCGCTGGGATTTCTAGTAGCTCTAACAACTCAGACGCTAAACAACGCGTATTCGGTAGCGCGACCAACTGCATGAACGCGGTCAGAATCGGGCTCTCTTGGTCTGCCGTTCGATCCGAGATCGAGTAAGGGATATAACGCTCACCCGGAGCATTACCAAATACCGCCTGAATCGCAGGGCTGTAAGCATTGATGTCTGCCACCATCACGATAATGTCGCGTGGCTTTAATGTCGGGTCAGCGTCAAACATTGCTAACAGCTGATCATGAAGAACTTCAACCTCACGCATTGGGCTGTGACAAGCATGTACCGTCAATGAGCGATCACCCAGCTCAACCACTTGTTTGTGGTTGCTGGAGTCTAAGATGTGATCATCTTGGTGTTCTTCTAACTGGAGAATGTCGGCTTGCAGTTGATGCAGCAGGTTATCTCTCTCGACATCAATAAAGAACTCATGCTCTTCGCTGTCTGATTGAGATAGCAAGAACAGGTTATCTCTACCTAACTTACCCATAGATGCGAGTAAGCTATTGCCTACCGCTTGGCTGGTATGCAGTTCGTCTTCAATATTGGCTTCAATGCCATCTTTTAATGGTGAGACTTCGCCTTCTAGCTGAGGCAAGCCATCAATCAGAGCAAACTGCTTACGACGTTGCGCTTCCACTCTAGCCAAGTATTTACGGTCACGAATATCGCCCCAGTAATGTTGGCAAGGGTTGGTAAACATCAGGTGAACATCAATCTGCTCACCCAGCGCTTTCAAGGCATCCATGTAACGAGGAGGCAGCGACGATATACCAAACACAAACAGACGTTTCGGCAAGCGTTGTAGCTGACCTTGTTGGTTGGCTAGCGCTTCAATGAAGTCGTGGTACAGGTTACCACGGTGATATTTCGATTGGCCTTGAGACAGGGTTTGCTCGTAGAGTGCCTTCCACAAAATTGGCTGCCAAGGGTGTTCTTGCTGCCCTTCACCATCAATCAATTCTGTAACGGGCTCGCCCGCTTCCCACATCGCCATCCACTCAGGACGATATACCAAGTATCCATCGAAGATATCGGCAATCTTCTCAGCCAATTGATACAGCTTCGAATCATCTTCGTCGTTTTCAAGATAGCGTTGTAAGGGTAAGAAATCAGGGTGGTCAAGCTTAGCGGGTAGCAAACTCATCAGCTTCCACGTCATCGCTTCCTTGTTAAAAGCACTGCGTTTAGGTACATCAGGAAGCACTTGGGTAAACATATCCCAAATGAAGGTTGCTGGAAGAGGAAAGTCTATATTTGCTGCTACACCAAACTCTTTGGCGAGTTCCATCTTAAGCCATTGAGACATACCTGGGCTCTGAACCAAGATCTGCTCTTTTTCGAAAGGGTTGGCTAAAGGATCACTTTTGATTAAATGAACGAGAAGGATTTTTAAAGTATCGACTTTATTGGAATGGTAAACAGTAAACAAAGTGCACTCACGCTAATCTTGCCACAATATAAAGCCAGATTAGCATAAGTGCCGAGTTTGGATTAGGAATATAAGCTTATGAAATACTGAAAACTTAAGCTCCGTTTATCTTTTGAACTATTGCTTCTTACAATCTACTGCCTACCGCGCTTAGAACACGGTGAGGTTTGTAATTCATGTAATAACGAACCGCCACATAACCCACTACAAACGTTGCCACAATCAATTCTAGATACGCTAGGCCAAACACTTGATTGATGTAATGCGCTTCAATACCTTGTGCTTGCATCCACGCAGCCAGTTTGAACAAGGCTGTTGCACCAATCACGATTGGGAAGGTAAACGCTGCATAACCAGGGCTAAATGGAAGACGAAGTAGTTTGAAAAACGCCATATAGATAATGAACGTCATCAACACTGCAATACCAAATAGTAAACCAATGATCACAGGTGAAGGGTTAGCAGTAACGGTTAAGTAACCCGCCAAAGATAGGCTTGCCGGTGCTGCCATAATCGCAATCGTTGGTTTTGCAGCATCTGGCACTTCGTGAGAGAAGATCAAACGGTAAACCATGATTGGTAGCATTACTGCGTAAACCAATAAGCCGAATACCAAAGTCGCGTTAGCTACTGGCTCTAAAACTGGATTACCTGAGAAAGAGACGTCAGCGACGATAATACCGATCGGTGGCACAAACCAGCTTGGCACCATGTGGTGAATCTCAAAGTTTTTAGCTCTGTGGTACAAAAAGCTCATTAGAAACACAACATGCAAAGCCACAGAAGCCAACCACATAGCTTCTTGTAAGAATTGAGAGATTGGCGCCAAAGACGCTGACACCACCATGCACCCCATTGCAAATGTTGGTACCACACTGCCGACAACAGGGTGAGCAAGATCTTCACGCAATAGGTGACCATGAATCAAAAATTTCACAGCTAAAACAAGAAGTAATACCGCCGCAATGCCAGCACTGATCCACTGCACCAAACCCGGTGTGTGTAAGATACCTTGTGCGACTAGAACACCATCCCAACACCAGCCTAAGCTTGCAATTGCGAGTGCTAACCCTGCCATGGGTGTTGGAGCTCCTGTTAATCTATATTTAATACGTTGAATCATGTCAGCCTCTCTTAAACCTAATTCACTAAACTTGTGAACTCATCAGCTTGTTGAAGCCATAATACGCTTGCGCTTCGTTAAACAATATCCAATTATATATAACAAGTGTTCATCAATACTGAACAGAATCCATTTTCACCAGCAGAGTAAAACTAGGAATCTGATGGCTAATATTTCAATAAAACAGCTCAAAGTGTTCGTCACTATTACTCAGCACTCGACATTGACTGCTGCCTCTGAGGCTCTGTTTCTGTCTAAAGCTGCGGTCAGCATGGCACTAGGCGAAATGGAGAAACAACTCGGCCACTCTCTATTTGACCGGGTCAACAACCGATTAATTCTCAACCAAGAGGGACATAAGTTACTTCCATTGGCGGATGAAATATTACATCGTGCTGCTGGTATTGATGTTTTGTTCCGTGATGATCAGCCTTTAAGTGGCAATCTAAAGGTCGGCGCGAGTGACACGATTGGTAATCAGGTCGCACCGTTTATTTTGTCAGGCTTTCGCGAACGAACTCAACATCAGGATCAAAGCTTGTTCATTTCAAACAGTGCCCTGATCTGCCAAAAGTTGGTGGATTATGAACTTGATATCGCGCTAATTGAAGGAAAAACATTACACCCTGAACTCATTTCGAGTCAGTTTAGCAGCGATGAAATGTGCATTATTGTTAGTAATCAACATCCTCTCGTTGCCAAAGAAAAAGTGATTTTAAGCGATTTAGAAGACAGCCATTGGATTTTACGTGAATCAGGCTCAGGGACTCGCGAGTTTTTCCTTCGTGCCGTCGCACCGCGCATCGAACATTGGTATGAATCTTTTGAACTCAACACCACAGAAGCAATCATCAACTCTGTTTCTGCCGGTCTTGGCTTTGCCTGTTTGTCCCGTTTAGCTGCTCAGCGAGCGATCGATTCAGGCCGAGTAAAAGCGCTTAATGTGCCACTTGATATGAAACGCCGATTCTGGATGCTGGTCCATAAAGACAAATATCAAAGCCCACTGCTGAAATCTTTCATGAGTTATTGTGAAGACTGGGCGGCACATCAAGATTGAGGCCGCATAGTACGGGCTCCAACTGGACTTTTAACATCAGAAACTGTATAAAAAGCCAGTAAAATTTATCAAACTTAGAGGATTAACCATGGCTGTTATCGTCAAGTACGTGGTGGAACGCAACGGAGAAGAGAAAATGACTTTTACCTCTAAAGCCGAAGCTGACGCATACGACAAAATGCTGGATATGGCTGATGAGCTTTTTGAACTGTTAGGCAAAAGCGATTTAGTTGAAGATGAAGGCAAGCAAGAAGAACTTGCAATGTACCTAGCGAAGAACAAAGAAGAAGTTCTTTACGCATTAGGTGCTAAGCGTAAGCCAGCTCCGAAAAAAGCTAAGAAGCTTGAAGCTGTTGAAGACGCAGAAGAAGATGCAGCTTAACTAGCTGATATCTTTCTAAAAAACGTCAATGACGCCTCTAATCAGAGTTCGTTATTGGCGTTTTTTTATACTTATCGAAATATAATGAAGCTTGTTTATAGTCGAAATCGCTCTAAACATTCGCTTGCATGAAAGTGTGAGGAAGATCTAATCTATAGCCATCAGGTGATGGGGTTCCACCTAAGCTTTTGCTTCAACCGCCCGTTCTTTCCGAACAGTGCTAATGACTCCTACAGAATCGAAAACAGGTAATACTGTTGGACGTATCGCTATTCCTCCATTTTGAAATGGACTTAGTCTATTAAGACCAAGTTCCATGACACCTTTGGATTATCGATACTCAAGATCTGTAGTGAATTAGCCGCACCTCTTCCAACACGTCCTGTTTTCTCAACGCCCTAGGCCTTAAATGGCTCTATAAGTGAGAAAACATTATGCACTACTCTTCAGAAATTCAATCAATGTGCCCTATTCAAAGGGGTGATCTTCACAATTCAGCTCCAATTCCAGTTGAAGGCGCAATGGTTAGCCCAAAAGATGTCATCGCTATTTCTGGCTTAAGCCACGGTGTTGGCACTTGTGCACCACAACAAGGTGCTGCAAAACTGACTCTTAACGTAAAAAACGGCATCATCGAAGAAGCATTAATCGAAACGATTGGTTGTTCAGGTATGACTCAATCTGCCGCGATGGCTGCGGAAATCCTCACCGGAAAAACCATTCTAGAAGCGCTGAATACTGACTTGGTATGTGACGCGATTAACGTCGCGATGCGCGAAATCTTCCTGCAGTTTGTTTACGGTCGAACTCAGTCGGCTTTCTCTGAAGGTGGCCTAGAGATCGGCGCAGCACTAGAAGACTTAGGTCAAACACAGCGCAGCCAAGTTGGCACCAGCTACTCAACCGCAGCAAAAGGCGTTCGTTACCTAGAGCTTGCAGAAGGTTACGTAACCAAGCTTGCACTTGATGATCACAGCGAAGTGATTGGCTACGAATATCTCAACCTCGGCAAAATGATGAAGGCGATTAACCAAGGCGTGCCAGCGAATGAAGCGGCCGACCTTGCGACAGGGACTTATGGTCGCTTCGACGAAGCCGTGACCACCATTAACCCACGTCAACAATAATTTTTGCCAATAAAAGAGGAAAGATATGATGAACACTCAATTTAATGAATCAGTAACTCGCGTATTGGCAGAAATGAACTTCGACTCTTTAGAGCAAGCAAACCAATACTGTTTATCACATAATGTCGACCCAAAAGCATTAGTGATGGACACACAACCTATCGCTTTTGAAAGCGCTGCCGATGCTTATATCCTAGGCTCAGCACTGGCGCTATTTCGTAAAGCCACCAGCGCAGAACAAGCCGCTAATATTATTGGTGAAGGTCTTCAAGCATTCACCAAACCTGGCAGTGTTGCTGAACAACGCCAAGTTGGTATTGGACATGGCGCGCTAGCCGCTCGTCTTCTCAATGAAGAAAGTCACTGCTTCGCCTTCCTTGCGGGTCACGAATCTTTTGCTGCAGCAGAAGGTGCGATCAAGATTGCACTGAACGTGAACAAATCACGCAAAACACCATTGAAAGTTATCTTGAACGGTCTAGGTAAAGATGCCGCTTACCTAATCTCTCGCATCAATGGCTTTACTTATGTTCGCACTCAATTTGATTACCAAACGGGTGAGCTAGTTGAAACAGAACGTCGCCGCTTCTCACAAGGCCCTCGTGGCGAGATCTTGTGTTACGGCGCTGATGATGTACGTGAAGGTGTAGCGATCATGCACAGAGAAGAAGTGGATGTGAGTATCACGGGTAACTCAACCAACCCAACACGCTTCCAACACCCAGTAGCGGGTATCTACAAAGCAGAACGCACTCGCCAAGGTTTGCCATACTTCTCAGTTGCTTCAGGTGGCGGTACAGGTCGAACATTGCACCCAGATAACGTAGCAGCAGGCCCAGCGTCTTACGGCATGACCGATACCATGGGCAGAATGCACGCTGATGCTCAGTTCGCAGGTAGCTCTTCAGTTCCTGCTCACGTGGCGATGATGGGCTTCATCGGCATGGGCAACAACCCAATGGTCGGAGCGACGGTTGCATTGGCTGTGGCAGTGAGTGAATCTCAACACGCATAACGACAAAGTGAGTCCCACAATCTGCCTGTTATGTAGAGTCTGTTAGTTGAGAATCAAGCAATAACGGACGACTAAAACTCTACACCTATCACTAAAACCAAACAGCCAGCCTTATGCTGGCTGTTTTTTATTCACACTTGCTCTACTATCTATTTCTAATAATTATTTGTATCTAAGATTAAATACATTCTGCTGTCGTATTTAACTACATATTTTCAAAGGAATAATATGAAAGAGCTCATCATTCATACCATTACCGTGTTCATGGGCTTTTTTGCCATCATGAACCCTATCGCCAACACACCGATCTTTCTTTGATTAACAGGTGATAATGATAGGGAAACGGTCAAGTCTATCGCTTTCCGCTCAGTGTTCATCGCCTTCATCATCGTCAGCACCTTTGCTGTCTCGGGTAAACTCATCTTCGACCTCTTTGGTATCACGCTTTACGCGCTTCGTATCACCGGCGGGATCCTCGTGTTCTTGATTGGCTTTCATATGCTGCAAGGTGACTCAACACACTCTAAAGCAAAAGAGAAGGTCAACTCAGACGCTCAACAAGATGCGGCGCTCAGTATCGCCGTCTCGCCACTGGCAATGCCAATATTAGCCGGACCGGGCACCATTGCCACCGCGATGAACTTTGCCAGCACCGAAGGCATCTACGAAACCATCGTCGCCTTTGGCCTACTATGCGCCTTAACCTACGTATTGTTTGTATTTGGCGAGCGCTTCGTTAAAGCCGTTGGACCAAGCGCACTGAACGTGATTACTCGAATGATGGGGTTGATACTCGCGGTAATCGGTATGCAGATGTTGATTGAAGGGATTGAGCAAGCTTATAAGGCACTGTTTGTTTCAGCTCAGAACAACAAATTTCTGATACAAAAATAGCCAGCGATTCGCTGGCTATTTTCTTTGGCGCTTTTGTTTACGAATTATAAATTAGTTCGCAGGGCAGCCTTTTACTTCTAAACCTTTACTCATGTAGATTAGATCACCATCCGCTGGTGCGTAATTCGCTGCAGTGACATCAGGGTTCTTAACAAAGAATTCGCGCAGTACCGAGGCATCCGTTAACTGTGTCGATTCAACGTCAATTACTGGGTAGTCATCACCACCAGCCGCACTGAAACTGATCACGGAGAACGTGTAAGTGTCTGCTAAATCAAAACCTTTGCCATTGATGTCTCGAATGGTCACATCACTCAAATCGCAGTCAACCGTTAAGCTGATATTGTCGAGTTGGGCATAAGCGCCGGATCCTGCAGTCTTCGTCGCAACAACGTCCAAATACGCTTTTACTTCAGCACCTGTCATCGTTGCTTTAGTCACGAAGTTCCCGAAAGGTTGAACCGTCAGTACATCACGATAAGCAATGTCTCCTGCCGCAATTGAGTCACGGACACCACCAGAGTTCATTACACCAAAGTCAGCATTCACCAATTCATAAGTGCGGTATGCTTCTCCTAACAAGTGACCAAGATTAGTTTGTTCTGAACGAACAACATCACGATCACCTTCCAGTTTTGCATCTGTCTTTGAGATGATGACATCGAGGAGATCTTGCCCTTGTTGTTGATATGGGTAGAGAGTAGCTTTTACAGCTGCATCAGGCTTTATTTCAGATTGAATAAACTGATAATCACCGTTTTCATCCTTCTCTTTTAGGTTCACAGGAACCAGATCGTACTTCGCTAAATGCAGTTTGCCGTCATAAAACTCAAAGTCAGCTCTGCCTACATACTTACCCCACTCGTGAGCTTGCATGATGTAGGTACCATTTTGCTGATCAGGTTTGCAGTCATCCCCTGGGTTGAAGTCGGCGTATTCATTGCCTTCCATACAAACAGGGTTTTGAGAGTGTCCACCAATAATTGCATCTAGCTGACCTTCTTCTAGAGAGCGAGCAAGCAATACATCGCCAGGCGCTTCACTACCATGCTGACCATCTGCGTAATGCCCCATATGCGTGGTAGCAAAAATCAGGTCAACCGTTTCATTGGCCTCTATTTCTTTTATGGCTTTTTTGATTTCAACTTGTGGGTCGGCAAAGTGAATTGTCGCGACGTTGTCAGGATTAACTAATTTAGCCGTATCTTTGGTTGTCAGGCCAATAACAGCAATCTTTAAACCATTAATGGTGAATACTTTATATGGAGAGAAAAGGCGTTCATCAGTAACTGTGTCTCCATCTTTGATATAAATATTCGCCGCAAGCATCGGGAAGTCAGCTAGCTCAGATTGCATCTCAAGCACATCCAAGGTGTTGTCGAATTCATGGTTACCTAATGCCATCGCATCGTAACCAAGAAGGTTCATGCCAACAAAATCTGGTATCGCATCCTGCATATCAGACTCTGGAACACCAGTATTAATGTCACCACCGGACAGTAGGATCGTCTCACCACCGTTTTGAGTCACTTCCGCACGAATACTATCAATCAACGTCTTACGAGCCGCCATTCCATACTCACCCTTACTATTTTCCCAGAAGCGACCATGGTTATCGTTGGTATGTAAAACAGTAAACTTGGTACAAGAAGCGGCAGTGTCACATGTCACTGCGATATCGTCACTGTCCGAGCCACAACCAACCATCGCTACGCCGATAGATAACACCAGTAAAGACTTAGTAAAATTCATAGAAGATCCTTTATTAATCGTTTTAATGTCGTTATGGCAGGCAATATACTGACATCTTGCAGGGTTTTAGTGATCGTTCTCTTAATTACATGTCTGGAAAGTTGAGTATTTACCCTAACTGTAGGCACAAGCGATTAATCAACAGAAGTCGAATAATTCTGATAATAAACATGAATTTATAAAGAAAGTGTGACTCACTCTATTGATACGGCTAACAAGAGGATGGACTAAAGATAAGTGTCAGGCATGGAAATGAAATGGCACCGCGCTACTTAAGTAAGAACGCCCATATTTAAGAGCGAGGTATAATATCCGGATAATGAAAACTATCTCTCAAAAGACAAGCAATATCATTTTACAGACTTTATCCCGATACGCCCTTTCATAACGAGGGCGCTCTCTTTATGATGAACGCAATTAAATTAACTTTGCTAACGGCAGCGCTTGTTATTCGAGTCGTTGTTTTGGAATAGCAAAATCAAGACTCAACACATGGAGATTCAACATGGCTTACTTTTCACTAGCCTTCGGTACGGCAACCAAAAACCGCGACAATAAAATCATTGAAGCGTTCTTCCCTAACCCACTTCTAAACCCAAGCGACGCTCTTGTAGCGGCTGTGGCAGAAGTATCAGGTTACTCTGAAGGCAACCAAGCTATCGAAATCTCTGCTGCACAAAGCGCAGAACTGGCGAAGGCATTCGCAGCAAACGATGATGCAGCTAACGCATCTTTAGCAGAAAAAGCGGCAGCGTCTGAACAGCCACTTGTTCTTGTTGTTCTTGCTACTGACGAGAAGCCAGCATCAGTTGCTGAAGGCTTCCTAAAGCTACAACTTATCTCTAACCGCCTAGTACAACCACACGGTACGGTACTGGACGGCATCTTCGGTCTACTGCACAACATCGCATGGACAAACGAAGGCCCTATCGACCTACCTGAGCTGGCTGAGCGTCAAATCGAAGCTCGCCTTGCAGGTCGTGCTCTGTCTGTAGATTGCGTAGACAAGTTCCCTAAAATGGTGGACTACGTAGTACCAACAGGTATTCGTATTGCTGACACTTCTCGTGTTCGTCTTGGCGCACACGTAGGCGAAGGCACAACAGTAATGCACGAAGGTTTCATCAACTTCAATGCTGGTACAACTGGCGTGAGCATGGTTGAAGGTCGTATCTCTGCGGGTGTTGTTGTAGGTAACGGTTCAGACATCGGCGGCGGCGCTTCTATCATGGGTACTCTGTCTGGTGGCGGTACGATGGTTATCTCTATCGGCGAAAACTGCCTACTAGGCGCAAACGCTGGTCTTGGCTTCCCTATGGGCGACCGTTGTACAGTTGAGTCTGGTCTTTACGTGACTGCGGGTACTAAGGTTCGCATGCTAGATAAAGAAGGCAATGAAGTAGAAATCATTAAAGCTCGCGATCTTGCTGGCGTGTCTGATCTTCTGTTCCGTCGCAACTCAATCACAGGCCAAATCGAGTGCCTAGCGAACAAGTCTGCGGTTGAGCTAAACAGCGAGCTGCACAGCAACAACTAATCTAAGCACTAGATGCTAGATGCTAGATGCTAGATGCTAGAAAATAATAAGCCGCTGGGGTTCAATCCAGCGGCTTTTTTGTATGTTCTGGGAATCATTATTGCCCCATTACCAGTCAGAGTTAACAGAATGTTAACATGTATTTGCCCTACTAAAAGTAATCCCTTGTCTGTTGGATATTTGCAAGGCAAACTGCTGGGCAAAAGTTCGAAAACACTCTGAATGTCTAAAAATCGCCATATTTTTCGAAACTAGGGATTTTATATCATTGGCTTTTCGGTTTCGGTTTCGGTGGCTGAAAGTTTGGGATAATTTGAAAACCATTTGGACATAGCTATGCCTGTACTCTTACCAGAGTACTAGCGGCAGAAGTTTCATAATTTCTGTTGCGCTGCGCTTACAAACCGATAAGAACATAAATCGATATCTACTTAGCCATCTTTACATACCTTTACATCACATGACGTTATCTTACTTACATTAGTATATTCTTAAGTAGTGAAACAAAGAGAAGGAAAACGTCATGAAAATCAAAAGCACGATAATCGCGTTACTCGGTATCGTTATTGCCTTCGGAGCAATGGCTGGTGAAATGAATAAAGGCATGAATAACAATATGTCACGCCCAGTATTTTCACAGTTTGATCTCGATGGTGATGGCAAGATAACCGAAGCCGAGTTCAATCAAGCACGCTCAGAACGTATTGCCCAGCGAGCAGAAGAGGGACGTACGTTGAAAAATATCAATCAAAGCCACAGTTTTGCTTCGTTAGATAGCAACGCGGATCGCGCTATCTCTCAACAAGAGTTTAATGCTCATCAAGGCATGGTGAACCCCAAAAATACCATGGGCAAAGGCAAAAACAATCAGTAGCTCAATTCAATCAGGCCTCCATTTGTGAGGCCTGACTTATTTTGAGATCAAGGAAGCAAATCCGCTTATGTTGGTGTGCTACCTTTTGCTTAAGGAAAAGCTAATATATAGTAAGGGAATCGCTATGACTAGGTATAGCTGGTTACAAAGGGCTCTGTTTGTTCCTCCTGTTTTGTTGGGCATCGCGTTATTGGTGATCGCACCAGGGATGAAGGCTGAACCGCCTAATGCGAGTAATACGGCTGCTAAAAAGGTGGTTCGGGTGTTGAAAGTCGAGCCGCGAAATATCCAACCTTCTGCCATCGGATATGGACATACCGAGTCTGTTCAAGACTGGCAGGCACAGTCTGAACTTGACGGCGCGGTTGTGTGGGTTTCTGAGCAATACAAAACGGGCGCTATTATCCGCAAAGACAGCGAACTCCTTAGAATTGACCCCACCGCTTATCAACTTACTATTGCCCGTTTGCAAGCTGAGCTTGAAGTGCTAATGCTAACGAATCAGACCATTATCGATTCGCTCAAGATTGCAGAGAAAGAGTTTGAGGTACAACAGTCAGAATATGCCCGCTCAATCAAATTGAGTGAAACCGGGCATATCTCCAAAACAGAGAAAGACCGCGCGACCAAAGACTTGCTCAGCAGCCAGCAACAGCTCCAGACACAGAAAAACCAACTGGCAATTAATCAAGCGCAGCAAAAGGTTTTGCAAACGGAACTAGCACTTGCAAACCGAGATCTCGAACAAACCGTAATTAAAGCCCCATTTGATATTCGCATTGTCGAAACCTTGGTTGGACTCGCCGAGTATGTCAACAAGGGGGAATTGCTGCTCAAAGCGGATGACATCGATGCCGTTGAGGTTCGCGCGCAGTTTCCGCTTGGTAAAATGCGTCCGCTAAGAAATTCCAATCGCTTTGACTCGCTTGACGAAGATGTTCATAGCAACTTGAGCGCGACAGTCGAGCTCCAAGCAGGCGATAAAGTAATTACTTGGCCTGCCGAGATCAGCCGCTCCGGCGGTGAAATCGATGCTCAGACTCAAAGCCAAAGCCTAGTTGCACAAGTAAATCAGCCCTATCAGCAAGCCATTCCCGGGGAGAAGCCACCACTTATTCGTGGGACTTTCGTTAAAGTCACGATTAAAGCACCAATGATGGAGCAACAAGTCTTGCTACCGATAAACGCCATCCATGATGGTAAAGTTTACACTGTCTCTGAAGGTAAACTGAAAAGCAAACCTGTCAGGATAGATTTCGTCCAAGGGCAGGTTGCGGTGATCAAATCTGGCGTGGAATTCGGTGATGTGGTTGTGCTAAGTAAACTTTCACCCGCCGTTGAGGGGATGGCTTTACAACCGCAACCGGATGAGAAAATCGGCCTTTGGTTGGATACGCAGAGCGGATTTAAAGCCCTAAACGCGATTCAGAAAGAGGGCAAATTATGATCGCTTTTTTTGCTCGGCACACCACTGGCGCCAATGTCCTGATGATGGCGGTACTGCTGTTAGGGGCTTTTGCCTTGCCCAAACTGCAGAAAGACACTTTTCCGTTGACGCCGACCAAAAATATTGAGGTTCGGATCGTTTATCCGGGCGCGTCACCTTTTGAGATGATGGAAGAAGTGTGTTACCCGTTGGAAGATTCTCTCGATAAGCTGAGTGGAATTAAAGAGTTAAGCTGTGATGCCCGAGAGAGTTTGGTCATCGCCAATGTGGAAATCGGCGATGATGAAGACATTGACACTTTAACCAGCGATATTCAACAGCAGGTTAACGCCATCAGTGATTTTCCGGATCGAGTTGAGCAGATCACGGTGTCGAAACTGGACCGAGTGGCAACGGTGGCCAGTGTCGCGATTACCGGCAATATGTCAGATAGGGACTTATATCTCTATGCCCAACAAATTAAGCACAAGTTAAAAGAGAGCCCATTGATCGCTCAGGTGACCGTGAGCGGTTTTGCGGATCAAGAAATAGAAATTCGCGTATCGCAGTGGAAGTTGCAGCAGTACGGCCTGAGTGTGTCCGACTTGTCCAATCTAGTACAACAGCAAAGTATCAGCACTCCTGCTGGCGTATTTAGTAATGACTTGGAAGAGATCAGCGTCCGCTTCGACCACTTAGGCAGCAACGTCAGAGACTTCGAAAATATCGTGATTAAATCCAGTGAGACGGGGACTCAGGTTCGCCTCGGTGATGTTGCCGTTATTCAGCAGAAGTTCACTAGCGATGAAAATCAAATCCTGTTCAATGGTCAGCGTGCCGCTTTGCTTCAGGTGTCCAAAACGCAATTTCAAGATACCTTAACGGTCAAAGATGCGATCGTCAGCATCGTTGAAAAAGAACAGGCGAGAGCCCCTGAAGGCGTCGCTTTAACCATCACCCAAGATTCCAGCACCAATATTATTGAGCGTCTGAGAATCCTCACCAGCAATGGCGCACAGGGATTAGCACTGGCATTTTTGATGTTGTGGGCGTTTTTTAATATTCGCTTTAGCTTTTGGGTCACCATGGGGCTGCCGGTTTCATTCCTTGGCGCCATTTTTGCGATACAACTTCTCGGTTATACCCTGAATATGATGACGCTGGTCGGGCTGATTGTCGCGATTGGTCTGCTAATGGACGACTCGTTGATCATTGCAGAAAACATCGCTGCCAAGAGGCAACAAGGGCTACCCGCGTTTGACGCTGCAGTTGAAGGTACCAAACAAGTCTTCCCAGGTGTGATTGCATCGTTTGCTACCACCATCATGGTGATAGGGCCGCTGATGTTTCTCACAGGCAAGATGGGCGAAGTACTACGCTATATTCCCATCGTGTTATTGATTACCTTGCTTGTTAGTCTGATAGAAGCTTTCTTGATCTTGCCGTCTCATTTGGCACATAGCCATACTGAATCTCGCTCTAATCCTATACGGGACAAGTTCATTGCCGGTTTTGAAAACATCAGAGACAGATTCTTTGTGCCAGTGAGTGTCAAGGCGATGAATGCACCTTATCTTTCAGTAGGGATATTGGTGATGGTGGTGATGATTTCAACCGCTTCCATTTCGTCAGGTTGGCTGAAATTCAAAGCCATGCCTGCCTTGGAAAGTGATGTGCTGCAGGCGCGTATCTTGCTCCCTCAAGGCAGTTTACTGAGCCAGACAGAGGCGGTGGTGGAGAAGGTTTCAAACGCGCTTGATGAACTCAACCAAGAATACGCAGAGAAATACCCAAGCTCAAAACCTTTGGTCGCGAGCACCACGATCATGTTCAACTCAAATGCTGATGCTAATGAGTCGGGGCCGCATATGGCAACCGTCAGTGCCGATCTATTGCCAGCGCAATTTAGGCAGCAGAGCATTAAAGATCTGATCCAAGATTGGAAACAAAAAGTAGGCCCTACGGCGGATGTGGTTTCACTCAAGTTTACCGATAAAGAACGGGGCATTGCTGGCAATGGCATTGATATTCGGGTTCAGGGTGAGTCGTTACAAGAGCTCAATCAAGTCAGCCGCTCGCTGGTGAAATGGTTGAAGGGATTTGACGGTGTCTATAACCTCTCCACCGATCTGCGTGAGGGCAGAACCGAATTTCACGTTAACCTTAAAGATGAAGCTGGCGTGATGGGAGTTAATGCTTCCAACATTGCTCAAACGCTGCGCAGCGCGGTAAAAGGCAGTACTGATCTGACGGTTTTCCAACAAGGCGAGCTGGTGGATATTAGTGTGAGACTGGATGAGTTTACGCACCAAGCTAGCCTGTATGAGTTGAATAACTTGATGGTGACGGCAGGCAATGGAACCCTAGTTCCATTATCAAGTGTTGCGACGTTTGACAGAAAACAAGCCTTCTCGCGAATTCACCGCATTAATGGGATGAACACTGTGGTTGTGCAAGGCAATATCGATACGCGGGTTGCCAATGCGCGTGAAATCATGCTGCAGTTCAATAGCGAATTTGTCTCGCAAACTCAACACAAATTCCCAGACATCACCTTCACCTCGCAAGGTCAGGATAAAGAAAGCTCAGATACGGGCTCCTCGCTGGCGACCTTCTTTGCTCTTGGCGTGGTGGGGATTTATCTTATTTTAGTGTTCCTGTTACAAAGCTACACTCAACCGATTGCTGTGCTGCTGGCAATCCCTATGGGCTGGATTGGTGTGGTATGGGGGCACTTGGGCATGGGGTTCGATTTGACTATTCCAAGCTTGGTTGGCTTTGCTACCTTAGCGGGTATCGTCGTTAACGATAACATTCTGTTGGTCAATTTTATTAAGAATAATATCGCCCAAGGCGAGCGCTTGATAGACGCTTGTCGAGAGGCGGTACGTGACCGATTTAGAGCGATATTTATCACCTCGTTAACCACATTTGCAGGATTGCTTCCACTGTTAACCGAAACCAGTACGCAAGCGCAATTTCTGATCCCGTTAATTGCCAGTATTGCGTTTGGCTTAGTCTCGGCTACGTTACTAGCGTCAATTGTTGTGCCTTGCGTGCTGCTTATTTTGGACGATTTAAAGCTGACCAAATGGGCAGAAGGTGCTCAATCTTCCCTTTGAGGCCCTTGGGAGTGCATGCTGAACCATGTCATTTAGCCCGGCATGAAAATGGTAGTTTGCGTAGAATTTATTTGGCGATTAAACCCTATCACTGACTGCTGTTTTTTTGCGTACAAAAAACAATAGGGTCAGGTCTTGTCTTTTGCTCTTTGGTGGCAGTTTTTCTATCAGGTTTAGTTATTTGTCATACCTGAAGTTATTAGTCATTTGCTAATGTTTGATTTTCCAAAACTCATTTCTGTCCAAAAGTTTGTTATACACACATCCACTATACGGTGATCCCTACACCACACTCACCACCAAAAAAAGCGCAGACATTTCGATCTGCGCTTTTCAGTTTTGCATAACCTAGCCTAGATTAATGCGGCCTGTAAGAAAGTGATTAACCCACATTCTTACGTGCGTTTTGGAACATACGCATCCAAGCACCATTCTCGCCCCAACCTTCTGGAGACCAAGAGTTAGCAACAGTACGGAATACACGCTCTGGGTGAGGCATCATGATAGTCACACGGCCATCCGTCGTTGTTAGACCTGTGATAGCGTTTGGCGAACCATTCGGGTTGTTCGGGTATTGCTGCGTTTGGTTACCGTTGTTATCAACGTAGCGTAGAGCAACCGTACCTGAGTTTTCAATCGCGTTTAGGTGGTCGTTGTCACGCACTTCTACGCGGCCTTCACCGTGAGAAACAGCGATAGGCATACGAGAACCTTCCATACCGTTGAAGAATACAGAATCAGACTTCTGAACTTCAACTAGGCTGAAACGAGCTTCAAAACGCTCTGATTCGTTACGAACGAAACGTGGCCAGTACTCCGCACCAGGGATAAGCTCACGTAGGTTAGACAACATCTGACAACCGTTACACACACCTAGAGAGAAGGTATCCTCACGCTTGAAGAAGTTTTCAAATTGGTCACGAGTCGAGTCGTTAAATAGAACTGATTTAGCCCAACCTTCACCTGCGCCTAGTACGTCACCGTAAGAGAAGCCACCACAAGCCACAAGGCCGTTGTATTCTTCTAGTACCGCTTGACCTGTTAGGATGTCGCTCATGTGAATATCAGTTGCTTCGAAGCCTGCACGGTCGAATGCTGCTGCCATTTCAACGTGAGAGTTAACACCCTGCTCACGTAGAATCGCCATCTTAGGCTTAGCACCTGTGTTGATGAACGGTGCTGCGATGTCTTCGTTTACGTCAAAGCTCAGTTTCACGTTCAGACCTGGGTCCGAGTTGTCTTTCTTCGCTTCGTGTTCTTGGTCAGCACATACTGGGTTATCACGCAGACCTTGCATCTTGTGCGTTGTCTCAGCCCAGATAGTACGTAGTTCAGTACGGTTACGTTCAATCACTACAGACTCGCCAGACTTAATCACTAGTTCATCTGATGCTTCCCCTTCACCAACAACGCTGCCAATCACATGAGAACATGCTTCTAGACCGTTAGCTGCAAGAGTAGAAAGTACTGCGTCTAGGTCGTCGTTACGGACTTGGATTACTGCACCTAGCTCTTCGTTGAACAGTGCTGCTAGCGTGTCTTCACCTAACGCTTCAATGTTTGCATTAACACCACAGTGACCTGCGAATGCCATTTCTGCTAGCGTTACGAATAGACCACCATCGCCTTTATCGTGGTAAGCGACAACTTGGTCGTTCGCTACAAGTGCTTGAACGCCTTCGTAGAAACCTTTTAGTTGCGCTGCGTTGTCTACGTCTGCTGGCTTGTCACCAAGCTGCTTGTAAACCTGTGCAAGTGCTGTTGCACCCATACGGTTTTTGCCGTTACCTAGGTCGATAAGAACTAGGCTTGTATTACCTTTGTCAGTGCGAAGCTGAGGAGTAATCGTCTTACGAACATCTTCAACACGTGCAAACGCAGTGATAACAAGAGATAGCGGAGACGTTACTTCTTTCTGCTCGCCATTCTCTTCCCACTTAGTCTTCATCGACATTGAGTCTTTACCCACTGGGATAGTTAGACCCAGAGCTGGACATAGTTCTTCACCAACCGCTTTAACCGCTTCGTAAAGACCTGCATCTTCACCTGGGTGACCTGCTGGAGACATCCAGTTAGCCGACAGTTTAATGTGTTTGATATCGCCGATGTTGGTCGCTGCGATGTTAGTAATTGCTTCACCAACCGCTAGACGAGCCGATGCGCCGAAGTCTAGAAGTGCCACTGGCGTACGCTCACCAAGAGACATAGCCTCACCGTGGTAAGAGTCGTAGCTTGCCGCTGTTACTGCGCAGTTAGCAACAGGAACCTGCCATGGACCAACCATTTGGTCACGAGCTACAAGGCCTGTTACCGAGCGGTCACCGATGGTGATAAGGAATGTTTTCTCAGCGACTGTTGGCAAGCGAAGAACACGGTCAACCGCTTCGTTCATCTCGATGCCAGAACGGTCAATCGCAGGGTTGTTAGCTTTTAGCGTTTTCGCGTCACGGTGCATCTTAGGTGTTTTACCTAATAGGATGTCCATTGGCATGTCGATTGGCGTGTTGTCGAAGTGTGAATCTTCTAATTTCAGATCACGTTCTTCAGTTGCTTTACCAACCACTGCGTACGGTGCACGTTCACGCTTACAAATCGCGTCGAACGTTGCCATGTCTTTATCAGCAACCGCCATTACATAACGCTCTTGAGATTCGTTACACCAGATCTCAAGTGGGCTCATGCCCGGCTCATCGTTTGGCACGTCACGTAGATTAAAGATACCGCCACGCTCGCCATCGTCGACTAGCTCAGGAAGAGCATTCGAGATACCGCCCGCGCCCACATCGTGGATAAATGCGATTGGGTTCGCATCACCAAGCTGCCAACAACGGTCGATAACTTCCTGACAACGACGCTCCATCTCTGGGTTTTCACGTTGTACAGAAGCGAAATCAAGATCTTCAGAAGAAGAACCAGAATCCATTGAAGATGCCGCACCGCCGCCAAGGCCGATGTTCATCGCAGGACCACCTAGAACGATTAGGCTTGCACCTACCGGGATCTCTTTCTTCTGAACGTGCTCATCACGGATGTTGCCAAGACCACCAGCTAGCATGATTGGTTTGTGGTAACCACGCACTTCTTCACCTGCGTGAGAGTTTACTTTCTCTTCGTAAGTACGGAAGTAGCCAAGTAGGTTTGGACGACCAAATTCGTTGTTGAATGCCGCGCCACCAAGAGGACCTTCAAGCATGATATCCAGAGCAGTAACGATACGGCTTGGCTTACCAAAGTCAGTTTCCCAAGGTTGAACGAAGTTCGGGATCTTAAGGTTAGATACAGAGAAAGCAACAAGACCCGCTTTTGGCTTACCACCAATACCGGTTGCGCCTTCATCACGGATTTCACCGCCTGAACCTGTCGATGCGCCTGGCCACGGTGAGATTGCCGTTGGGTGGTTGTGCGTTTCAACTTTCATCAAGATGTGTGTTTTTTCTTGGTGGTAGCTGTACTGGCGAGTTTCTGGATCTGGGAAGAAACGACCAACTTCAGAACCTGTCATTACCGCTGCGTTATCTTTATAAGCAGACAGAACATGTTCTGGTGTCGTTTCAAAGGTGTTCTTAATCATCTTGAACAATGATTTTTCTTGCTTAACGCCATCGATAGTCCAATCAGCGTTAAAGATCTTATGACGACAGTGCTCTGAGTTCGCTTGTGCAAACATCATTAGCTCGATGTCCGTCGGGTTACGACCTAGCTTCTCAGTGAAGCTTTCAAGAAGGTAATCAATCTCATCTTCTGCAAGTGCAAGACCTAGGGTAACGTTTGCTTTTTCAAGCGCTTTACGTCCACCAGTTAGTAGGTCAACTTCCGCATAAGGAGCAGGCTCAGCAACGGTAAATAGTGCCGCCGCTGATTCGAAGTCAGTGAAAACCACTTCCATCATACGGTCGTGCAGGATTGCTTTCAGCTCAACAAGTTGAAGTTCAGAAAGTTCAGCAGAGGTTTCAATGTAGAAAGCAGTACCGCGCTCTAGACGTGACACTTTAGCCAGTCCGCAGTTGTGTGCGATATCTGTTGATTTTGAAGACCAAGGCGAGATAGTGCCTGGGCGTGGCGTTGCAAGCAGCAGTAAACCTTCAGGTTCATGCTCTTCAATCGTTGGACCGTAAGTCAGTAGCTTTTCTAGCTTCTCAACTTCAGACTCATCTAGGTCTGCCGTTAGATCAGCAAAGTGGGCAAACTCAGCGTAAATACCTGTTACAGGTAAGCTTAATTCACGACAAAGCTCTAAAAGCTTGTTAACACGAAACTCAGATAGAGCTGGGGAGCCACGCAAAATTCTCATGTGCTTACGTCTCTTATGCAGTTGATTAAGGTAGTATTGGAATAAATTCAGTGGGTTAAAGGAAAAACCTAACTGTTTTCTTCGAAGCTATTCCCGAAGGTTTAAAAACCTATGCCGATCCCACCTCTTCAATGCGAGCGCATTATAAAGCATTTCTTTTTGTGACGTAACACCAAAAGCAACCGTTTGCGTGATTTTTTTTATCTTTCTGCGTAAATGGTACTTTTGCTGCATTTATCACCACTTTTACAACTGTTTAATTAAACCTGCTTTGCCAGCCTTGCGGGGTTTGGTATAAAGGAGCTTCCACTTTTCGAGATTTCATTTTGATGCCTAAATTTACGCTCATCTTTTCGTCTAAGTTCCTTCTGCTCGCCATCGCCCTATTTGGGTTGGCTGGATGCCAGATTGAATCTGAACCTAAAAGTGTCCTTGAGCAGATACGAGATCGTGGCGTTCTTCGTGTCGGCACCCTAAATAACCAACTCTCTTATTACATCGGTCCTGATGGTCCTGCTGGCTTGGATTACGAATTAGCTCGTGAATTTGCGCAGGAGCTTGGTGTAAAGCTTGAGGTTAAACCCGCTTACCGTTTGTCAGGCTTATTCCCTGCGTTGAAGAAAGGCGAGATCGACCTTATCGCGACCGGCTTAACGCAAAATAACAAACTGACACGCGCTTACCGCGCCGCGCCTGCTTATTA
This sequence comes from Vibrio sp. 10N.286.48.F5, assembly GCF_041469785.1. NCBI lineage: Bacteria > Pseudomonadati > Pseudomonadota > Gammaproteobacteria > Vibrionales > Vibrionaceae > Vibrio > Vibrio sp. 10N.286.48.F5. Next base: position 32,064 of record NZ_JBFRLG010000005.1, on the reverse strand, counting down.
CTATGTAAGCCAACAGGTCGTGTACAAAAAGGGCCAATGGCGCCCAAGAAACCTTGAGCAATTGATCAATTTTGAGAATGAGCGTCAGGCTGAGTTTGTAAAAGCACAAGCTGAATCAGAAGCTGCGGTATCAAGCGAGACGCTGACGCCCTCTTTGGTTGTGGTGAAAGACTCGCACTTTGAACCAACACTCAAACTGCTGCAGAAAACGCACGATGACTTCATCTATGACGCGGTTGGCAATGCAGACATCAATGACCTGCTAAAAGAAGTATCAACAGGCGAACGTTTATTCACAGTGGCCGACTCTATCGAGCTATCACTGGCGCAACGTTTGTACCCAGATGTTGCCTTGGCATTTGAGCTGACAGAAGACCAACCTATCTCTTGGTACCTAAATAGATCGGAAGATGAAAGCCTGTATGCTTTGCTGATTGAGTTCTTCGGTAACCTAAAACAGTCTGGTGAACTGGCTTCACTAGAAGAGAAATACATCGGCCACATCGGCACTTTTGACTACGTTGATACTCGTGCCTTTATCCGCGCACTGGACAGCAAGTTGCCAAAATGGTCGCCGCTATTTCAAAGGTACTCTCAAGAATTTGATTGGCGCTTGATTGCCGCTTTGGCCTACCAAGAATCACACTGGAACCCTGTTGCGCGCTCACCAACGGGTGTTCGTGGCATGATGATGTTGACACTGCCCACCGCGAAGAGTGTTGGGGTAACCAACCGTCTCGACCCGAACCAGTCGGTACAAGGCGGTGTTGAGTACCTGCGTCGTATCGTGAACCGAGTACCAGATTCAATCACTCAACACGAAAAGATCTGGTTTGCACTTGCTTCATACAATGTCGGTTACGGGCACATGATGGACGCGCGTCGCCTCACGAAGGCACAAGGAGGAGATCCTGATGCTTGGGGCGATGTGAAAGACAGATTACCTCTGTTAAGACAGAAGAAGTACTACAGCCAAACTCGATATGGGTATGCGCGTGGTGATGAAGCGAGAAACTACGTTGAAAACATTCGCCGTTATTACCAAAGCATTATTGGCCATGTAAATAAGCGCAATAAAGAACAAGAAGCGACCCTTGAAGGTTTGGTGGTGATCCCACCTTTAGAAACCTCAGGTGCTGAATCGAGTATCAGCGCAGCTCAGTCGACAGTAAGCAGTTCTGAGCCTTCACAGTAAAACCCAAAAGAGCAATGCCATCTAGCATTGCTCTTTTTTATTGTCTTTTTTCGACTCTTCTTTCGTCACTAAGGGATAAGGGAAGCAGGCAAGAAAATGATGATGAGATCTAGAGTGTCATATTGCAGTAACAATCGAACCTTATAACGGCACACCACAATCAAGATTATGCTCTGTTGCACTGCAATGCTGGCTTTAGACTAGAACTGCTCTTCTATTTAAGCCAAGCGTGCGACAGGCCAAACAAACGAATAACACTATAATTAAATCGTTAGTCCAAACTAAAAAGTCAGACGACAAATAGGAAATCATTGAAATGATGAAGAAACTGAAATCGAAACGCCTTGATAAGACCGTTGCTGCAAACCGTCGTAAGCGTATGCTTTCAAATAATAAGAAGAAGATCATTTGGCGCAATCGCGCTTTCATGCAGATGATTGCTGAGTAAATGTAGTTACTCAGTCAGTTTGCTTGGCACTCTTGCGATAGAGAGTGCCGAAAGTACGCTGCTATTTCTTATTGCTAGCCTTCATCTCTGCTTCTAAACGCTGCTCTTCCAACAGACGTTCTTGCTTTCGCTTCTCTTTTATCTCTTTTCTACGACGCTTGAAAAACGCTTGTAATTGCTCACGGCACTCTTCCTCTAACAAACCATGTTCAACGTCGGCATAGTGGTATGAGGCCTGGCTTTCAAACAAATTCAACACTGTACCTGCAGCGCCTGCTTTTAAGTCTGGAGCACCAAACACAATGCGCTTTACTCGGCTGTGTAGCAAGGCACCTGCGCACATTGGGCAAGGCTCTAGCGTAACGTATAAAGTGGTATCGAGTAGCCGATAGTTTTCTAAGGTTTGACCGGCTTTACGCAAGGTTTCAATTTCTGCGTGTGCCGTAGCATCGTGGCTGCCAATCGAACGGTTCCATCCTTCAGAGATAATCTGCCCATCTTTCACTAATACCGCACCAACAGGAACCTCTCCCTCGCTCTCTGCTTGCTTAGCTACCTCAATGGCGCGTCGCATGAAGATTTCATCTTGAGGGGTGAATTGATGGTCTGACAAAGGGAACTCCAGAAACAAAGGATAAAAACGAAAATAGGTATGCGGTGAAGCATACCTAATCTTAGAGATAATGAACAATAAAGAGGTAATAGACAACAACAGACAATGAACCATTGCCGCTTGCTGGTTGGTCGAACTGTTAGCTATTAGCGTCTTCTATGTCATCGGCTATTGGCGTCGCTTTGATACTCACAATGCGATTGTTCTCAACAGAGATAATTTCAAACTGCCACTGCTGGTATTGAACAACTTCGCCTGCATCCGGTAAGCGCCCTATTAACCATGTCACAAGGCCATTCAGCGTTTGGAAGCTCTCGCTTTCGCCCTCAAAATCCGATAGCTCTAAACGGTTTTTCAGTTCACTGATAGGAATCAATCCATCCACCAACAAACCGTCTTCCACTTGCTCGGTCCAAAGATCGTTCGGATTATTCGATAGCTCGCCAGCAATCGCCTCAAGAATATCGTAATGAGTCACAAGACCTTGAACATCGCCATACTCGTCGACAATGAATGCCATCTCGGTGCCCGACTCTTTAAAGTAGCCAAGTAGACGCAGAGCTTTCATCGATTCTGGAACATAGATCGGCGAGCGAGACAGCCCCATGATCACTTGAATGCTTAGATTGCCCGCCTGATTCAGCAAGGCTTTGGCTGACACTGTACCCACCACTTTATTGAGGTGATCTTGGCACAATGGAAACACACTGTGTTTTGATGAACGCAGTTTCTTTAATATCTGCTCAACGGGTTGGTCGACATCCAGAAAGTCGATGTCTCGACGCGGAGTCATCAATGAGCTCACAAGACGATCATCAAGCTGCAAGATATTACGAATCATCTCTTGTTCGCCGCGTTCAATCACACCCGATTCTGAGCCCTCTTTCACAAGTGCATGGATATCATCTTCGGTAACGCTATCTTCTTCACCGCCTCGGCCCATCAACTTAAGAATACCTTCCGTTGAAGCCGACAACGCAAACACAAACGGCGTCGCGATTTTAGATAACCAGAAGATTGGCAGCGCGACTAACACAGCAATGTTTTCAGCTTGAGACTGAGCAAAACGCTTTGGTACCAACTCACCGACAACGATAGCGAAATAAGTAATACCTACCACCACAACCGCAGTAGACAAGATGTTCGCTTGTGTTGGGTCTAGTCCCCACAGTTCAAGTTGAACGGCTAGTGGAGCCGATAGCGTCGCCTCACCCACAATCCCGCTGAGTAGGCCGATTACCGTGATACCGATTTGGATTGTAGAGAGGAAGCGGGTTGGGTTTTCTTTGAGATCAAGAGCAACCTGAGCGGAGCGGTGTTTTTCGGCTAAGCGTTTCAGCCGACTATTTTTTGCTGCTACCAATGCAATCTCAGACATGGCAAACAGACCATTTAAAACAATTAACCCTACTAAAAGCAGAATTTTCATGTGGCTTGGATTTCCTAAATTTACCGGCCAACAATTAGCCGTAATCCGGAGTATAAGCTGAGTGCCTTTATTTTGAATATAAAAAGTTTTGGATATAGAAAGTTTTGGATATAAAAACCTTGGATATAAAAAACGGAAAAAATAGCGAAAAAAAGCCCGCACATTTCGGTGCGGGCTTAGCAATGAATAAAGCTTAGTTTTGCTTAGTTCAATCTTACATTGTGTAAGTGTAAGGTGCTTGGATACCTAGTGGGATACCAAGAGCCCAGTAAGCTAGCAAGAAGATAGACCAACCGATTAACATCGCAATCGAGAATGGCATCATTAGAGAAGCTAGAGTACCGATACCTGTCGACTTAACGTAGCGCTGACAGTAAACAACAACCAGTGGGAAGAACACCATTAGTGGAGAGATGATGTTAGACACTGAGTCACCTACACGGTAAGCCGCTTGAGATAGCTCAGGAGAGATACCCACAACCATTAGCATTGGAACTAGGATAGGACCAATCAGTGCCCACTTAGCTGAAGCAGAACCAACAAGAAGGTTAACTGCAGCCGTTAGTAGAATCATACCAACAACCGTTGCTTCACCTGGAAGGTCCATCGCTTTCAAGCCTTCAGCACCGTAAAGTGCCAGCATAGTACCGATGTTTGATTGAGCGAATGCAGATAGGAACTGAGCACAGAAGAACGACATTACAATGTATGCGCCCATCGTTGCCATCGTCTCAGACATTGCTTTGATAACATCATTACTATTCTTGAATGTACCCGCTACACGGCCGTAGACGATACCCGGAATAATAAACAGGATGAAGATCAGAGGAACGATAGACTTCATTACTGGTGCTGAGAACGCCGTTAATTCGCCTTCAGGTGAACGAAGTGCTGAGTTTTCAGGCATTAGAGCCGCGATAAGCAGACCAATACCGGCAACCATTGCCCAACCAGCGAATTTGAATGCTTTAGATTCAATGGCTGTGAACGTACCTAGATCAGGTGCTTGTTCTGCATCTTCATCTACAGGCGTATTAGCAAGACGAGGCTCGATAATTTTCTCTGTAACGTACCAACCAATTGCCACAATTAGAATTGAAGACAAACCAGTAAAGAAGATGTTCGCTAGAGGGTTGATCACATATGCAGGGTCAAGAACGTTTGCCGCTGTTTGAGTGAAACCAGCTAGTAGCGGATCAATACCTGAAGGGATAAAGTTCGCTGAGAAACCACCTGATACACCAGCAAACGCTGCTGCAATACCCGCTAGAGGGTGACGACCCGCAGCGTGGAAGATGATACCGCCAAGAGGGATTACTAGAACGTAACCTGCATCAGCTGCTGTGTGAGACACGATAGCAACCAAGATTAGCATCGGCGTTAGTAGCTTAGCTGGCGTGAAGTTAAGCATCTTCTTAAGGCCAGTCGTAATGAAGCCTGAAGAGTCTGCAACGCCAACACCTAGCATAGCAACAAGTACGATGCCTAGAGGTGCGAAGCCTGTGAACGTGGTAACCATATTCGCTAGGAAGCTAGCAAGCGCTTCACCAGTTAGTAGGTTGTTTACTTCAAGAGCAGCACCCGTTTGAGGGTTGATTAAGTCGAATGAAAGATTCGATAAAAGTGCAGATGCTACCCATACAATAACTAGAGCCCAGAAGAACAGGATTGCTGGATCTGGAATTTTGTTGCCGGCGCGTTCAATGAAGTTTAGAAAGCGGTCCATACCACTGATCTTCTCAGTCGATGGTGCTTTTTTTACGGCTTGGTTACTCATTGTAACTCCATATGTGATGTTGTTTTGTTTAGGCCTAATATAAGTTTTGACCACGGCCTATTGGTACAGCACATATTCTATTAAAGTCGTTGTTAAAAAGCACAAGATTCCACCTAATTTTCCATAAATGGAGACATATTTTGCAAAAATACCATACAACCACAACAATATAAAAACATAAAAAACACCATTCCATATACAGAGTTTTAACTAGCACGTAAACAATGTCCGAGAAGAGCAAACTATCACGACATTGAAGTTATAAACCCAATCAATCGAACTCGCTGTATTTAGAAATCATGGTATGTAATTCGATCGCTTGATTATTACCAAACCGGTCTTCCCATGAGCTTGTTATCTGAACGGTCTTCAGCGCTCCGGATAAACTGTTCGTCACTGTCCAATCAAGTTGATATTTAAAATGCGAGTGATCCATGCCATCAACAATATCCGTAGCAAAATCCGCAGGCGTTATACTCGATAAAGCGGCAGATGCGCCTCGAGTTCTAAACCATTCCAGCTTATTTTCAGCCAAATTCAAAGCTTCTACACTATGAATAGCAAAGTCAGACTTTTGCTCAACATATGTTTGTAACTTAATTAGCCCTAGCGAACCGACTCCGATCAATAAAAATGAAATGAGTACTTCAATTAGGCTAAAACCTTTTTGCTTATAAATCATTCCATGAACCTTTTTGCCATCTTGGCTTAGGTGAAAATTCGAACTCATCAATAACATCTGAATTGAATGAAAAATTCAGAGAGTTATTAAATAGCGCCATTTGCCCTTCTGTATCAAAAAATTGTCCCCCCGTGAAACTGAATGCGCCAGCTTGCGCATAAGTTGCATGGTATGGCGTAAGAGTACTTGAAGAACCATACATAGTATTAATTAGGTCACTAAATACTGAATTTACAAAAGGTTTCACTTCCGTCATCGAGTCCCATTGAGAAGGAGTGGGAGAGTAAGTATTATTAAAATGAAAAAATACACCGCTAATATCGCCAGAACCAGTGACCCCAAAAACACCGTCATGAACAAGTAAAAACAAATCGGTTCCCGGGTGTGCAGCCTGTAAATTTACAATATTCGTCACATCAACTGGCGCTAGTTGGCAAGAGCCATCAATCCAAACTTTATTGGGCTGTCCATTCACTATTGAATCAGAAAATTGGCTATAGCAATCAACACTACTAGAAGGCATTGAAACTTTAATAAATTCGTTATCTACATCATCACGAACCTCTTGCCACTTACTTTTATCGACTCCGAAAAAATCTTTAAAAGGGTCGATAGTGTCATCTCGCTGAATATCTAACCCAACATTATGAGAACTTATCACTCCAAAGGAGTTCTCCCATATCCCTGATTTAACAGCTGTCGATGTCTTATGAGAAGGCTTACAATCCTTAGTGGGATCATGCCCGGCTCCTGGAGATTCAATAGAACTACTTACGCCATGATTGGTAATACCAGTCGCAATAAACCTATATTTAACCACTGCCCCGATACACTCATAAGCTTCAGCAGCCGAGTCAAATTCACCAGGGTCTGGTGGTGAAAAAAGTGCTGAGCCAAAAGAAATAACATCAGAAGTCGACTTCATAGCTCCATAACCAACTGAAGATGAAAAGATTATTTTTTTATTAACACTGCTATGACCAACTTGAGAAAGCAAAATTTCAGGGTTTGTAAAGTCAGCATTTAAGGAAGAAAAACTATACGAGTTACAAACTGTCGCTAAATTATTGGGTATTGATTGCAATTTTTGATTAACAATATATGTAAACCCACACTCTAGACCTCCCTCTGCTTCCCAATGTTGCTTGCGCGCTTCTACTTCATTCTGAGATCTTTTTATTTGATAAAAAACAGAGCGATAACTACCAAAAGTCAACATTAACGCAGTAACTAGTAATACACTTGTTGTAAGTAAAACAACCGCACCTTGTTGATTTTTATTCATCGCCAATTCCTATTTTTTACAATCACACTTGATGAATAATTAACGGACGTATCTCCTACTAATTCAGCAGAAATCATAATGGTTGTAATACCTGAACTAACCCCTTGAGATTCAATACTTGACTGATTCGCATGAAAATCAACGACTCTAATTTGATTCGGCTCAAAGATAGAAGAGCACCCACTAATCGCCGCTGATACTGTTTTTACGATACTGGAGGGGCTATCACACACCTTGACCAAGCCTGAATCAAATACAAAAGCGACATTTCGAATCTCTGATTGATGAGTGTAAGCATATGCAACCGTTTTTGAATCAGGAGAAATATATAAAGTATCGGTGGAGCCTGATAATTTTAGAGATACACCTGTCCCTCCATCGTAGCCCGCACGCTGGATATCTTCTTTAAAGTATTGAAGAGCTCCTGAAACTTGTTGTAATAGTAATAATTCTTTACTTCTCTCGGATGCGATGTTTTGTCCCGATATAAATACCGACCCCACACTTCCAATAACTACAATTCCTAAAATAGAAGAGATCATTAATTCGACTAATGTTGCACCGAATTGCTGCCTCTTAAGTGCAGGTCTGATAACCATAAAAGTCTCCTCCCACACCACAGATTCTCATTCTTCCAGAAGTACTATATGTTATAAGCTTTAAAGGCTTAGAGTTCATATCAAATAAGAGATGCCCATCTTTAGCTTTACCGTTTACTCCACTAAATTTAATTTGTTCAGAACTGTAGTTAACGGTGAAATCTATGTTTCGAAATGAAACTCCTTCCATTGTAAGGATTGCCGTACCGGTATTCGGAACATCGAATTCAGTCAATTCAATTTTCCAATCACCGGTGTCATTTGAGTTACCATTCATTAGAAAATGAGCCCAAAGATCAGTATTTCTCATAACTGCCTCAGATTTCGCCTGCATCATAAAACCATTCAGCTCGGTAGCTAGCCGTTGCATTTTCACTGTTTCCGAGACCGAACTAAAACTTGGAGCGGCAACTGCCAATAATATAGAGAGCACTGATATGGTTATGAGTAGCTCTAAGAAGGTAAACCCGCGAGACATTTCCCAAATTCCTATGTAAACCGATACGTAACCGTATTTAATCTTGCAAGGATGCTACCACCGAAGAAAAATAGGCTGAATATAGAGAAGGAACTACTCGTGATGATTCGAAAAAATAAATGTAACAACAACAACTTAAGTAACAAAGGGATGACATTGATCGAACTATTGATCGCAGTGGCTCTTATTGGAGTACTAACCGCTATTGCCTACCCAAGCTATACCGAGCATGTAATAAAATCCCATAGAACAGCAGCATTAGCTGATATGGCAAAAATCCAACTCACGCTTGAGCAGTCTTACAATGGTGTATATAGCTGGGGAAGTATTGTTTCAGGAGGGGCTTGTACTATGTGTGAATCACCAAGTGATCGCTATGTATTTTCTGTCGCAAGTTCAAGCAGCATGGCATATATAATAACTGCCACGGCACAGTCAACTAAGGGGCAAAGTGGTGACTCTTGCTTAGGCACTCCCAAAACAATGACGCTAAAATCTTCAGGTGAAGAATCCCCTGCAGATTGCTGGAACTAGTAGAAATTAATGCCCTTGGTTTGATTAAAGAATGACTAGGCATATACATGGCTGCATTTTTTAACTAAACGAGATGATCAAAAAAGCCTGCACACTGGCAGGCTTTAAAATTTTCAAATCACTATCAATTACTTAGTTAGGTCATCGAAGAAGTTTTTAACACCGCTGAAGAAACCTTCAGACTTTGGCTTGTGCTTGCTTGCCGCTTCACCACAACATGTTTCTTCGAATTCACGCAGTAGTTCTTTCTGGCGAGAGCTTAGCTTAACCGGTGTTTCAACCACTAGTTTAACGATTAGGTCACCCACACCGCCGCCACGAACGCCTTTCACGCCTTTGCCACGCATACGGAACATACGGCCCGTTTGTGTTTCTTCTGGCACTTTAAGGTTTACACGACCATCCAGTGTTGGAACTTCAACTTCACCGCCTAAAGCAGCCATAGAGAAGCTTACTGGCACTTCACAGTAAAGGTTGTTGCCGTCACGCTCAAAGATATTGTGCTCTTTTACGTGTACTTGTACGTACAAGTCGCCAGCTGGAGCGCCGTGCTCCCCTGCTTCGCCTTCGCCAGATAGACGAATGCGATCACCAGTATCAACACCTGCTGGGATCTTAACGTTAAGTGTTTTCGTCTTCTGTTTGCGACCTTGACCATGACATGAGTTACATGGGTCTTTGATGATCTTGCCTTTACCGTTACAAGTAGGACAAGTCTGTTGAACCGCAAAGAAACCTTGGCGCATTTGTACTTGGCCGTGGCCATGACAAGTGCCACACGTTTGTGCAGAAGAACCCGCTTTCGCGCCGCTGCCGTCACACGTATCACACTCTACAAGTGTTGGTACTTCGATTTCTTTAGAAACACCACGAACCGCTTCTTCTAGAGAAAGTTCCATGTTGTAACGTAGATCTGAACCACGTTGTGCACGCTGTTGACCGCCACCACGACGACCGCCGCCGAAGATGTCGCCAAATACGTCACCGAAGATATCGCCGAAGTCACCTTGGCCACCGCCGCCGAAACCACCGCCGCCGCCCATGCCACCTTGTTCAAAGGCTGCATGACCGTATTGGTCGTAAGCTGCTTTCTTTTGAGAATCGGTTAGGATCTCGTACGCTACTTTTACTTCTTTAAACTTATCTGCTGCGGTCTCATCACCCTGGTTACGGTCCGGGTGGAATTTCATCGCTAAGCGTTTGTACGCTTTTTTAATATCGCGCTCTGATGCATCGCGGCTTACGCCTAATACTTCGTAAAAATCACGTTTTGACATGTTCTAGGTCACCAAAATAATTGCTACTACCGAATGATCACTTCAGTAGTCTGTGTATCAATCTAGATAAAAGTTCTGCCGGCTGAAATGCCGAATAAAGCTATTATCTAGATCGACAAGTCTAAATACAAATTTACGGGCGTGAGAGTTACCTCTGACGCCCGCAATAATAAGTCTTTGAGACAAATTTCTAAGCAGATAGCTTGAGTCCTAAGTGGAAGCGCGGAGCCTACGTTAGTAGGTGGACACTTCCGATAACGAAATCAGGCTACTCTGCGACGAAATTATTTTTTGTCTTCTTTAACTTCTTCAAACTCAGCGTCTACAACATCGTCGTCTTGCTTAGGTTGTTCACCAGCGTCAGCACCAGCTTGTTCAGCTTGAGCTTTCTGTTGAGCAATTTCCATTAGCTTTTGAGCTGCTTGCATAAGTTCTTGAACTTTAGCGTCGATAGCTTCTTTATCGTTACCAGACTTAACTTCTTCTAGTGCAGTGATAGCCGCTTCGATTTTAGCTTTCTCGTCTGCAGGTAAAGCTTCACCAGCTTCTTCTACTTGCTTCTTAGTGCCGTGAATCATTTGGTCAGCTTGGTTACGTGCAGTTACTAGCTCTTCGAACTTTTTGTCCGCTTCTTTGTTAGCTTCTGCTTCTTGTACCATTGCTTCGATCTCTTCCTCAGACAGGCCGCCTGATGCTTGGATAGTGATCTTCTGCTCTTTACCTGTTGCTTTATCTTTAGCAGATACGTTCAGGATACCATCAGCATCTAGGTCGAATGTTACTTCGATTTGTGGCATGCCACGTGGTGCTGGTTGGATACCTTCTAGGTTGAACTGACCAAGAGACTTGTTGTAAGTCGCTTGCTTACGCTCACCTTGAAGAACGTGGATAGTTACTGCGTTTTGGTTGTCTTCAGCTGTAGAGAACACTTGATCCGCTTTAGTAGGGATAGTTGTGTTTTTCTCGATAAGCTTAGTCATCACGCCGCCCATCGTTTCGATACCGAAAGATAGAGGAGTAACGTCTAGTAGTAGAACGTCTTTAACGTCACCCGCTAGTACACCACCTTGAACAGCAGCACCCATTGCAACAGCTTCGTCAGGGTTCACGTCTTTACGTGGCTCTTTACCGAAGAATTCAGTTACTTTAGCTTGAACCATAGGCATACGAGTTTGACCACCAACTAGGATAACGTCAGTGATTTCGCCTACAGATAGGTCAGCATCCGCTAGAGCAACTTTTAGTGGCTCAAGAGAACGTTGAACTAGGTCTTCAACTAGAGACTCAAGCTTCGCACGAGTCACTTTGATGTTCATGTGCTTAGGACCAGTCGCATCAGCAGTAACGTAAGGTAGGTTTACGTCAGTTTGAGTAGTAGAAGAAAGCTCGATTTTCGCTTTTTCTGCTGCTTCTTTAACACGCTGCATTGCTAGTGGATCAGCTTTAAGGTCGATACCTTGCTCTTTCTTGAACTCATCTACTAGGTAGTTGATCATGCGGTTATCGAAATCTTCACCACCAAGGTGAGTGTCACCGTTAGTTGAAAGAACTTCGAAAGTCTTCTCGCCTTCTACTTCATCGATTTCGATGATAGAGATATCGAATGTACCACCACCAAGGTCGTATACAGCGATAGTGCGATCACCACCTTGCTTGTCTAGGCCGTAAGCTAGAGCAGCAGCAGTTGGTTCGTTGATGATACGTTTAACATCTAGACCAGCGATACGGCCAGCATCTTTCGTTGCTTGACGTTGAGCATCGTTGAAGTAAGCAGGAACAGTTACTACTGCGCCAGTTACTTCTTCGCCTAGGAAGTCTTCAGCTGTTTTCTTCATTTTCTTAAGAACTTCAGCAGATACTTGAGGAGCAGCCATTTTTTGGCCTTGCGCTTCAACCCATGCATCACCGTTGTCAGCCTTAACAATGTTGAAAGGCATGATTTCGATATCGCGTTGAACTTCTTCATCTTCAAAACGACGACCGATTAGACGCTTGATAGCGAACAGTGTGTTTTGAGGGTTAGTAACAGCTTGACGTTTTGCAGGTTGACCAACTAGCGTTTCGCCTTCTGTGTATGCGATTACTGATGCTGTTGTGCGTTCGCCTTCAGCATTTTCAATTACGCGTGGTTTGTCGCCGTCAAGAACAGCAACACAAGAGTTAGTAGTACCTAAATCAATACCAATGATTTTACCCATCAGGCCATCTCCGAAATATTTTCTATTAAGTTTTTGCTATACCCACATATGTGGGGGTGGTAATCAGGGAATCAACCCTAATACACAAAATTAAAGTGCAAATGTAATTTGCTTTCGTATGCACCATAGATAAGGGCTGCAAACTGGTTTTCAAGGGAATAAGTAAAAAAAATCTATTTTTTCCCGTATCTTTTTACATAAAGGTAAAAAGTGACCGATCCCTTGCCAATTAAGGCTCCAATGTTGAGAAACTCTCGCATTTGTCGCCACATTGAAACCTCAACCCTATTCCAGATGCCATAAAAAAAGACCTTCATGTGGAAGGTCTTTTTCAAATAGATATTAATCAGTTAAATATTGTTCAAATGGTGACTGATTCAGCCATATTATTGGTTGAGCACTAACTGGTAGAAGCTCGCTTGAGTGTAATCACCCGCTTCCATACCACGCCATTCACAGGCTGAGCTCGACTTCTTAGTGTTGCATTGATTGTATGCGCCCGCCTTGAAGTACATCCAGTCCTGTCCATAACCAAGGTCGATATCATGCCCCTGATACTTACCCTTGGCCAAATCAACATCATACGTCTTCACAATAGGATCGGCTGAGTTTGGATTCTTAGTAAAGGTTAAGTGCATGATGTTATCTTTGATATTCACATCGTATGAGAACACTTCACCTAGCTTGATGCCATCAGCAGGGTCCGAGCTGCCTTTTTTCAGATTGTATTGACCAAATACATCATGGCGAATGTCTTTACGAAGTTTCTTTCCATTTTCATCTTTCGCGTTTTTCAATTCTTTCGGCGGGTTGAGCTCGTAGTTCCATGTTAATGAACCATGCTCATGCTCTGGTAGTTTACGGTAAACAATTTTAAGAGGTTCATTGTCCGAGCCGTGAATTTGCCCGATGACGACTGAAAATGCGCCTGTTTTATTGTAGTTACCACTGGTACTCACCTGATCAACAGAAAGTGTTGCCGTCATCTGGCCACCGATAGAGCCAAACTCTTCCGCGTTCTTATGGCTTGAAATCGCGAAGTTGTTGCTCGGCGCCGAGTAGCTGTCTGCCAGCATCGCTCTTAGCTCACTGCGCGTATTCTTACTGTTTGGTGTCGTTGGTGCTGTATTCGGAGCCACAAACACCATCGCGCCAGATTCGGCATCAGTGTAGAACCATTTAGGATGAACGTAAGGTGTGTCTACATTCGACAACTCTTGCTTACCGATCTCCAATGTTTTGCCTTTTCTAGAGCCTTCTGTCGTTAGCTCCGGTAGGTTAATTTTCCATTTAGATAAATCGAAGTTTTGTGCAGGCGCTTTTGCAGGGTCAAGATTGAACTGTTGACCAATATCGTGATTAGAAGCAAGAGCGGGAGCGGCTAAAAGGCTGGCAGTCAGTAGGCTAAGGTAAGACAGCTTCATTATTGGGTTTCCTTTATGTCGTCATAATGTAGGTTGTCAGAACAATAAAATAATATTGTATTATTATATGTGATCTATATTAAAGATTGAAAACTGATGGCCAATTCGGCACGAGTAAAAAGAAAAAATGAGACTTAACACCAATCAAAGATCTTTTTAGCTAAGTTATCAGATAGCCCAAAGCACTTATCATCAGAAACAAAAAAGCCCCGCTCTGGTTGAGCGGGGCTTCGCAGTTATTGAGTCTTAATTAAGAATTAAGCTTCTGCTTTTTGCAGCTCAGCTTCTTCGTTAGCTTCAACGCCAATTTCGTTTTCAGACTTAGCAACGATAGTGTTAACCGCTGTATCACCGACTACGTTTGAAGAAGTACAGAACATGTCACAGATACGGTCAACAGCAGCAACAATCGCTAGACCTTCTGGTGGTAAACCTAGTTGGTGCAATAGAACACCGACCATCACAACACCGCCACCAGGAACACCACCAGCACCGATAGACAGTAGCAGGATAGTTAGACCAAGAGTGAAGATATCAGCAGTATTGATTGGCTGACCAAACGCGTTTGCTACGAACATAGTTGCGAGTGCAATGTAGATAGATACACCAGACATGTTCATTGTTGCACCCAGTGGTACACCGAAACCTGCTACTGACTTAGATACGTTTAGTTTGTCAGTAAGAGTACGCATTGTTACTGGGATTGTTGCGTTCGAACTTGCTGTAGATAGTGAGAATAGAACTTGCTCACGAGTTGCACGTAGGAACTGCTTTGGAGAAATACCAGTGAATGAACCAACCATCATTGGATAGAAGAAGAAAATCCAGAACACAAGCATTGCAACCACAAGCGCCACATAGCCAGCAACTGACATTAGCGTGTCTGCATCCAGTGTTGCGCCCAGTTGAATCATCAGAGCAAATACACCGTAAGGCGCCAAGCTCATTACTAGGCCGATAAGCTTCATCATGATTTCGTTAGCCATCTTGAATGTCTTGATAGCTGGGCCACCACGAGAATCAAGCGCTTGAATAGCAAGACCTGTCAAAATTGCCATGAAGATGATTTGTAGCATGTCGCCGCTTGCGAACGCTTCTACAGGGTTGCTAGGAACGATGTTAACAACAAGAGAGAAGATGTCTGGTGTTTCAGTTGTTGTAAGCGCAATTGTCTCAGAAACCGTACCCGCAAGGTTCGCACCTGCACCTGGTTGGAAAATAAGACCAATCGTTAGCGCTGCTGAAATCGCGATGATGGTGTTAATAATGTAAAGACCAAAGGTTTTACCACCAAGACGACCAAATGAACGAATATCTTTTAGCTCAACAATACCGCAAACAATAGATACGTATACAAGAGGAACTACAAGCAATTTGATAAGTGATACGAACATACCACCAGCACCTTCGGCAGCGCCAAGTAGATACGTATCAAAAATAGCAATACCGCTGAATAGGTACTGAATAGCAGTACCAATAAGTAGACCGGCGAACAAGCCTACAAAAATTTTACTTGAGAGCGATTTATCCATCGTTCTTCTCCAGTTTGTTGTGTTTGAAATTTGTACTTTTATAGTTATATATGCGACCAAAATCGCTATATGGCAGTGGATTTTACATATAAAGATAACAATTAAAAGTATTTATTTACAAAAACATCACAAATGTGACATCAAAACATTTACTCAATCACAACAAGTTTCATAACACAAAACTCTAAATCGCTGATCTGAATGAAATAAAAAGAACGACATTCTTAATGCGGTTTTGATGCTTATTTACGTGGACTCTCAAGTTATAGGCACAAAAAAAGAGAGGCCTATGCCTCTCTTTTTATTTTACGTAAACCAGTGATTTATTTTGTCGCTGCTACTAATTCAGTCAATGCGCCAGTCAACCACTTGGTAACGTAATACGTCATTACTTAGCAACCATAACCATCGCTGGGCGAACCACACGACCGTTTAGTTCGTAGCCTTTTTGCATCACAAACATAACCGTGTTTGATTCGTGATCTGGGCTTTCTTGAATAGACATCGCTTGGTGGAATTCAGGGTTGAACGCTTCACCTTCAGGGTTGATCTCTTTAAGACCAAACTTAGCAACTGTGTCTACGAACGTTTTGTGCGTTAGCTCAACACCTTCATACAGTGGCTTAACCACTTCGTTTTCAGCGTCTGCTGCTTGCATTGCACGCTCTAGGTTGTCGATTACAGGAAGCAGACCTTCAGCAAACTTGTTCAAAGCGAATTTACGCGCTTTATCAATTTCTTGTTCGCTACGGCGACGCATGTTTTCAACTTCAGCTTTCGCGCGAAGAACAGAATCTTGCTGCTCTTTCACTTTAGATTCACTAGAAAGCAGTGCAGCTTCCAGTTGAGCGATTTTTGCTTCCTGCTCATCAGCAGCGTCTTCATTCAGTTCAGCTTCTTCAACTTTCTCAGCTTCAGCGATGATCTGATCTAGCTCTGCTTCGGTTACTTTGTTTTCTTCGTTGCTCATGATATCTCCAGAATTCGTTTTCAATGCAAGTGACAGGCGTGTTTGCACCCCAAATTGATATAAAACACTCGCATAGACGTTCAACTTGCCTTTATTATGGGGATGAAGAATTTTGATTCAAGCCTAATTCGTTTGGAAACGTTATGAAAAAGCCATTTGAAGTCATCGCCATTATCGGTAAACCTCGAGATCAGCAAGCAATTCAGACTCATAGAGAGCTCTATCAGTGGTTAAGTGCTGAGGGTTATCAAGTGTTTGTTGATGACAGACTCGCCACTATTTTAGACGACATCCCAAAAGAACATTTTTCTAGCCTGATTGAATTAGGTAAACGCTCCGATCTCGCCATTGTGGTCGGTGGTGACGGAAACATGCTCGGTGCGGCTAGAATCTTGTCACGTTTCGACATTTCAGTGATTGGTGTTAACCGAGGTAATCTTGGTTTCCTAACCGATCTCAACCCTGAAAACTTCCAGAGCGCGTTGACTGATGTTCTCAAAGGCGAGTTCATGGAAGAAGAGCGCTTCTTACTTGAAACGGAAATTCATCGTCACGGCCAGATAAAAAGCCACAATGCGGCACTTAATGAGGCAGTACTGCACCCCGGACAAGTGGCGCACATGATCGAGTTCGAAGTGTATATCGATGATAGCTTCGCCTTCTCACAGCGCTCTGATGGCTTAATCGTCTCAACACCGACAGGTTCTACCGCCTACTCGCTTTCCGGCGGCGGCCCTATCCTGTCATCAAGCCTAAATGCTATCTCACTCGTGCCAATGTTCCCGCATACCCTTTCAAGCCGCCCATTAGTGGTGGATGGCAAGCGTCGTATTAAGCTTATCGTATCGCCTGATAACCGTGGAACTCAGGAGGTGAGCTGCGATGGTCAAATCTCACTGCCTGTTTCTCCTGGTGATGAGATCCACATTTACCAAAGCCCGAATGTACTTAAGTTGATCCATCCTAAAGACTACAACTACTACCATGTTCTACGTAACAAACTAGGTTGGTCGAGTAAGCTGTTCTAAAAGAATAAACGCTCCAGTGGTAACCGAAAATTTGAAAGGCTGACGACATTCGTCAGCCTTTTTATTGCCAGTAAAAGCCCGTCGGCTCTAGCTTCTCTGCAGTTCCTTATACCTCCACTCCCAAGAGGGAGGAACGACTGAGTTGGGAATCTATAGCGGTTTCAGTGATCTACGAACAACCTCAATTCTGATAACGGTCGCAAAAAATTTTCACCTGTCGACTTTACTGTATAAAGAAACAGTATATACTGAACTTATATACAGTATTGTTCAGTTATACAGGTAAATAAAAATGCTGGCTCATTTAAGTGTTAATAATTTCGCTATTGTTAAGTCTTTACAGCTAGAACTATCTAAAGGCATGACAACAATCACCGGGGAAACTGGTGCGGGTAAATCTATCGCTATCGATGCTTTAGGCTTATGTCTTGGGGGAAGATCCGATGCAGGAATGGTTCGACAAGGTGAAGAAAAAACCGAAGTCAGTGCCGCTTTTTTACTTGAGAACAATCTGCATGCAACCCGCTGGTTAGAAGACAACGAATTGCTTGATGGCAGTGAGTGCATCCTGCGCAGAACCATCTCAAAAGAAGGTCGTTCTCGTGCATTCATCAACGGTAGCCCTGTCCCTCTTTCGCAATTGAAATCACTTGGACAACTGTTGATCAACATCCATGGTCAACACGCGCATCACCAGTTGATGAAAAGCGATTATCAAATGGCCATGCTTGATCAATACGCAGGCCACTTGAACCTATTGAAATCGACACGTAATGCTTACCAAGCATGGCGACAAGCGGATAACCACTTAAAAGAGTTACGTGAAAATAGCCAGCAAAACCAAGCTCAAAAACAACTTCTTGAATACCAAATCAAAGAGTTAAATGAGCTGTCTATTGGGGAGGAAGAATATGAAGACCTCGAACAAGAGCATAAGCGCCTCTCCAATAGCGGAGAACTGGCCACAACCTGTCAGCAAGCTATCGAGCTTATTTATGAAGGCGAAGAAGTTAATGCGCTTGGTATTCTGCAATCGGCCAATAACTCCTTAATTCAGTTAGCTGAGCTAGATGAAAGATTGGCCGAGTTACCGAACTTGCTTTCTGAAGCCATTATTCAGATCGAAGAGACCAACAACGAGTTAAGAACCTACCTAGACAGCATTGATGTTGATCCCGGTCGTATGGCTTACGTTGAGGAGCGTTTCTCTAAAGTGATGTCGATGTCTCGTAAACACCACGTGTTACCTGAAGAGCTGTATAAGCACCATCAAGACTTACTACAACAAGTTGAAGCGCTTGATTGCTCTGATGAAAAATTGGAAGAACTGGCCAACGAGGTAGAAAACCAATACCAATCGTTCGTTGCTAAATCAGAGAAGCTTCATAAATCTCGAACTCGTTACGCAAAAGAGCTCAACAAGCTGATCACGCAAAGCATGCACGAACTGAGCATGGAAAAAGCGCAGTTTGCCATTGAAGTGAACAACACCAACACACACCCTTCTCCATTGGGTATGGATAACGTGACCTTCATTGTTTCGACCAACCCAGGCCAACCAATGCAGCCGATTGCGAAAGTGGCCTCTGGTGGTGAGTTATCACGAATCTCACTGGCGATTCAGGTGATCACAGCGCAAAAAGTGGATACACCAAGCCTGATTTTCGATGAAGTCGATGTGGGTATCAGTGGACCAACCGCTGCGGTTGTCGGAAAAATGCTACGTAAGCTGGGCGAATCGACACAAGTTATGTGCGTGACTCACTTACCTCAAGTTGCCGGTTGCGGTCACCAACAACTTTTTGTAGCGAAGAACACTAAATCAGGTAAAACCGAGACTCAAATGCACACGCTTGATGAGCAACAACGCGTTTCAGAGCTTGCTCGACTGCTTGGTGGCAGCCAGATTACCGAATCGACGCTTGCCAATGCAAAAGAGTTATTAATCGCAGCATAGGTTACATATTCAGCAACTTTCTGATAATTTACCGAAAATTCTTGGCAATTTTGCAACTTAATTCAAAATTGCCAGTCATAACAAGCTCAAAGCGCAAGGAGCTTTTTACTTCTTGCTGGAGCTTGTTTATTATCAGGCAGTATTTTAGCGAAGAAAGATCTCAAACTATGCGAATTAAAAAGTGGTTAGTTGCAGTTCCACTTGCACTAACAATGTTGACCGGTTGCTCTCTATTAGAGAAGTTGGTTTATCGAATTGACATCAATCAGGGTAACTATGTTGAACAGGAAGCTGTCGATCAGCTCAAGTTTGGCATGACAAAAACACAAGTTCGTTACGTTATGGGCTCACCTATGCTTATCGAAAATGGCTACCCAGATACGTGGTACTACATTTACCACCACACAAAAGGCCATGAAGACTCGATTCAAAAAAATCTTGTTGTTAACTTTGATGCAACGGGCACCTTAGTGACGATCAATGGTGATTTTGAAGCCAGTGATGAATTCTTCGAAAGCCTTCGCTAGCTTTCCAGTCAACAAAGCTCTCGGCCGATAAAGCTATCAGTCGACAAAACTATCCGTCGACAAAGCAAGAATCGCAAAAGCCTGCTCACATGAGCAGGCTTTTTAATATCTGCTAACAAATTAGCTGCGTTGTCTAACCAACAGGTACAAAAAAGCTCGCCAATATAGCGAGCTCTCTTCTTAGTCAAACTGGTTTAGCATTACGATTTAGCCGCTGCTGCTTTCGCTTGCTCGGCACGCTTACGGCGAATCTCTTTTGGATCGGCTAACAGTGCACGGTAGATTTCGATACGGTCTTTATCACGAACCGTCGCATCTAGCTTAACGTTACGGCTGAACACGCCAACCTTATTTTTCGCTAAGTCGATTTCTGGATACAGTTCCAAAACACCAGACTGCGCAATAATCTCTTCCACAGTCGCGTTTTTGTTCACCACCAAGGTAAACACACGCTGTTCGTGCGGAAGCGCAAACACAACCTCTACGTGGATCATATCTGATTCAATAGTCATGGCTTAGTAAACCTGTTTCGCTCGTTGAGTAAAAGCACTGACCATATTGCTTGTCAGTTCATTGAAAATCTTGCCAAATGCCATTTCAATCATTCGACTAGAAAATTCAAACTCTAGTTTAAGTTCAACCTTACATGCTTGGTCGTCTAGAGGAGTGAAATACCAGCCCCCCTCCAGCTTCTTAAACGGGCCATCTACCAGCTCCATTAAAATTTCAGCACCATCCGCCATTCGATTCGACGTAGTGAATGTTTTACTGATACCAGCTTTAGAGACATCAACCGAAGCCACCATCGCGGAATCTGAAGATTCGATCACACGAGAACCAGAACATCCTGGCAAAAACTCAGGATAACGAGCAACATCATTGACCAAGCTGAACATCTGGTCGGCACTAAAAGACACTAATGCTGAACGAGTAACCTTTGGCATATAGACTCCTGTTAAAGACAGCGTTACATTAACACAAACTGCAATTTTAATTGTATTGGGCCAGAGCGCAAATAAAAAGGATTCCCCATCTAGGGCGCATTCCGTATAATGAGGCCATTATGGCAAAGAATAAATCAAAATCAAAAGCCGGTAGTAATACCATTGCGCTTAATAAGAAAGCTCGCCACGAATATTTCATCGATGATGAGATAGAAGCGGGGCTTGAGCTACAAGGCTGGGAAGTAAAATCCCTACGTGAAGGCAAAACCAATATCGCAGAAAGCTACGTATACATCCGAGATGGCGAAGCATTCATCAGTGGTATGACGATTACTCCGCTAACTCAAGCGAGTACTCATATCGTGGCGAACCCAACACGTATCCGTAAACTATTAATGTCGAGAAAAGAACTCGACAACCTTATCGGTCGTATTAACCGTGAAGGCATGACGCTTGTCGCAACCGCACTTTACTGGTCTCGCTCTTGGGCGAAGATTAAAGTTGGCGTAGCGAAAGGTAAAAAGCTGCACGATAAACGTACTGATATGAAAGAAAAAGATTGGGCGAGAGATAAAGCACGAATTATGAAGAGTAATTTGCGTTAATTTTAAGCACTTAAACGCACAGTGCTAGACAGGGTAAGCTTTTCTGGTACTATGCAAATAACACTTGGGGCTGATTTAGGATTCGACAGGAATTTTGAAGTCTGAGGTGCATGCCGTGGGGCGGTTGGCCACGTTAAAAGCCGCAAAAAAATAGTCGCAAACGACGAAAACTACGCACTAGCAGCTTAATAACCTGCTCAGAGCTCTCTTACCCTAGCTTCCGCTCGTAAGACGGGGACCAATAAGAGATCAAACCCAAACTAGCTAGCGCGGATTCTCCCACCTGAGAGGAAAAGCGCGAATTATAATTCAGGTTAGCCTTTAACTAGCGTGTCGGTTCGCAGGTTGCTGGTGAAATTAAAGATCGACTAAGCATGTAGTACCAATGATGAATGATTTTTGGACGCGGGTTCAACTCCCGCCAGCTCCACCAATTCTACATTTAAAGACGTCCCAGGGCGTCTTTTTTTGTATCTATAGCAATGTAAAATCAATAACTTAGTATCCAATAGCATCTCAAGAGGTTTCACTACATCTTTGACTTTTAGTAACCATTGTAGGAACCTTAGTATTGTGTTCCTAACTTTTGGTTCCTAAACATGCCTAGACAAACCAAACCGCTCAGTGCGACAGAAGTAAAAAACGCCAAGCCTAAAGAGAAAGAATACAGTCTCGTTGACGGACAAGGCCTGAAATTAAGAGTTCTACCAAGTGGCTCTAAACAATGGCAACTTAATTACTACCGCCCAACAAACAGAAAGCGCGCCAATCTCAACTTAGGACGCTACCCTGATGTTTCTCTTGTACAAGCGCGAAAAAGTGCTCAAGAAGCAAGAGAGCTGATCGCACAAGATATAGATCCTCAAGAACACAAAAAGAAAAAACTACAGGAACACATAGAAGTTCATGAGCATACATTTTTGAATGTGTCTAAAGAGTGGTTTGAAATCAAGAAACACAATGTTACTTCTGACTATGCTGTTGATATCTGGCGCTCTCTTGAACTACATATTTTTCCTTATCTATCCGATACACCAGTTAAACAAATTACAGCTCCACAAGTTGTAGATCTCCTCAGACCCATAGAGGCCAAAGGTAGCCTTGAGACCGTTAAGCGACTAATTCAGCGCCTTAATGAGGTCATGGGGTATGCTGCTAACTGTGGTTTTATTCCGGCCAGCCCACTTAAAGATATTCATAAAGTATTCAAAAAACCAAAAAAAGAACATATGGCAGCACTGACACCCGCAGAACTCCCAGAGCTCATGGGAGCTATCGCCAATGCCAGTATAAAGCGTACTACTCATTGTTTAATTGAGTGGCAACTTCATACCATGACACGTCCCTCTGAAGCCTCAGGCGCTAGATGGGATGAGGTTGAGTGGGAAGAAAAGATATGGACCATTCCAGCCGAGAGAATGAAAAAAAGAAGAGAGCACCGCATCCCGCTCACAGAGCAGATGCTGGCGCTATTAGAAGTTATGAAGCCGATAAGCGGCCATCGTGAATTTATCTTTCCTTCAGATCGCGATCCAAAGAAACCATGTAACAGCCAAACGGCAAATATGGCTCTAAAACGTATGGGGTTTGCAGGAAGATTGGTTAGTCACGGTCTAAGATCGCTAGCGAGTACTACGCTCAATGAACAGGGCTTTGACCGTGACTTAATCGAGGCATCACTAGCCCACGTTGATGATAACCAAGTACGTAGTGCTTATAACCGTACTGACTACCTTGAACGCCGCCGACCAATGATGAGCTGGTGGAGTGAGCATATAGAAGAGGCCGCCAAAGGCAGCCTCTCTGTAACGGGGACTAAACAGTTGAAAGTTATCTAAATTTAACCGATGAAGATAAATAATAAAGGCTGCACCACTTTATTTGTGTATGCAGCCTGTAACAGATTACAAACTATTGCTATCTAGGTAATGGAGGCAAACCAAGTTCTTTAAGGAAGCTATTATGTTTGTCTAAGGCTTCATTGATATCTTTTTCAATATCAACGAGCTTCTTATGTTCTGCTTGTAAATCCACCTTAGCTTCAGCTTTAGCCGTACTTACGTATCGCGAGATATTCAAGTTGAAATCATTCTTCTCGATCTCTTCCATTGAGACTCGGCGAGAATAGCGTTCCTCTTGATCTCTAAACCTATAAGTATCAACTATCTTTTGAATATCTTCTGGGCGAAGCTTATTCTGACGCTTACCCTTTTCGAAGTTCTCTTCATCACTAGCGTTGATAAACAAAACATCGTCATACTTCTTACATTTTTTGAGCACTAAAATGCAAACAGGGATACCTGTTGAGAAGAACAGATTCGAAGGTAGACCAATAACAGTGTCAATGTGCCCATCTTTTAATAGCTTGCTTCGTATGCGTTGTTCCGCTCCACCTCTAAACAAGACACCATGAGGCAGGATAATAGCCATCGTGCCTTCATCACTTAAAAAGTGGAAACCATGTAAAAGAAAAGCAAAATCAGCAGCAGATTTAGGAGCTATACCGTGATTTTTGAAACGAAAATCTTCTTTAAATTCAGCTCTATCTGACTCCCATCGATAACTAAATGGAGGGTTAGCAACTACAGCATCGAACTTAAGCTTTTTAGCTGGGTTCTTTTCATTCAGTAGATCCCAATCATTTAATAGTGTATCCCCATGGAAAATATCAAATTCAGTATCTTTTACTCCATGAAGCAACATGTTCATACGAGCTAAGTTATAGGTGGTGATATTTTTTTCTTGTCCGTAAATCTTACCGATGCTACCACCAGCCTTAATAATATTATTTCGTATATTCAGCAGTAGAGAACCCGACCCACAAGTAAAGTCTAAAACCTTACTCAAATTTTTCTTTCTACCAGCTCTAGGTTCTTGGCTATCTAGAGTTACTATTTCTGACAAAATGCTTGATACAGGTTGAGGTGTATAAAACTCCCCTGCTTTTTTACCACTATTTGCGGCAAATTCGCCAATAAGATACTCATACGCATTGCCTAATGTATCAGTATCCATTGAGAACTGAGCTATACCTTCCGAAGTTTTTTGGATAATTGCACATAGCTTTGCATTACGATCTGATGGCTTTTTCCCTAACTTTTCTGAGTTTAAATTGATCTCAGAGAACAAGCCTTGAAAGCTACTATTAAAGCTTTCATTTTCAATGTACTTAAACCCTTCTTCTAGAGTTTTAAGTAGCTCACCATCTTGGATTCTTGCCATTTCAGCAATACTTGACCACAGGTGTTCAGGCTTAATAATATAATGTAGTTTTCGACGCATTTGTTTTTCGAAGACAGCGACATCATCAGCATTACTTTTATACCAAATAGCTAACGGTGAAAGTTTTACTGTTCTCTTAACTTCCTTTCCATCTGGTAGAGTCTCTGTAACCTCTATCTCTTTTACTTCAGGGTAATCTCGCCCTAATTCTTTCTTAGCTGCTGCTTCAAAGTTATCTGACAAGTAACGTAAAAAAAGAAATGACAGCATATAATCGCGAAAGTCATCAGCGTTCATTGCACCACGTAGAGTATCAGCGATACCCCATAAAGTTTTACCTAATCGATTTAATTCTTCTTGTGTCATAAATAATTCGCTTAAAATTTAAAGTGGTACACTTCGACTAACTTTTTGAAAACTTTTTTAAAATCAGCTTCTTCATTTGAATTCATCATTTCAGTCTGATAGTAATAAGGTGTTTTATGTGAATGAGTATTTATAACTTCTAACAGTGCTTCGATATTATCTAGTTCTAGTTTAGATAATAACCTCCCCAAACGAGGATCCCCTAAAAACGAAGACACATTTTCCAGTAATTGCCTAAGTAATGAAAAATGATAGGTATAAAGCTGAGTTTTCATAGCTTCTTTCAATAGCTGTAAGAGGTGTAAATGATACAAAAAAACATTCCTATTAGGAGTATCTAAAACAACTCCATCTTCTGAAGACTTTAATATTCTACATGCTGTTAAGTTTTTATACTTTCCACTTTCCGCTCCTTTGGTTAAACGGTTAGCAAGGATGGAGAACAGACCTATATGGTGTGTCGTGATTATGATTTTTTTCTGAGAATAGTGTAAAGCTATTTGATCAAAAATAGTATCCGCCGTAACAAATATATTATTCTCATCCATACTAGAAACAGGATCATCAATAAAAATATGCGCATCTTGCTCATTTGACCAGCCATCCACATCAAACAAAGCAAGATAGAAACACCATACAAAAATACTTTCCTCCCCTCTAGATATCTTTATAGGGTTGACTTCATCTTCCAGTGTATAAAAACTTATCGACTCAATTCCTTTCTCAACATTCTCATACAAGTTAAACTTAAATCTAAAACGAACATTATACAGAGATAATATATCTTCAACCGATTTCGGATCATCAGAAAGAAAACTATGAAACTGGTTTAGATTGCTGTATATAAGTGATAATTTAATATCTAAACCATTATTTTTTTCATCATTGTCCCATTGAAATAAATCCTCACTATATGCGTTATAATATACACCAGCATGTTTATTATCATTTCTTTCTTTGGTGATATTTTTATAAGCTACTGATAACTGAGTTTTACCTGTTCCATTAAAGGCATAAATAAGAACTACTGGCTCATCCATTTCCGTTATTTGGTTTGCCACTTCAATTAAACTCATGACTCCACCCCTTCCAGTGAAGGAAATAACTTCTGCATGAGCCCTTCTTTATATTTTTTTAAAGTTTCAATTTTCATTTCTTGCCGTTCAATCAAGTCATCTAACGAAAAAATTATATTTACGATTTCTTGTTGTTCATCTTCTTCTGGAATGAAAACTTCAACCTTATCAATAATTACTTTAGAAAGACTGGGAACACCACCAGCCTCATTCAGCTTTAGCCAATCTATATTTTGAAAAAGCAAATAAACAAATTCTGGAATACAGCTTTTAAATGAATGTGTATAAAAAAGAGTATCCACAGTCCAAAATTTTCCGTCTAGGAGCATTGGTCTATTGATCGTTCCTTTTCTACCTATACATGCACTTTTACCCTCGTATAAGTAATCATTAACTGAACGCATATAACCACCTGTACCGTAAACTGGAATATCACCATCTTCTAAATGCTTATGATCTTTACCACTTCCGATCTCGAATAGTTTAGAAAATGTTGTCTTTTCCCAATCTTCAAAAAATCCATCAAGCCTTAAATCAGGTACACTTTTCCCACCTTCTGGAAACAAATTTTGCATTAAGCCTTTTTTGTGTAGTTTTAACAAATTTAACTTTTTAGCGTTCGATGAAATCAAATCATCCATCGAGGATAGACAGCCAGAAATAGCTTCTTGTTCCAAACGAGATGGAATAAATATTGATATATTTCTTAGATTATCATTATATAACCTTGAAATAACGTTACCATCACCAACCCAATTTACATTTTGATAGCAATAATACAAAAATTTGTTAATTACCAACTTTTCATCATTATCAATCCAAACAATATTTGAATCTTGAAAATAAGACTCCTCACCATCAAAAACGACTAAGCGTCCAATAGTTCCTGATGCAGAAATAAGAATATCCCCCTTTTTGGGATAAGAGTATTTCTTCTTATATTTCTCAAACACATCACGACTTATAAAAGCGTCCGCTACTTTCCCAAATGTTCCTATTTTATAGAATGGAATCTCACCTACAGAAGACGTTTCACTTTTAAGAATTCTTTTACACATAGAAACTTTACCTAAAGTTCCTAGTTTTTCTGCTTTCCAGTTGTTACCTTCCAAAAACTGAGGAAATCTAAATTCAGGAACTAAGGTTTGATTTTCAATCTTACTCATATGCTGCTAATCCCGAAATCTCACGCCCTTGGGCTAGTTTATGAAGATAAGGAACCAAGTCTTCCATTAATGCTAACTCTTTCTTCGTACGTTCTTTCCAGCCAAGTTCTAATGGTTCCAACAGATCCCCTAGCTTCTCGCCATCAAAAATCATTCGTCCCATAATTCCATCAACAAATGCTTGTAAACTCTCAGTAGTTAAACCGTGCTTTATAGCCATATCATTTAGTTCTCTGGTAGCCTTTTTCATTTTAAATGCTTGGTAACCAGCGTGAATTTGTGACACATTCAATGCTTCACCAGAAGGTAGACTATGTATATAAGCAATTAATTCATCTCGTTCAGATATCAGATTCGATTGCGAACAAATCAAATCGATGAGTTGCTGACGCGTCATGCTTTGCTTACTTGTTCCCTGAGTCGATTTAGCAATTAATCCCATGATGTAGTCATAATCGATTAAAGCAGATGCAAACAACACAAACTCAAACTCTAGCTGTTCGACCTCTTCAGGCAAGTCTCCTGCCCCTTTATTCGTGTCTAGCTTGCGTTTCAAGTCTTTGGCTGTTTCTAAATATGCTCCTTTAAAGCCACGTAAGGTATCAATCGGTAATGTCTCTGCTACCTGAGCTTTCTGTTCGTCATCCAGTTCTGTGTACTGCTCTAGTTGGTTCTTAAATTTTTGTACTTCTTTGAAGTGATTAATAAAAGAAGCTCTTTGCGCGTCACCTTGAAGATTGGTCACTTCTGAAGGCTCACATGCTAAGCCTTGCTTTTGCATAAAGGCTTCTAGCTTATCGACCGCTGCTTTATATTTTTCAACGACAACAGGCGCAGGATCTACCAACCAAATCTGTTCAGCCCCTTCTTCTTTTTTACCAGAGAAAAGTTTAATCGCTTCATTGACTTCTTTTTCTTGACCTCGGAAATCTAAAATATTTCCCCAAGGCTTACTATCATTCAATACACGGTTAGTACGTGAAAATGCTTGTATAAGACCATGGTGTTTTAGGTTCTTATCCACGTATAAGGTGTTCAGGTATTTGGAGTCAAAACCTGTCAATAACATATCAACAACGATGACAATATCGACCTTGTTTTTATGTGGATAATCAGCATTTTCGTATTGCTGATCTTTAATCCGTTGCTGAACATCTTGGTAATAGAGGTCAAACTCATTAATAGTATGATTCGTTGAATACTGATGGTTGTAGCTATTAATAATATCGATTAGTGCTTGCTTCTTACGCTCAGGCTCAACTTCGTTATCGGCTTTTTCTTGTGGTAGATCTTCCTGTAATTGCTGGATATCTTTCACATTTCGAGCGAGTGTATTTAAATCTGAGTTTTCTTTGTCCTTATCACTAAGCTGAGCTGGTGGCGAAAACACACAAGCAATATTTAACGGAATATAGTCTTCAGATTCTGACGCTTTAAGCTCTTGCTGGCTCTTAAACTCTTCGAAGTATTCAATCGCATGGTTGATAGAAGCCGTTGCTAGAATGGCATTGAATCGACGGTGATTCGTCACAGCATCATGTTTCTCTAATATCTCTTGAACGACAGCCCGTGGTGGTGGTGTAACTCTTGTCACCGCTGCTTCAGCTTCATCATTGCTAGCGTCTGCTCGTTGCTTGCTCTCAGAATGTTTGCCAAAAAAGTCAATATGGAAGCTTAGAACGTTCTTATCTTCAATTGCATGAGTAATCGTATAGTGGTGTAGCTCTTGTTCAAAGATACTCTCAGTAGTTTTAAAGGAACCCACATTGCCATCGATTTGAGTATACGTTGAGTTTTTCTCGAATATAGGAGTACCCGTAAAGCCAAACAGTTGTGCTTCAGGGAAAAACTCTTTAATCGCTTTATGGTTTTCACCAAACTGAGAGCGGTGACATTCATCAAAGATAAAAACAATACGTTTATCTCGTAATGGTTCTAATCGCTCTTTGAAGGTTTTCTTACCCTCTTTCAATTTACTCTGGTTGCGCTTGCTGTTTTCATCTAACGCTAAGCCGAGTTTCTGGATCGTTGTAACGATGACTTTATCCGCATAGTCTTCTGACAACATACGACGAACTAACGTTTCTGTATTGGTGTTCTCTTCCACACAGCCATCTTGAAACTTGTTAAATTCTTCTCGGGTTTGACGATCCAAGTCTTTTCTGTCAACCACGAACAAGCACTTTTCAATATCAGGGTTATCTTTAAGTAACGTTGACGCTTTAAACGACGTTAGTGTTTTACCTGATCCTGTTGTGTGCCAAATGTAGCCATTTCCTCGCCCTTCATGGATACAGTCAACAATAGCTTCCACCGCATATATTTGATACGGACGCATAACCAGAAGCTTTTGTTCCGACTGAACTAGTACCATATAGCGGCTAATCATTTGACCGAGAGTACACTTCGCTAAGAAGGCATCAGCAAAGTCATGTAAGTGAGAAATTTTACGGTTATTTTCATTAGCTAGTTGATAAACAGGTAAAAAACGCTCATCGGCATTGAAGCTAAAATGCTCATTACGGTTGTTAGCAAAGTAATAAGTGTGGTGTTCATTGCTAACAATAAACATCTGAATGAAGCACATCAGTGTATTGGTATAGCCATTGCCAATATCGTTTTTGTAATCAACGACTTGTTCCATAGCTCGGCGAGTCACAATGTCATAAGCTTTCAGCTCAATCTGCACCGTAGGTACGCCATTGATCAATAAAATCACATCGTAACGGTGATTGCTTTCATCCGTGTTCATGCGTAATTGGTTGATTACTTCAAACTCATTTTTACACCAGTCTTTGATATTCACTAAGGTGTAATGCAGCGGTGTGCCGTCCTCACGCTGAAAGTAGCCGCGTTCACGCAGCGTTTTAGCAGCTTCAAAGACATCAGCCGTAATGATGTCTTGATACAAGCGCTCAAATTCATTGTCAGTAAGGCTTACAAAGTTTAACGCCTCAAATTTTTCACGAAAGTTCTGCTTCAAGACTCGATCTGTTCGGATATCTTTACGGTATGAATACTTCAGATCGCCCAGCTTATCTATGAGCGCTTGTTCAATTTGTGCTTCTTTCGTTATCATTTTTAGCTACCAAATACATAAATGAATAAATGCGTCATTACAACGACTTGTCTCGACGGTTTAGCATTGTACCCTAACCGCTCCTATCTATGAATCGAATGGGGTGACTGAGCACGCTTTCTGGTTAACTTGCAAACAGTAAGTTACATGCAATCTCGACATGCGCCATCCCTTACTCTTTTCATTATCTATCTAATCCTCGATAAAATTAGTGCTTTCCAAGATTTCCCGATTAGGGAATCCTCCTTCAAACATTCCCAAACTGCTGTTTCAACAAGGTTCAGACTAACTCACCGAAACAAAAAAAACTCAGGCATATATTATCTTCGTGCATAGCTGAACTATCGCATAACTATCTGCGGCACAGAGCACACTAAATGATAAACACTGTAGTTTCTTCTTTATCAATCTCTGGTGCCATCAGTCCAATATCAGCACGCCAACCTTGAACACTCAATTTACTACTCGAATATTATTTTCTAACCATCCGTTTCATAAGCTTTTGATTATATAAAGCTAGCCATGGATAGAACCTTTGATTCAACATCTTCCTAGGAAACTCACATGCCAACACTAAACTTCACTTCAACCTCATTACCCGTATCCAAGCAGTTTCATCAGCTATTAAGTGAGCACTGTCAAACGGTATTAACTTTAGATAGCTTAGAAACCACCAGCCAACGCTTGACTATTTGCTTCCGTGATAAGCACTATAGCGCTGAAAGCGGTGGTTGCCACCCTGTTGAAATTGGCCTCAACATAACCAATGAAGCAAACGTGACAATCATTTACATCACTGATTTCGCTTATGTAGGAAATCACTACCCAGAGTTAAAGCGCCACATTGATTTCGATTTTAGTCACCAACTCTATTTCACCGTTGAATCGGGGTGGCAACGTATCCACTCATCAGAAGTTGAAGATCTGTATCGAATGTGGGAGCAGGAATTTATTAGCCATGTGCAAGACGGGAAGTATGATGATATAAAAGCCATTCTCCAATGTTCTTCCTGTAAGCCCCATACAGCCACAGTAACTTTGAGGGAATTCAAATAACGATTAATTACTTATCCTTAATTCTCCCTATTGATCGTTTATTCGCTCATCGCGTTCAGCAACCCTATCAGTCACCCAGTCTTGTACTTCACTTTCCACCCAAGCTACTGCCCTATCCCCTAGGCTGATGGACTGAGGAAATTGATCTTCATTCATTTTTCGGTAAATCGCTGAACGGCTCAGTGCTGTCTTTTGCATTACTTCTTTTAGCTTCAGAAATCTCATGGGACGTCCTCCTATGCTGTGTGTTCCCATGGGATTGACTGGCACGTAGAAAAATACCTTTTTATCTCCAACTATTTACCTACTGAATTTTACGGATTAAGTGAACCAATTAGTTTCCAATCATCAAACACGTCCCAAGGCATTAAGATCCGATGACCACACAAAAGGAATCACTTGTTGGCTCAGCCAACAAGTGATTCATTATCGTTATAACTGACCATTCGCCACTGCGAGAGCGTATCTATAAGCGGCATCTTTTCCTGCGGAGCAAGCTGCGACTTTCCTCACCTCAATTTGTTTATCTGCACTTCGTTTATCCACTAGCTCCCAAAGATCTTGATGAGCTATCGGTTTTTTATTTGCTTTACGCCA